>NZ_SRIC01000100.1 GCF_004684775.1 Streptomyces sp. MZ04
GTGTCGGGCGGGGGCGGCGACCGGCTCGGCAGGCGCCGCGGCAGCTGCGGGGGCTGCGGGTGCCGCAGGGGCCGCCCCGCCCGACACGTCGACCGTGATGATCACCTGGCCGACGTCGACCGTCGTGCCCTCGGGGAAGCGCAGCTCCCCCACGACGCCGTTGAACGGAATCGGCAGTTCGACGGCGGCCTTGGCGGTCTCCACCTCGCACACGACCTGGCCGTCGGTGACGGTGTCGCCCGGCGCCACGTACCACTTGAGGATCTCGGCCTCGGTGAGTCCCTCGCCCACGTCGGGCATCTTGAACTCGGCAAGAGCGGTGTCTGTCATCGTCGTCACGACCCTCTCCCTCAGTACGCCAGCGAGCGGTCGACGGTGTCGAGCACCCGGTCAAGGCCCGGCAGGTACTCCTCTTCGAGGCGGGCCGGCGGGTACGGGGCGTGATAGCCGCCGACCCGGAGCACCGGGGCCTCCAGGTGGTAGAAGCACCGCTCGGTGATGCGCGCCGCGATCTCCGCGCCCGTACCGAGGAACACCGGGGCCTCGTGCACGACGACGAGACGGCGGGTCTTCTCCACCGAGGACTGGACCGTGTCGAAGTCGATCGGGGACATGGAGCGCAGGTCCACGACCTCCAGGGACTTGCCCTCCTCGGCGGCTGCCGCGGCGGCCTCCAGACAGACCTTCACCATCGGGCCGTACGCCGCGAGCGTCAGGTCGGTGCCCTCGCGCACGACACCGGCCTTGTGCAGAGGGCCGGGGATGGCGTCCTTGTCGACCTCGCCCTTGTCCCAGTAACGCCGCTTCGGCTCGAAGAAGATCACCGGGTCATTGCTCTGGATGGCCTGCTGCATCATCCAGTAGGCGTCCGACGAGTTGGAGGGCGAGACGACCTTGAGCCCCGCCACGTGCGCGAACAGCGCCTCGGGCGACTCGCTGTGGTGCTCGACCGCGCCGATGCCGCCGCCGTACGGAATGCGGATGACGACCGGCATCTTGACCTTGCCGAGCGCGCGGGCGTGCATCTTCGCGAGCTGCGTGACGATCTGGTCGTACGCGGGGAAGACGAAACCGTCGAACTGGATCTCCACCACCGGGCGGTAGCCCCGCAGGGCCAGGCCGATGGCCGTGCCGACGATGCCGGACTCGGCGAGCGGGGTGTCGATGACCCGGTCCTCGCCGAAGTCCTTCTGCAGCCCGTCCGTCACCCGGAAGACGCCGCCGAGCTTGCCGACGTCCTCGCCCATGATGAGGACCTTGGGGTCGTTCTCAAGCGCCGTGCGCAGCGATTCGTTGATCGCTTTGGCAATGGGGAGTTTCTGTACGCCCATGATCACTTACCGCCCTCGTCCGCGAACGACGCCTGGTAGGCGGCGAACTGAGCGCGCTCCTCGTCCACGAGCGCGTGCCCGTCCGCATACGCGTTCTCGAAGATCGCCATCAGATCCGGATCCGGCATCGCCCGCACCACCTCTCGCACTCGCTTGCCCAACGCTTCGCTCTCCGCTTCGAGTTCCGCGAAAAATCCCTCATCCGCGTGACCTTCGGACTCGAGATAGGCCTTCAGGCGCAGGATCGGGTCCTTCGCCTCCCAGGCCACACGCTCGTCGTCGTTGCGGTACTTCGACGGGTCGTCGGAGGTGGTGTGCGCGCCCATGCGGTACGTGAACGCCTCGATCAGCGCGGGGCCCTCGCCCGTGCGGGCCCGCTCCAGCGCCCACTTGGTGACGGCGAGCACGGCGAGCACGTCGTTGCCGTCGACCCGTACACCGGGGAAGCCGTAGCCCTGCGCGCGCTGGTAGAGCGGCACCCGGGTCTGCTTCTCGGTGGGCTCGGAGATCGCCCACTGGTTGTTCTGGCAGAAGAACACGACGGGCGCGTTGTAGACCGCGGAGAAGGTGAACGCCTCGGCCACGTCTCCCTGGCTGGAGGCGCCGTCCCCGAAGTACGCGATCACGGCCGAGTCCGCGCCGTCCTTGGCCACGCCCATGGCGTACCCGGTGGCGTGCAGGGTCTGGGAGCCGATGACGATCGTGTACAGGTGGAAGTTGTTGGTGTTCGGGTCCCAGCCGCCGTTGTTCACGCCGCGGAACATGCCGAGCAGGTTCGTCGGGTCGACCCCGCGGCACCAGGCGACGCCGTGCTCGCGGTAGGTCGGGAAGACGTAGTCGTCGTCGCGGGTGGCGCGGCCCGAGCCGATCTGGGCGGCCTCCTGGCCGAGCAGCGAGGCCCACAGGCCCAGCTCGCCCTGGCGCTGCAGGGAGGTGGCCTCGGCGTCGAAGCGGCGGGTGAGGACCATGTCGCGGTACAGGCCGCGCAGGTCATCGGCGGTGATCCCGGCGACGTACTCGTCGTACTGCGCGTTCTTGACCCGCTTGCCCTCGGGGGTCAGCAGCTGTACGAGCTCGGGCTCGGTGCTCTTCTTCGGCGCGGCCTTCTTGGCGCTTGCGCGCTTCCCGCCGCTGGTACTGCTGCGGCGCGGTGTGCGCGCGGCGGTGCTCTCCACGGTCACGTGTGCTCCTCCGTCGGTCCGGCCCCCGGGATTACCGGGTGAGCCAGTGCGGCTCGCCTGATCCGTGCCCGCGCACGGGGTGGGTGCGACTCGGCCGGGAACAGGCGTGACAGGTGCCCCGGCGAGCGCCCTGCACATTGCACGTTACCCAGTGCTTACCAATTCTGTGAAACCCCATCTGACCTGCGAATTTGCTTGGAAATCCAAGTACCTGACTGCTTGGATTTCCGAGTAAATCGAGAAAGGCGGGAACACTTCCTGGTCACAGCACTGATCACAGCCTGGCAGGGGGCCGGAACACCGGCACGTTATCCCGGCCACCCCGCGGACGGGAAGGGTTCAGCTTGAGCAGGGCAAGAGATCGTGTGTGAGACTGACTCCGTGCGCGAAGACGGAAAAATTACGGTATTTCTCCTCGACGACCATGAGGTGGTGCGGCGAGGAGTCCATGAACTGCTCTCCGTGGAGTCCGACATCGAGGTCGTCGGAGAAGCGGGTACGGCCGCGGATGCCCTGGTCAGGATCCCTGCCACGCGCCCTGATGTGGCCGTTCTCGACGTGCGCCTTCCGGACGGCAGCGGCGTGGAGGTCTGCCGCGAGATCCGTTCCCAGAACGAGGACATCAAATGCCTGATGCTCACCTCGTTCGCCGATGACGAGGCCCTCTTCGACGCGATCATGGCGGGCGCTTCCGGCTATGTCCTCAAGGCCATTCGCGGCAATGAACTGCTCACCGCCGTACGTGATGTGGCGGCCGGAAAGTCCCTGCTCGACCCGGTGGCGACGGCCCGCGTCCTGGAGCGGCTGCGCGACGGGAACAACCCCAAGGGCGACGACCGCCTGGCCAACCTCACCGAGCAGGAGCGGAAGATCCTCGACCTGATCGGCGAGGGCATGACCAACCGCGCGATCGGCGAGCGACTGCACCTCGCCGAGAAAACGATCAAGAATTACGTCTCCAGCCTGCTCTCCAAGCTGGGCATGGAGCGGCGCTCCCAGGCGGCCGCGTACGTGGCGCGCCTGCAGGCGGAGAAGCAGCACTGAATCGCAGCACTGAATCAGGGCTCCACCAGGAGGGCGTTCCGGCATGCGAGCTGTCGCGGTCAGGAAGTTCAAGGCCGAGCCTGAGCTGATGGAGGTGCCGGATCCGGCACCAGGACCCGGCGAAGTGCTCGTCCGCGTCGACTACGCCTCCCTGAACCCCTTCGACTGGCAGGCCGCCGACGGCGTCTTCGAAGGGCTCGTGCCCCATGTCTTCCCGCTCATCATGGGCATCGACTTCGCCGGCCGGGTGGACGCGATCGGCCCTGGTCAGGAGCGCTTCCGGATCGGCGACCCGGTCTTCGGCCAGGCCATCCGGCCCCCGGTCGGCGCGGGCACGTACGCCGAGTTCGTGACGATGCCGCAGGACGCGGTGATCTCCACCGTCCCCCTGGGCCTGAGCATGGAGAGCGCGGCGGTCCTGCCGACCGCCGGGATGACGGCGGCGCAGATCCTCGAGACCGCCGGGATCCGCGAGTGCGAGAGCCTCCTGATCGTCGGCGCGACGGGCGGCGTGGGCACCCAGCTCACCCAGCTCGCGGCGGACCGCGAGGTGCGGGTCCTGGCAGCCGTACGCGGCGACGAGAAGCACCGGATGGGCGCGCTCGGGGCCGCCGTCACCATCGACAGCACCTCGCGGGACCTGGCGGACGCGGTCCGTGACGCGTATCCGGAGGGCGTCGACGCGGTGGTCGACCTGGTCTCCGGCGACCCGGACTCCTTCGCCGCCCACGCCGCGCTCGTCCGTGACGGCGGCGTCGCCCTCAGCGCACGCTCCGCCGGCGCCCCGGCGAAGGCCCCGCACCCGCCCGGCGTCGAGGTGATCAACTTCGACCTGCGGGCCGGCTCCGAACTCCTGGACATCCTGGCCGCCGCTGCCGTCAAAGGGGTGCTCAACGCCCCCGTGGAAGCCGAGGTCCCCCTGGAGAAGGCGCCCCGGGCCATCGCAAGGAACCGCGCGGGCGGGGCGCGGGGCAAGACGGTGCTGGTGCTCTGAGGCAACTAAGGACTTACGTCCCATCGCGCTAGGGGCGGGATCCTCTGTCGGGTCGCCCCGCCCGTGCCCGAGGGTGGATGCCATGCCCACCGACGAACCGGATGAACAGGACGAACAGCTCGCCTACGAACTGCTCGGCCGTACCGCCTACGGCCGGGTGGCGACCAGCATGCGCGCGCTGCCCTTCCTCGCCGCGGCCCGCCACATCGTCGTGGACGGGCGCATCCTGCTGCGGATGCACAAGGGATACGGCTACCACCAGGCCTGCATCGGCAGTGTCGTCGCCTACGGAGCGGACAATCTCAACTCGGCGGGCACGCGTACGGCCCGGTGGACCGTGCAGTTCGTCGGCGTCTGCGAGGCCATCGAGCCGAGCAACGACGAGCTGGAGCTCTTCGGCCCGGGCCCGCACTACGTGGACGGCGAGCTCTACGACCCGGTCTACCTCCGCATAGAGCCGCAGCTGGCCACGGTGCATACGCTGCACGGCGGCCGGGATCGCCAGCTCCAGCGCCTTCTGTAGCTCCTCCGGCTTCTCCGGCCTTCTCCGGCCTTCTCCATAACGCGGCACGCGCGCGTGGGGCCCTTTTCGGGCTCCACGCGCGCGTGCCGTTCATTTCATTCAGCTGCTTGATCCAGCCGCTTCAGCCGCTTCAGCCGCCGTCGACGCCACCGTCCGCGCCGCCGTCGGCCCCACCCGTCGGATCTTCCGTAACGGGCGGAGTCGGCTCATCGGTCGGCTCCGTCGGCTCGTCCGTCGGCTCGTCGGTCGGCTCGTCGGTGGGCTCGTCGGTCGGCTCCGTCGGCTCGCTCTCCGTGGGCGTCGTCGGGGTGGTCGGGTCGGTGGACGGCGTCACCGGGGGCGTGTAGTCGCCCTGGCCGCCCGAGCCGTCGCCCGGCACCGTCTCCTCGTCCGACGTCTCGTCGTCGGGGCTCTTGCTCGGCTCCTTCGACTCCGACTGCGTCGTCGGCGCCTTCCTCGGAGCGTCGTTGTCCTTCTTCTTCTCGTCGCCGGCCGTCAGTGCGAACGCGACACCCACCGCGATCGCGATGACCGCGAGCACGGCGAAGATCCACATCTTGCCGCGGCCGCCCCGGCCGTTCCCGTCGCGGTGACCGCCGTCGAAACCGCCGTCGTCACCGCCCGGCGGACGCAGCATCGGGCCCGGAATCTGCGCGGTGCCGGAGTCGCCGGGGTGCTGCATCGCGGTGGTGCCCGCGACGCCCATCGCCGGGGTGCTGCCGCCCTCGTGCATCTCCACGGGGCCGGTGTTCCAGGTACCGGTGTGGCTCCCCTGGTCGTGCAGCATCTGCAGCCCGTACTGGACCAGACCGCGCATCTCCTCGGCGGTCTGGAACCGGTCGTCCGGGTCCTTGGCGAGCGAGCGCATGACGAGCCCGTCCAGCTCCGGCGGCGCCGCGTCCGAGGTCTCGGACGGCGGGGTCGGGGTGTCCTGGACGTGCTGGTAGACCACGGAAAGCGGCGTCTCACCGGTGAACGGGGGCCGCAGCGCGAGGAGTTCGTAGAGCAGACAGCCGGTCGCGTACAGGTCGGAGCGGTGGTCGACGGCCTTGCCGAGCGCCTGCTCCGGGGAGAGGTACTGGGGCGTGCCCATGACCATGCCGGTCTGCGTCATCGTCGACTGGGCGCCGTGCAGGGCGCGCGCGATGCCGAAGTCCATCACCTTCACCGCGCCGGTGTTGGTGATGATCACGTTCGCGGGCTTGATGTCGCGGTGCACGATGCCGTGCTGGTGCGAGTAGGCGAGCGCCTCGAGCACTCCGGAGACGATGATCAGGGCCTGCTCGGGGCCCGGCGCCTCCGCGTTGATCAGCAGATCGCGGATCGTCCGGCCCTCGACGATCTCCATGACGATGTACGGGACGACGTTCGGCCCGACGACGTCCTCGCCGGAGTCGTAGACCGCCACCACCGCGTGGTGGTTGAGCCCCGCCACCGACTGGGCCTCGCGCGTGAAGCGGGCCTTGGAGACCGGGTCCTCGGCGAGGTCGGAGCGGAGCAGCTTGACGGCGACCGTTCGGCCGAGACGTACGTCCTCAGCCGCGAACACCTCGGCCATGCCGCCACGGCCGAGTCTGCGGGTGAGCCGGTATCGGCCGTCCCCGACAAGCCCGCCATTACCCCACAACTCCGGCGCATCTGACATACCGCCGCCAGTCGCCTCGGGGTCGGACGGGCCCTGAGCGCGCTGCGTCTGTGCCATCAGTCCTCGCCGTCGTTTCTGGTCGTGGTGCTTGGTGGTACTGGGGGAACCCGGGCCACGCTACAGCCTTCGCGCGGCACGCCGGTTCGAGGTGGACCGGACATCAAACCCGCCACAGGCCCCGCCGCGCAAACTTGTAACGCTTCCGAGACGCTTCTTGCGCGTACGGTCACGGAACGGGCATCGAGCTTGACGTGTCAGTGCCCTCGGGCAGACTTGGCCTGGAATAGCGGGAATCGATCAGCGATCGCGGAGCCGTCCGGCACACCGCGCCGATGGGGGACGCACGACATGAGCAGCCAGGACGGCGCACAGGGGCGGTATGCGGGGCGTTCGCTGGCCGGTGGCCGGTATCAGCTTCGCGATCTTCTCGGTGAGGGCGGCATGGCCTCCGTTCACCTGGCGTACGACTCCGTACTCGACCGCCAAGTCGCGATCAAGACCCTGCACACCGAGCTCGGCCGCGAGCAGTCCTTCCGCGAGCGCTTCCGCCGCGAGGCCCAGTCGGTGGCCAAGCTCACGCACACGAACATCGTCTCGGTCTTCGACACCGGCGAGGACACGTTGTCCGATGGCGGCTCCGCCGCGGGCGACGGCGCTCCGATGCCGTACATCGTCATGGAGTACGTGGAGGGCAAGCCGCTCGGCTCCGTCCTCGACGCGTCCGTCGCGCAGTTCGGCGCGATGCCGACCGACCAGGCGCTGAAGATCACCGCCGATGTGCTCGCCGCGCTCGAGATCAGCCACGAGATGGGCCTGGTCCACCGCGACATCAAGCCCGGCAACGTGATGATGACGAAGCGCAACGTCGTCAAGGTCATGGACTTCGGCATCGCCCGCGCCATGCAGTCCGGCGTCACCTCCATGACGCAGACCGGCATGGTCGTCGGCACCCCGCAGTACCTCTCACCGGAGCAGGCCCTCGGCCGCGGCGTCGACGCCCGCTCCGACCTGTACTCGGTCGGCATCATGCTCTTCCAGCTGACCACCGGCCGGCTGCCCTTCGAGGCGGACTCGCCGCTGGCCATCGCGTACGCGCACGTCCAGGAGGAGCCGGTCGCTCCGTCCTCGATCAACCGCTCGCTGCCGCCGGCCCTCGACGCGATCGTCGCCCGCGCGCTCAAGAAGAACCCGAACGAGCGTTTCCCGACCGCGGAGGCGATGCGCGACGAGTGCCTGCGCGTCGCCCAGTCCTTCCAGGCGGCCGCGCCGAGCATCGTGCCGGGCGCCCAGACGGCGAGCGGCGCGGGCGTCGGCTCGGCGGTCTTCCCGCCGGTCGACACCTCGATGCCGCAGGGCGGCAACGTCCAGACGCCGTACCAGCCGGGCCCTTACGGCCCGGCGACCCCGGCCCCCGTCACCCCCGGTTACGGCTACCCGCAGCAGGCGGGCTACCAGACCCCGGCGCCCACGAACGCGTACGCCCCGCAGGCCTCGCAGACCCCGCCTCCGTACACCCTCTCGCCCCAGCCGACGCAGACGTCGGTCCAGGGCCAGGGCGGCGGCTCGGGCTCGGGCTCGGGCGGCGGCAAGCGGAACATGCCGGTGGTCGTCGGCTCGATCGTCGTCGCACTGCTGGCCATCGGCGGCGTCATCGCGGCGGTCTCGATGAGCGGCGGCGGCGAAGAGGGCGGCAAGGACCCCAAGGACAAGAAGTCGAACGCGCCGGTGGCGGACCACCGCGGTCCCGACCGGACACAGACGATCGAGACCGAAGAGTGCACCGACCCCGACACGGCGTACAACGACGAGAACAAGATCAAGGTCCCTGACTTCACGTTCAAGGACTGGCGGTCCGTGCAGAAGTGCCTGCAGGCGGCCGGTTGGCAGTACGACAAGCGCACGGTGGACGAGAACACCTACGGGGAGGACACGGTCATGTCGCAGTCCCCCAAGGAGGAATCCGACATCTCTCCGGACGACGTGAACATCGAGATCACCGTCTCCACCGGTAACCCCGCCTGATCATCCACAGCAACGCGGAGGGCCCGGTCACCTCGTGACCGGGCCCTCCGCGTTGTTCGGTGTCCGGCGACCGCCCAGAGGTTCCAGGCGACCGTCCGGAGGTTCTAGATCTAGAGGTAAGGACCTCCAGACCGCCCCGCGACACCGCCGTCCTCGTCCTCGTCGCCACCGCCCATGCCGGGCGGCAACGCGCGCCGCATCTGCTCCAGTTGGGCCCGCGCCGCCATCTGCTGCGCGAACAGGGTCGTCTGGATCCCGTGGAAGAGCCCCTCCAGCCAGCCCACCAACTGGGCCTGGGCGATCCGCAGCTCGGCGTCGCTCGGCGTCGTCTCCTCCGTGAACGGAAGGGAGAGGCGCTCCAGCTCTTCGACGAGCTCGGGGGCGAGACCGTCCTCGAGCTCCTTGACCGAACTGGCGTGGATCTCCTTGAGCCGCACCCGGCTCGCCTCGTCCAGAGGAGCCGCCCGCACCTCCTCGAGCAGCTGCTTGATCATGCTGCCGATGCGCATCACCTTGGCCGGCTGTTCGACCATCTCCGTCACCGGGACCTCGTGGGAGTCGTCGTTTCCGCCGCCGCCGAGCGCCATTCCGTCCTGTCCGACAACCAGGACTTGGGGGCTCTCCTGCGACCGTTCGTTCCTCGGCATCTCCATGCCGCCATTCTCTCGCACCCGTACATCACACATCGGTGGTGCCCCCATAAGCCGGTGATCCACCGTGTACGAAGCCTTCGGCCGTGTCAGCCACCGCGCAGCCGCACGGCGAAGAACCCCAGGCCGAGACCGATGAGGACGAGCCCGCTGCCGAGCGGCAGGACGCTGAGGCCGGGGACGACGGGCTCCGCGGCGGTCCTCCGGGTGGCATCGGAGGCGGTGGTCTTGGTGGCGGGCTTCCGCGCCAGGGACGGCTGCGGCTCCGGCCTCGGCGTGTGGGCCGGTACGGGCACCGAGCGGGGCGGCGGCGACGGCTCCGCACGTCCCGGCCTGGCCCTGCCCTCGCCGGGGACGCTTCCGGCGAAGGTCTCGCTGGGGGAGGGCTCGACGGCGTACGCGGCATACGACACGTACGAGGAGGGGAGAACGGTGGCGGTCAGGAACACCGCCGAAACCACCAACGGCCTGAGTCGTGGAGTCACCGCGCTGACCCCCTCCCGCTACCGGATCGCCAGAACCAGAGAGATCACTGAAGCTGCATCAAGCGTCACATAGGGGGAGGGGTCCGGCATCTCGGCGGGCCTCGGTATCGGGCCCCGTCAGGGGCGCGGGGCTGTGACATGTGCGGCTCCGCCGCGTGGGCGCGACCAGCCACAGCGAACCCGCAGACCAGTCACCGAACGAGCAGCACCTTCCCGATGTGCTGGCTCTCCTCCAACACCCGATGAGCGGCCGCAGCCTCCCGCATCGGTACCGTCCGGTCGACAACCGGACGCACATGCCCCGCACCGATCAGCGGCCACACATGCTCCCGCACCGCCGCCACGATGGCGGCCTTCTCCTCCAGGGGCCGCGCCCGCAGCGACGTAGCCGTGATGGCAGCGCGCTTCGTCAGGAGCGTGGCGATGTTCAGTTCGCCCTTGCTGCCGCCCTGCATGCCGATGATCGCGAGGCGGCCGCTGGTCGCGAGGGCCTGGATGTTGCGGTCCAGGTACTTGGCGCCCATGTTGTCGAGGATGACGTCGGCGCCCGCGCCGTCCGTGGCGTTCTTGATCTCCTCGACGAAGTCCTGCTCGCGGTAGTTGATGAGGACGTCCGCGCCGAGTTCCCGGCAGAAGTCCAGCTTCTCCTTGCTGCCCGCGGTGACCGCGACCTTGGCACCGACAGCCTTGGCCAGCTGGATCGCCATCGTGCCGATGCCGCTGGAGCCACCGTGCACGAGGAACATCTCGCCCGGCCGCAGGTGGGAGATCATGAAGACGTTCGACCAGACGGTCGAGGTCACCTCGGGCAGCGCGGCCGCCGTGACGAGGTCGACGCCCTCGGGCACCGGCAGCAACTGGCCCACGGGGACGACGACCTGCTCGGCGTAGCCACCGCCCGCGAGCAGTGCGCAGACCTCGTCGCCGATCTCCCAGCCGGAGACGCCGGTGCCGATGGCCCTGACGCGGCCCGAACATTCGAGTCCCGGGTACGGGGACGAGCCGGGCGGCGGGTTGTAGAAGCCCTGGCGCTGGAGCAGGTCGGCGCGGTTCACGGCACTGGCCGCGACCTCGACGAGAACCTCGCCCTCACCAGGTACGGGATCGGGGACCTCGGCCCACACGAGCGCTTCGGGCCCACCGGCTTCGGGGATCGTGATCGCATGCATGCGGGCGAGGCTACTCCCCGGCGAATCCGGCCGGTTCGGCTAGGCGCGGATCCCTCCACCCGGCGGAGACGGGCGCGCGTCAGGCGTCACCGTGGCCTGCGGCGAGGCCCGCACGATGGTGATGAGACGGTCCATCAACTGCAGCTTCCCTACGGCGGGATCGTCGTACCCGAGCACCCGGTGCCCCCGCACCACACTCACGATCAGATCGTCCGTCTCCCGGACCCCCAGGCCCACCTCGGCCTTTATGACCGGCCGCTCGACGAGGTCGAGACCGCTGCCCTGCTGGATCAGGTCCTCCATGACCATGCCGGCGCTGGGGCTGAGGCAGGAGAGCCCGAGCAGCCGCCCCGCCGCACTGGCGCTGGTGATCACCGCGTCCGCGCCGGACTGCCGCAGCAGCGGCGCGTTCTCCTCCTCGCGCACCGCGGCCACGATCTTCGCCCCGCGGTTCATCTGCCGGGCGGTGAGGGCGACCAGGACGGCGGTGTCGTCGCGCTGCGTCGCGATGATGATCTGCCGGGCCCGCTGCACCTCGGCACGGAGCAGCACATCGCTGCGCGTCGCGTCGCCGATGACGCCCGCGTACCCCTCGGCGGTGGCGGCGTCGACGACCTTCGCGCTCGGGTCGACCACCACGATCTGCTCCGGCTTCAGACCGGTCGCGCGGACGGTCTGGATCGCGGAGCGGCCCTTGGTGCCGAAGCCGACGACGACGGTGTGTTCACGCAAGTTGGACCTCCAGCGGTTCAGACGCCATTCCTCGCGCGTACGTTCCGTGAGTACTTCAAGTGTGGTCCCGACCAGGATGATCAGAAAGAGCACACGCAGCGGCGTGATCAGCAGGATGTTGCAGAGCCGTGCGCTGTCGCTGTACGGGACGATGTCGCCGTAGCCCGTGGTGGAGAGCGTGACGGTGGAGTAGTAGGCGGCGTCGAGGAAGTCGAGCCCGTCGTCCGAGTTGTCGTGGTAGCCGCCGCGGTCGATCCAGACGATGAAGGTCGTCAGGGCGAGCACCGCGAGCGCGATGAGCAGCCGCTTGCCGACCTGCCGCAGGGGGCGCTCGACGACCCGTCGCGGCAGCTTGATCCGGTGGGTCACCAGATGTTCGTCGGGGTTGCGGGCGATCGCGTCCTGGCCGTGAAGTTTCACGTGAAACACACCCCGGTCGCATAGCCGCCCGCTTCGGGCACGGCCCAGGGCAGGTCGAGAATCTCCAGCTCCTGGCCCTTGCGCGCACCACCGGGCGGGACCACGGCCAGCCCCTCGGCCACCGCGACGCCACGCAGCATCGCGGGCCCGTTGTAGTGCAGCGGCACCGCGTCGTCGGCCTGGAGCGTGACGGGGACGAGCCGGGTGTCGTGCGGGTGCCCGTGCACGTCCTCGCGTACGACAGCCGTGTACGGCACCGACACGGGGCGCCCCGAGAGCGTGCGCAGCAGGGGCTCGGCCAGGGTCAGCAGCCCCGATACGGCGGCGAGCGGATTGCCGGGCAGGCCTACGAGGTGCTGGTCGGGGAGGATCCGCGCGAGCAGCATGGGGTGCCCCGGGCGCACCGCGACGCCGTCCACGAGAAGCTCGGCGTCGATGCGGCTCAGGGTCGGGTGGACATGATCGACCGGCCCGGCGGCGGTCCCGCCGGTGGTGACGATGAGATCGGCGGTGGAGGTGGTGATGGCCTGGTGCAGCGCCTCGGCATCGTCACCGAGCCGCCGTACGCCGATGACGTCCACGCCGAGCGATCGCAGCCAGGGCGGCAGCATGGGCCCGAGCGCGTCCCGGATGAGACCTTCGTGGGGGAGGCCCTCGGTCAGCAACTCATCGCCCAGGATCAGGACTTCGGCACGGGGGCGGGGGACCACGGGCAGCCGGTCGTACCCGGCGGCAGCCGCGAGGCCGAGCACCGCCGGGGTCACCAGGGCGCCGGACGGCAGGAGTTGATCGCCGGAGCGGCACTCTTGGGCGCGTGGCCGGATGTCCTGCCCTTGCATGACGTCACGCCGGGGGTGCAGCCGCCCCTTGTCGTCGGT
This sequence comes from Streptomyces sp. MZ04, assembly GCF_004684775.1. Classification (GTDB taxonomy): domain Bacteria; phylum Actinomycetota; class Actinomycetes; order Streptomycetales; family Streptomycetaceae; genus Streptomyces. Next base: position 13,075 of record NZ_SRIC01000100.1, read on the forward strand.
GATTCCGTGCTCTCTGCGGATGACCGCCGTGGCCTCGCGCGGAATCCGGGCCCCGGTCGCGATCCGCACCGCGTCCCCGTCGGCGAGCGACACGGTCCCTCCCTGCCCGGCCAGGATCCCCTCGTCGAGGACGCTCCAGGGCCCCGGCCCCGCGACGACCCAGCCGTCCATGGCGGAGGTGTCGAAGGAGGGCAGATCGGTGAGCGCGACGAGAGGCGCGGCAAGAACAAGACCGAGCGCCTGCTCCAGCGGGACGCCCGCGGGCACGGCCCCGGAAGCAACGGGCCGAGGAGCCCTCGCGGCGATGGCGCGGGCTGCGGGCCAGGGGGTGATGTCGCGGTGGGTGCTGTGGGAAGCGTGAGGGCCGTGGGAGGTGCGACCGGCGGTGCTGGCCGGGGTGCCGGCACTGGCGTCTGCGGAACTCCCGGCCCTCGGCCGACGCGCACCCGGTGCCGCCTGGCCGGAAGCGGGCAACGGGTCAGGCACGTCATCGTGCCCCTGCCCCTGCCCCTGGCCATGGCCCTGACCATGGCCCTGACCCTGCGGTTCAGCCGCCGCAGCAGCCATGACGCCGCCATCAACGTCGTCGGCTGAACCACCGTCAGCGAGCCGTCCCGTACGGCGGCCATGGTCCTCGTTCACCAGGGCCAGAGCCTCGTCGAGCTCGGCGTCCGGCACGGGCTGCCCGCTCATCCGGCGTCCGGCCGCGCATCGCCCGCCGCGCCGGACGCCGGGTCGGGCCCCGCCTGGGAACCCTCCTCCGCCCACCGCGCGGCCAGCGCCGCCGCCTTGCGGGCCGCGTCGGCCACCGCTTCGGGCCCGGCCCCCGCCCCGCCCGCGGCGGCCGCGTACCCCACGAGGAACGTGGTCAGCGGGGCGGCGGGCCTGGCCACGCCGTGCGCCGCGTCGCGGGCGAGGTCGAGCAGGAGGCCGGTGTCGACGTCGAGGTCGATGCCCAGTTCGTCCTTGACTGCGGAAATCCATTCATCCAACACGTGCCCATGCTCCCTGATGCGCGCCCGAGCGGCGGCGATGTCGTCCCAGGTGTCGCAGTCGAAGGACGCGAGAGGATCGGCGACCCGGGTCAGCGCGAGCCGCGCGGTGAGCCGCCGCAGCGGAAGCCCCGTCAGACCACCGTGCTCGTCCGCGAGCGCGTCGATCTCCCGCCGCAGCGCCGCACTGCGGTAGGCCGCGACCAGCGGCTGGTCCCGGCCACCGGGATCGGTGAGCACCGCACCGTCCACCGCGCCGCCGTCCGCGGAGCCTTCGTCGAGGGCGGCGACCAGCCCCCGCACGGTTCGCTCCCCCAGAAACGGCAGATCGGCGGAGAGCACCACCACCCGCTCCGCCGCCGTACACCGCAACCCCGCGTCGAGGGCGGCGAGCGGCCCCGCGCCGACGGGCTCCTCGCGCGCCCACACCACGGGGCGCGCGGTCGGACGGGGGCCCGCGACGACGACGGTGACCCCCGCGTCGGCACACGCGCCGAGCACCCGGTCGAGCAGCGCCCGGCCGCCCACCCGGACGCCCGGCTTGTCCGCCCCGCCGAGCCGTCTGGCGCCGCCACCCGCCAGCACCACGGCGTCGTACGGGGCGGATGCGGCGCCCCCTGGAGCCCTTTGCGCGGTCATCCCCCGAGTATGGGCGTACGAAGGATCAATGCCACCCCTCTGTACGGGGACTCACACCGCTGCCCCTGCGCCTCACACCTCCCGCAACAACACCGCCGGCTGCTCCACACAGTCCGCCACGAACCGCAGGAACCCGCCCGCAGTGCCGCCGTCGCACACCCGGTGGTCGAAGGTGAGCGAGAGCTGCACGACATGCCGCACCGCCAACTCCCCTTGGTGCACCCACGGCTTGGGCACGATCCGGCCGACGCCCAGCATGGCCGCCTCGGGGTGATTGATGATCGGCGTGGAGCCGTCGACCCCGAACACCCCGTAGTTGTTCAACGTGAACGTGCCGCCTGTCAGTTCCCCGGGCGTCAGCTTCCCGTCCCGCGCGGCCTCCGTCAGCCGGATCAGCTCCGCGTTGACGGAATCCGTGGTCCGCGTGTGGGCGTGCCGCACCACGGGGACGACGAGCCCACGGTCGGTCTGCGCGGCGAAACCGAGGTGGACGTCGGCGAGCCGGACCACCTCGCGCGCCTCCATGTCCACCGTGGAGTTGAGCATCGGGTAGCGGGCCAGCGCGGCCACGCTGATGCGGGCGAACAGGGCGAGCAGCGAGATCTTGCGGCCGTCGCCCTCCTTCACGGAGGCGTTCATCGCGGCGCGCGCCGCGAGCAGTTCCGTCGCGTCGGCGTCGACCCAGCAGGTGGCCTCCGGTATCTCGCGCCTGCTGCGGGACATCTTGTCGGCGACGAGACCGCGGATGCCGGTCAGCGGATGCCGGGACGCCAGTCCCGCGTGCACGGGCTCGCCACCCGCCTCCACCAGACGGCGCGACTCCGCACGGCCCGCGCGGATGAGCTCGTCGTCCTCGCGCACGGCGGCCTTACGCGCGGCGACCCGGCGCGTCACGGCCTCGCGCACCCCGTCGCTCACCTCGCCCTCGGGCAGCTCCGCCCCGTGCGTGATCGCACGCTCCGCCGCGATGGCACCCTCCACGTCGGCCCGCGTGATCAGCCCGTCGGGTCCGGAACCCGGCAGTCCGCGCAGGTCGACGTCGTTCTCACGGGCCAGCTTCCGCACGAGAGGCGAAATCACCGGAACAGGACCGTCCACCCGCTGGCGCATATCCCGCACCCCGGCATCGGCCGCCGCGACAGGCTCCGGCGCGGGAGCCTGCGGCGCCGCCTGCACCGCCTGCACCGCCTGCACCGCCTGCACCGGCTTCTCCCGCGGGGCGGGCCTCGCGGACCGCACCCGCCTGCGCCGCGCGGGAGCCGCCGCCGTGCCGTACCCGACCAGGACGTTCCCCGACGACTCCTCGGCGGCCGCCGCCTGCAGGGCCCGCTCCGCGGGCTCCTCCGGAGCACTGCTCGCGGCCGGGGCGCCCACGGCGACCGTCAACAGCGGCGCGCCCACCGGCAGTTCCGCCCCCTCCTCGCCGAAGCGGGCGGTCACCACGCCCCCGTAGGGACAGGGCACCTCCACCATCGCCTTGGCCGTCTCCACCTCGACGACCGCCTGGTCGACCGCGACGACGTCGCCGACCTGGACGAGCCACCGGACGATCTCGGCCTCGGTCAGCCCTTCCCCCAAGTCGGGCAGCTTGAACTCGAGCACCTGCGCCATCAGCTCCCCGCCTCCCACTGCAACCGCGCGACCGCGTCCAGGATCCGGTCCACGCCCGGCAGATGGTGCTTCTCGAGCATCGGCGGCGGATAGGGGATGTCGAACCCCGCGACCCGCAGCACCGGCGCCTCCAGATGGTGGAAGCACCGCTCCGTGACGCGAGCGGCGATCTCCCCGCCGGGGCCGCCGAAGCCGCCCGACTCGTGGACGACGACCGCGCGCCCCGTCCGCCGTACCGAAGCGCACACCGTCTCGTCGTCGAACGGCACAAGGGAGCGCAGGTCGACCACTTCGAGATCCCAGCCCTCGGCGACGGCCGCCTCGGCCGCCTCCATGCAGACGGGCACGGACGGGCCGTACGTCAGGAGCGTGGCGCTGCGCCCGGTGCGCCGCACCACCGCGCGGCCTATGGGCTCCACGGTCTGCGGCGCGTCCGGGTTCCAGTCGGCCTTGGACCAGTAGAGGCGCTTCGGCTCCAGGAAGACGACCGGGTCGTCGGAGGCGATGGACGCCCTGAGCAGTCCATAGGCGTCGGCGACCGTGGCGGGCGCGACGACATGGAGCCCCGGAGTCGCCATGTAGTACGCCTCGGAGGAGTCGCTGTGGTGCTCGACGCCCCCGATGCCGCCCCCGTAGGGCACGCGCACCGTGATGGGCAGCGGCATCGCGCCCCGGGTGCGGTTCCGCATCCGCGCCACGTGCGAGATGAGCTGCTCGAAGGCGGGGTAGGCAAAGGCGTCGAACTGCATCTCGACGACGGGCCGCAGACCGTACATCGCCATGCCGACGGCCGTCCCCAGGATGCCGGCTTCCGCGAGCGGTGTGTCCGTACAGCGGTCCTCGCCGAACTCCTTGGTGAGTCCGTCGGTGATCCGGAAGACCCCGCCGAGCGCCCCGACGTCCTCTCCGAGGACGTGCACGGTCGGGTCTTCGGCCATCGAGTCACGCAGCGCGCGCCCCAATGCCTGCGCCATGGTGGCCGGTTTGGCGGCCTTCTTGGCGGCCCGTTCGGCCGCGAGCGTGCTCATCGCGCGTTCTCCTCGCCGTCCGCGCCGACCGCGTCGTCTTCTTCGGATGCTTCGATTTCGGCCCGCAACTGGGCGGCCTGTTCCCGCAGTTGGCTGGTCTGCTCGGCGTACACGTGCGCGAAGAGGTCCATGGGATCGAGCTCGGCGTCCTGGTTCATGCGCTCGCGCAGATCGGCTGCCATGGTCTCGGCGTCGTCGCGGGCCGTCCGCTTCCCGTCCTCGTCGAGCAGTCCTCGCTCGGTCAGCTCCCGCTCCAGGAGCAGAATCGGGTCGTGGTCGCGCCAGGCCTCGACCTCGGCGTCACCTCGGTAGCGCGTGGCGTCGTCGGCGTTCGTATGGGCTTCCATGCGGTACGTCACCGCTTCGACGAGGGTGGGGCCGCCGCCCTCACGCGCGCGGGACACCGCCTCGGCGAGTACCTCGTGCACCGCCGCCGCGTCGTTGCCGTCCACCAGGCGTCCCGGCATTCCGTACCCGACGGCCTTGTGGGCCAGGGACGGGGCCGCCGTCTGCTTGGCGAGCGGGACGGAGATCGCGAAGCCGTTGTTCTGCACCAGGAAGACGACGGGTGCCTGCCATACGGCGGCGAAGTTCAGCGCCTCGTGGAAGTCGCCCTCGCTGGTGCCGCCGTCGCCGACCATGGCGAGCGCGACGACGTCGTCGCCCTTGAGGCGAGCGGCGTGCGCGAGGCCCACGGCGTGCGGGAGCTGGGTCGCGAGGGGGGTGCTGAGGGGAGCTACGCGGTGCTCCCGGGGGTCGTACCCGGTGTGCCAGTCGCCCCGCAGCAGGGTCAGCGCCTGGACGGGGTCGAGGCCACGGGCGACCGCGGCCAGCGTGTCGCGGTAACTGGGGAAGAGCCAGTCCCGATCCTCCAGGGCCAGCGCGGCGGCCACCTCGCAGGCCTCCTGGCCGGTGCTCGAGGGGTAGACGGCGAGCCTGCCCTGCTTCGTGAGGGCCGTCGCCTGCGCGTTGTACCGGCGGCCGCGCACCAGCTGCGCGTACAGGCGGCGCAGCAGCTCCTCGTCGGCCTTGCCCGCGGCTTCCGTGCCAAGGACGCGGTACGGCTCCGCGTCGGGCAGCAGCGGCGCGGGATCGGTCCTGAGCTGCCATGCGGGTGGCGGGGTGGGCCGGTAGACGCCCCGCTGCTCCATGACCGTCATGTCGGCACCTCCATGTGGAAGCGATCTCCTCGTGGGAGCGGCAAAAGAGGCGCGGCAATGTGAGGCGCCTCACCTACCGATTGTTCGGTCGTCGGCACATTTTGGCTACAGGCACCTTCAGGCTGTGGACAAACGGTTCTGCACAGCCTGGGATGGATGCAGTACGTCCATGGTAGGGAGGCGGGGGGACATGGCATCTGAACGAATGGCCGACGGACACGACGGCGATCGTGCGGAGGAGCGGCTGGGCCACCGTCCGGAGGAGCGGCTCGGCGAGCGGCCGCCCGAGCGCCAGGAGGGCCTGCCGCGCCCGCTGGACGCCATCGACCGGGACATCCTGCACATCCTGCACACGGACGGTCGTGCGTCGATACGGTCCGTGGCCGAGCGCGTCCATGTGTCGCGGGCCAACGCGTACGCGCGGATCAACCGGCTCATCGACGACGGTGTGATCCGCGGCTTCGGCGCCAGGATCAACCATGAACGGGCAGGTCAGGGGGCATCCGCGTACATCACGCTCAAGATCGTCCAGAACACCTGGCGGACGGTGCGCGAGCAACTGCGCACGCTGCCCGGCGCCTCCCACATCGCGCTGGTCAGCGGCGACTTCGACGTACTGCTCCTGGTGCACACGCCGGACAACCGCGCCCTGCGCGAGCTGGTGCTCACCCGGCTGCAGTCCATCCCCGAAGTGCTCAGCACGCGTACGTTGCTGGTCTTCGAGGAGGACGACCTGGAGCCGGAGAGCTGAGCCGTCAGCCGTCGCTGCGCAGCCCCGCGAAGGCCAGCTGGACGACGGCGTCGGCGACCTGCTCCCCCGATGAGGCGCCTCGGGCGTCCGGGCGGTACCACTCCACGATGGAGTTGATCATTCCGAAGAGCAGCCGGGTGGCCAGGCGCAGCTCGATGTCCGAGCGCAGATCGCCGTCCGCGACGGCCTCCTTGAGCAGTTCGGCGACCTGCTGGTCGAACTCCCTGCGCCGTTCCATGGCCCACCGCTCGGTGTCCGTGTTGCCCCGTACCCGCAGCAGCAGCGTCACATAGGGCAGTTCGGCGACGAGCACCTCGACGGTGCGGCGCGTGACGTACTCCAGGCGCTGGACGGCACTGCCCACGCGCGCGTGCTCCTCGCCGAGGATCCCGAAGAGCCCGTCGAGCGCCCGGCTCACCGCGCGGCGCAGCAGCTCCTCCTTGCCCGACACATGGTGGTAGATCGAGGACTTGGAGATGCCGGCCGCCTTGGAGAGGTGCTCCATGGACGTGCCGTCGTAGCCCCGCTCGTTGAAGACCCGGACGGCCACGCCGAGCAGCGTCTCCGGGGTGTACGTGTCCCGCCGTGCGGTGGTCATGAGTATTCCTCTCGCACGGCCTGCCGCCGCAGGGCCTGGGACGGTGCGTAACGCCCGGTCGGGTACGCGTCGTTCAGGAGGTCGAGCGACTCGGCCACCCGGTACGCGGTGAGGCGGCGGCCCCATTCGATCGGGCCCAGCGGGTAGTTGACGCCGAGCCGCATCGCGGTGTCGATGTCCTCGGCGTTCGCCACTTCGCGGCCCAGGGCGTCGAGGGCGAAGTCGACGAGCATCCACACCGTGCGGGCCACGATCATCCCCGGGGTGTGCCCGATGACGCTGACCTTCTTGCCGAGCGCCTGGAAGAGGCCGATCGCCTCCTTCAGGGCTCGTTCGTCCACCCTGCTCGACGGGGCGATGGCGATCCGGGTCGCGGCCCGGTAGTCCAGCGCGAGGTCGAAGTCGATCGTGGGCTCCGATGCCGCGTCGGCCGCGGTTCCGTCGGTCAGGGCGAGGTGCACGCCGCTGGGCAGCTCGATGAAGCCCGGGTAGCTCGGGACGCCCTTCCCCCGGGCCACCCGGATGCCCGCCTTCCTGATCATGTCGGCGAGCGCGTCCGCCGGGAAGAGATCGCCGTGCAGGGCGACGGACTCCGGGGCCTTCGCCGGCTCCGCGGTGTGCGGCTCCGCGGGAGCGGCGTCGTCGCCGTACGCGTACCAGCCCTGTCCGGACTTGCGGCCCAGACGGCGCGATTCGACGAGGCGGCGCTGGGCGAGGGAAGGCGTGAACTTGGGGTCCTGGAAGAAGGACTCCCACACGGAGCGGGTGACCGCCTCGTTCACGTCCTGGCCGATGAGGTCGGTGAGCTCGAAGGGGCCCATCTTGAAGCCGCCGCATTCGCGCAGGACGGCGTCGATCGTGGCCGGGTCGGCGGCCCGCTCCTCGAAGAGGCGCAGCGCCTCGGCGTAGAAGGGGCGGGCGATGCGGTTGACGATGAAGCCGGGGGTGTCCGCGCTGCGCACCGGGGTCTTGCCCCAGGCCTTCGCCGTCTCGTACGCGCGCGTGGCCGTCGCCGCGTCGGTCGCGAAGCCGCTGACGACCTCGACGAGGGGGAGCAGCGGCGCGGGGTTGAAGAAGTGCAGGCCGACGAAGCGGCCCGGCTTGTCGAGGGTGCCCGCGATGGCGGTGACGGACAGGGACGACGTGTTGGTGGCGAGGAGACAGTCCTCGGCGACAATCCCTTCGAGTTCTTCGAAGAGACGCTGTTTGACGTCCAGTTGCTCCAGGATCGCCTCGATGACGAGCCCGCACCCGGCAAGCCCGGCGAGGCTCTCGACGGGCGCCAGGCGCTCTCCCGCGGCGGCGCGGTCGTCGGCCGTGAGCCTGCCCTTCTCGACCAGCCTGTCCAGGCGGGCCGCGATCGCTCCGGCCGCCTTCTGCGCCTGGCCCGGCACGGCGTCGTACAGCCGCACGGGGTGGCCCGCGAGCAGGGCCACCTGGGCGATGCCCTGCCCCATGGTGCCGGTGCCGACCACGGCAACGGGGCTGCTGAGCTCGAGTGCTGTCATGCTCGCGATCCTCCCGCACGAGGTGTCCGCCGGAGGGTGCGGGGTGCCCGGCGAGAACTTGTCCACAGGTTCGGCGGACCCCCTTGTCCCGACCGATCGTTCGGTTACTCTAGCTCTGTCCGTCTGTTCCTGCCCACTGCCCTGCCCGGCCCGTCGGCTCGACGAAGAGCCGGCACGACGAGGAGTTGGTCCGACATGGCCGCCGAACTCACCGCGCACCAGCTGATCGCCACCCACCGGCCCACCCTTGACCAGGCGCTGGAGACGATCCGCACGCGCGCGTACTGGTCGCCGCACCCCGAGCACCCCAAGGCCTATGGAGAGAACGGCAGCCTGAGCCTGCCCGAGGGCAAGGCCGCCTTCGACGCCCTCCTGGGCACCCGCTTCGACCTCGACCAGCCGGGCACGGACGACTGGGTGGGCGCGGAAATCTCGCCGTACGGCCCGGAGTTGGGCATCACGTACCCCCACCCGGACATCGACACGCTGCTCCCCGCGATGCGGGCCGGAATGCGGGCCTGGCGCGACGCGGGCGCGGAAGTGCGCGCGATGGTCTGTCTGGAGATCCTCAAGCGCATCAGCGCGCGCACGCACGAGCTGGCGCACGCGGTCATGCACACCAGCGGCCAGGCCTTCATGATGGCGTTCCAGGCGGGCGGCCCGCACGCCCAGGACCGCGCCCTGGAAGCGGTGGCGTATGCGTACGTGGAGCAGGCACGCACCCCCGAAGCCGCCGAGTGGACCAAGCCCCAGGGCAAGCGCGACCCGATCGCGCTGGACAAGCGCTTCACGCCCGTGGGCCGCGGCATCGCGCTCCTGATCGGCTGCAACACGTTCCCTACGTGGAACGGCTACCCGGGCCTCTTCGCCTCCCTGGCCACCGGCAACCCCGTCCTGGTCAAGCCCCACCCCCGCGCGGTCCTTCCGCTGGCCCTGACCGTCCGCATCGCCCGCGAGGCCCTCGCCGAAGCGGGCTTCGACCCGAACCTGGTGTGCCTGGCAGCCGAGCGGCCCGGTGAGGGCATCGCCAAGACCCTCGCCGTGCGACCCGAAGTCAAGATCATCGACTACACGGGATCGACGGCCTTCGGCGACTGGCTGGAGACCAACGCCCGCCAGGCGCAGGTCTACACGGAAAAGGCCGGCGTCAACACGGTCGTCATCGAGTCGACGGACAACTACAAGGGAATGCTGGCCAACCTGGCCTTCTCCCTGTCCCTGTACAGCGGCCAGATGTGCACGACCCCGCAGAACCTCCTCATCCCGCGCGACGGCATCACCACGGACGCCGGTGCCAAGTCGTACGACGACGTGGTGTCCGACCTCGCGGCGTCGGTCAACGGCCTCCTTGGAGACGACGCCCGGGCGAACGGCATCCTCGGAGCCCTGGTCAATCCCGATGTGAAGGCCCGCCTGGATGCGGCCGCCGGAATCGGTGAAGTCGCTCTCCCCTCACGGGAGATCGCCAACCCGGAGTTCCCGGACGCCGTGGTGCGCACGCCGGTGATCGTGAAGCTGGACGGCGCGAAGCCGGACTCCGAAGCGGCCTACTTGGAGGAGTGCTTCGGCCCCGTCTCCTTCGCCGTGGCGGTCGACTCGGCGACGGACGCGGTGGAGCTGCTCCGCCGCACGGTGCGCGACAAGGGCGCGATGACGGTCGGCGCGTACACGACGTCGGACGAGGTGTCGGACTCCGTGCAGGAGACGTGCCTCGAGGAGTGCGCCCAGCTCTCCTTGAACCTCACGGGCGGCGTCTATGTGAACCAGACGGCGGCGTTCTCGGACTTCCACGGCTCGGGCGGCAACCCGGCGGCGAACTCGGCGCTGTGCGACGGCGCGTTCGTGGCCAACCGCTTCCGCGTGGTGGAGGTGCGCAGGGACGCCTGAGGCTCCCCGGCGGGTTCAGGCCTCCGCGCCCGGAGGCCTGCCCGCCGACCAGTGGAAGAGCGTCATCCCCACGCTGGTGGCCAGGTTGTAGCTGGAGACCTGGGGACGCATCGGCAGGGAAACCAAGTGGTCGGCGCGGGCCCGCAGTTGTGCGGAAAGACCGCTGCGCTCGGACCCGAAGGCCAGCACGGCGTCGTCCGGCAGCTTCAGACCGCGGATGTCCTCGCCCTCCGCGTCGAGCGCGAACACCGGCCCCACGGGCAGTTCGGCGACGTCCAGCCGCTCGACGGCCGTCGCGAAGTGCAGGCCCGCGCCACCGCGCACGACCGTGGGGTGCCAGGGGTCGAGCGTGCCGGTCGTGACGACCCCGGTCGCCCCGAATCCCGCGGCCAGGCGAATCACCGCCCCGGCGTTCCCCAGATTGCGCGGATCGTCGAGGACGACGACCGGAGCGGTCCTCGGCACCCGTGCCAGCGCCTCCAGGTTGGCTGTACGGGAAGGACGGACGGCGAGCGCGGCCACACCGGTCGGGTGCAGTCGCGGCACGAGGGCCCGCAGCGTGTCGTCGGGGACGCCCACCAGAAGCGCGTCGAGCTGGTCCCGCACATCGGGTGCCAGTTCGTCGGCGAGGGCGAGGACGGCGTCCTTGTCGCTGGTCAGGGCCGCCGGAATGCGCGCCCCGAAGCGCAGGGCGTGCTTGACGGCGTGAAAACCGTCGAGCAGCACGGACGTGTCGGCAAGGCCTCGCCAGACGCGAACAGCGTCACCGGAGCCAGCCGCCTCATCCGCGTACGTCCCTGTCATGAAGGGAAGCCTACGCGCGCGTGCTCGGCGGATTCAGTGGCCGCTTCCGCATCCGCCGCGCGCTGCGCCGGCACCTTGCCGCCACGGGAGAACAGCGCTCCACGCGCGCGCGGCGCCCAGCCGCCGAGGCGGCGCAGGAACGACGTGGGCAGGAACACGGAGTCGGCCGCGATCATCGCCAGCGAGAAGAACGGCAGTCCGAGGATGACGGCGATGACCGCGTGCTCGAAGATCATGGCGGCCAGCAGGACGTTCTTGACCCTTCTGTTGAAGAGGGTGAAGGGGAAGGCCACCTGCACGGCGACGGTTCCGTACGTCACCAGCATGATCATGAGGCCGTGCGAGGCGAGCAGCTCGGAGAGCGCGGGCCAGGGCGAGAAGGAGTCGAGACGCAGCGGGTAGTAGACGGCCGTCCCGTCCTGCCAGCGGCCTCCCTGGATCTTGTACCAGCCCGCCGTGGCGTAGATCAGGCACGCCTCGACCATGATCACGAGCAGCGCGGCATTGTGCGCGAGCTTGGCGACGACGTCGAGCAGCATCCGCGCCTCGCCGCCGGGCGCGCGCCGCCCGACGGCCCACCACAGGCCCTGGATCAGCCACAGCCCCCAGAAGACAAGCAGCCAGCCGCCGCTGAGCTCCCCCATGAACGTCACCACGGAGAGGCCGAGGCCCAGGACCCACCACAGCACGGGCCCGACCCGGTCGACGGGCTCCGTAGGACTGCCCTCCTCCGCGGCCGCGGCACGCGCGCGTGCCGCGCGCCGGGCGTCCAGGGACCAGACCTGGCCGCAGCGCGTGAAGACCAGGTAGGTCGCCATCAGATGGATGACGTTGTCTCCGCCGTCCCCCATGAAGATGGAGCGGTTCTGCAGCGAGAGCACGCCGATCATGAAGAGCACGGACGTCGTGCGCGTGCGCCAGCCGAGCAGCAACAGGGCGCTGCTGATGACGGCGACGGCGTAGACGACCTCGAACCAGAGGCGGCCGTCGGACCACATCAGGGCCGTGAAGGCGTCGTTGTCCGCGACGAGCTGCTGGGCCATGTCCCAGTTCCACGGACCGTCGGGCCCGTACAGCTCCTGCCGGTGAGGAAACTCGCGCAGCAGGAAGAGCAGCCAGGTGGCGGCGAAGCCGATGCGGATCACGGCGGTCTGATAGGGACCGAGCACCGATCCGCTGACATGGCCGATACCGCGGGCGAGCTGGGAGCCGAAGCGATTGATCGGGCGTCCTCCGGTCATCGGGCGTCCTCCGGGTCCTCGGCCAACGGCATGTCCTCGGAGATCACGGACGACCAGGGAAGCCGCCGGAACACCGGTTTGGCGTCGACCTTCTCGTCGCTCCACTCCGGGGCCGGCACGTTCGTGGTCCTGGAGCGGACCTGGACGCGCTCGATGGCGTCGCCCTTGCCGATGGGCTCGGCACGGTCGACGCGCAGCAGCGCGATGCGGTGGAGATAGCGCTCGGAGAGCTGACCGCGCAGGCCGCTGGGACGATTCTGCGCGTCGTGCGATCCGACGTAGAAGTCCCAGGCCCTGCGCAGCTCGTTCTGCTGGGTGTGGCTGGGCAGCAGATTGCCGTCGATGGCGGCGCTGTCCTGCGCGGAGAGGTCGTACCAGCGGGTGGTCCGGGTGCCCCCCGCCTCCGTGCGGATCTCGGCGCGGGCCTGCACCGCGATGTTCTGCTGCATCGGGTTGGGCGCGAAGAGCTTCCAGTTCTGCTCGAACTCGGGGTAGATCCAGTCGTCGACGACCTCGCCGTGCTGCTTGGTCATCGTGTTCGCGGGGGCGACGTGCAGGAAGAGCATCGCGACGTGGACACAGACCGTGGCCGCGACGATCACCAGCGCGAGGACGGCCGCGACCTGATAGCGCGGCGAGAGCGCGGCGATTCCGGTGGGGGGTGCGGCGATTCCGGCGGGGGGTACAGAGGGGAC
>NZ_SRIC01000101.1 GCF_004684775.1 Streptomyces sp. MZ04
GGCGGAGGGAGGGGCCGGGCGGGAAGACGTGCGTCCCGCGCGACAGGTACTCCTTGACGATGTCGTTCTGCGTCGTCCCCTGGAGCTGCGTGATGTCCGCGCCCTGCTCCTCCGCGACCACCTGATAGAGCGCCAGGAGCCACATGGCCGTGGCGTTGATCGTCATCGAGGTGTTCATCTGCTCCAGGGGGATGTCCTGGAACAGGCGCCGCATGTCGCCGACGTGCGAGACGGGGACGCCGACCCGGCCGACCTCACCGCGGGCGAGGATGTGGTCCGGGTCGTAGCCCGTCTGCGTGGGCAGGTCGAACGCGACCGAGAGGCCCGTCTGACCCTTGGCGAGGTTGCGCCGGTACAGCTCGTTGGACGCCTCGGCCGTGGAGTGACCGGCGTACGTGCGCATGAGCCACGGCCGGTCCTTCTGACGCTCTGTCATGTGCGGACCTCAGCCCCTCAGATGTTCCGGAAGCGGTTGATCGCGTCGATGTGCTTGGCCCGCATCTCCGGGTCGCGCACGCCCAGGCCCTCCTGGGGCGCGAGCGCGAGGACGCCGACCTTGCCCTGGTGGAGGTTGCGGTGCACGTCGTAGGCGGCCTGCCCGGTCTCTTCGAGGGAGTAGACGCGGGAGAGCGTGGGGTGGATCTTGCCCTTGGCGATCAGCCGGTTGGCCTCCCAGGCCTCGCGGTAGTTGGCGAAGTGCGAGCCCACGATCTTCTTCAGGGACATCCACAGGTAGCGGTTGTCGTACTCGTGGTTGTAGCCCGACGTCGAGGCGCAGGTGACGATGGTGCCGCCCTTGCGGGTGACGTAGACCGAGGCGCCGAAGGTCTCGCGGCCGGGGTGCTCGAAGACGATGTCCACGTCCTCGCCGCCGGTCAGCTCGCGGATGCGCTTGCCGAAGCGCTTCCACTCCTTGGGGTCCTGGGTGTGCTCGTCCTTCCAGAACTTGTAGCCCTCGGCGTTGCGGTCGATGACCGCCTCGGCGCCCATGGCCTCGCAGATGGCGGCCTTCTCCGGGCTGGAGACGACACAGATCGGGTTGGCGCCGCCGGCCAGGGCGAACTGGGTGGCGTAGGAGCCGAGTCCGCCGCTGGCGCCCCAGATCAGGACGTTGTCGCCCTGCTTCATGCCGGCGCCGTTGCGGGAGACCAGCTGGCGGTAGGCGGTGGAGTTCACCAGGCCGGGCGATGCGGCCTCCTCCCAGCTCAGGTGGTCCGGCTTGGGCATCAGCTGGTTGGACTTGACCAGGGCGATCTCCGCGAGGCCGCCGAAGTTGGTCTCGAAGCCCCAGATGCGCTGCTCGGGGTCGAGCATCGTGTCGTTGTGGCCGTCGCTGGACTCGAGCTCGACGGACAGACAGTGCGCGACGACCTCGTCGCCCGGGTTCCAGGCGTTCACGCCGGGTCCGGTGCGCAGCACGACGCCCGCGAGGTCGGAGCCGATGACGTGGTACGGCAGGTCGTGGCGCTTGGTGAGCTCGCTCAGGCGGCCGTAGCGCTCCAGGAAGCTGAAGGTGGACACCGGCTCGAAGATCGAGGTCCACACGGAGTTGTAGTTGACCGAGGAGGCCATGACGGCCACCAGGGCCTCACCGGGGCCGAGTTCCGGCACGGGAACATTGTCCAGGTGCAGCGACTTGCGGGGGTCCTTGTCGCGGGTCTCGAGCCCGGCGAACATCTCCGTCTCGTCCTTGTGCACGGTGATCGCGCGGTACGAGTCGGGCAGGGGGAGAGCGGCGAAGTCGGCGGACGTGGAGTCCGGCGACTGGATCGCGTCCAGGATTTCCTTCACGGTGATGCCTCCGGCGAAGTGCGGGTCCCCTCCGAGGGGAACACGCTCTTGAGGGTTACGTCGGGTGCTGCTGGTGCTTGTGAGGGTGTGCCGTCGGTTCGGCGAAGGGTGGAGCTCGGCAGCGCTTGGTGTGGCGCGGGAGGTTGCCTGTGACGCAGGCGTCCGGGCGCACGAGCCGTGGCTTGTGGGGACAGCCGGCGTACGGAAGTTCTCTGCACGCCGGCCGCCCGGACAACATCAACGTATGGCACCGCGTGCCAAGTGACAAGACACTGGGTGCCATGAGTTTTTGATAGATGATCGATCAGTGCAGGTCAGAGGGTGTGCGGACATGACAGAGGGGGCGCTACCCGTGGGTAGCGCCCCCATAAAAGCCAAGGACAATCAGGGTGAAACCCGGACCTACGAGGCCCGCTCCCGCAGTGCTTTCTCGATCGTCCGCATGATCTCGTCCAGCGGTGCGTCCGTCCGGGCCACGGTGACCAGGACATCGCCCCCGGTGCTCACCGAGGCCGCCGGAGCGGTGGTGGTGTCCCGGCCCGCCCCGATGCCCGAGCCGAACGTCCTGCGGACGATCGCGAAGGCGTGGTCCAGCTGGGTCTCCACGTCGCCCTGGCCGCCCGCACGCAGCCACCGCCGGAGCACGTGGTTGTGCGCGGTCACCACCGCCGACGCCGCGACCTCCGCGAGCAGCGGATCGTCGTTGCCGTCGTGGTGGGCCTGCTCGTCGAAGTGGCCAAGGAGATACCGCGTGAAGAGCCGTTCATAGCGGGCCACCGAGGCGATCTCGCGCTCGCGCAGGGTGGGTACCTCGCGCGTCAGGCGGTAGCGCTCCACGGAGACCGCGGGCGATGCCGCGTACATCTTCATGACTTCCTTGATGCCCCGGCACACCGTGTCCAGCGGGTGCTCGTGCGGCGGCGCCGCGTTGAGCACCGCCTCCGCCCGGATCAACGTGTCGTCGTGGTCCGGGAAGATCGCCTCTTCCTTGGAGCGGAAGTGCCGGAAGAACGTCCGCCGCGCCACCCCGGCCCGCGCCGCGATCTCGTCGACCGTCGTCGCCTCGTACCCCTTGGACGCGAACAGTTCCATCGCCGCGGCCGCCAGCTCCCGGCGCATCTTGAGGCGTTGAGCCGCGGCGCGGCTGCCCGCCGCGCTCTCCGGAGCGTCGGGCGTAGCGGGCGTACGTGTGGACTTGGCGGCCTTGGGCATGACCCGAACGTACTGCATATGCGCAGCCGAGTGCTCATGCGGGACGGGGCCGCCCGACGGATCGAGCAGCCCGCCCCAGTCCGTGCGCGGTCCGTCGCCGGGCGCGCTCCCGTCCGTACGCGGCTTACCGTCGGGCATATTCGCGGAAGCCGCGGCCGGTCTTGCGGCCGAGGCAGCCCGCGGCCACCAGGTGTTCGAGCAGCGGAGCGGGGGCGAGACCCGGGTCGCGGAACTCGCTGTGCAGCACCTTCTCGATGGCCAGCGAGACATCCAGGCCGACGACGTCCAGGAGCTCGAAGGGGCCCATGGGGTAGCCGCCGCCGAGCTTCATCGCGGCGTCGATGTCGTCTAGCGTCGCGTAGTGCTCCTCGACCATCTTGATCGCGTTGTTGAGGTAGGGGAACAGCAGCGCGTTCACGATGAAGCCGGCGCGGTCGCCGCAGTCCACCGGGTGCTTCTTGATCGTCGCGCAGACCTCGCGCACTGTCGCGTGCACCTCGTCGGTCGTCAGGACCGTGCGGACCACCTCGACCAGCTTCATCGCCGGTGCCGGGTTGAAGAAGTGCATGCCGATCACGTCGCCGGGACGCGAGGTGGCGCGGGCACAGGCGACGACCGGCAGCGACGAGGTGGTGGTCGCCAGGATCGCGCCCGGCTTGCAGACCTTGTCGAACGCCGCGAACAGCTGCTGCTTGATCTCCAGGTCCTCGGCGACCGCCTCGAGGGCCAGGTCGACATCGGAGAACGCGTCGTACGAACCCGCCGGAGCGATCCGGTCCAGGGTCTTGGCCGCCGTCTCCGCCGTCATCCGCCCCTTCTCGACAGAGCGCGAAAGCGACTTGGCGATACGGGCCTTGGCCTTCTCCGCCTTCTCCTCGCTGCGCGCGGCGAGCACCACGTCGTAGCCGGCCTTGGCGAACACCTCGGCGATGCCGGACGCCATGGTCCCCGACCCCGCGACGCCGACCGACCGGATCTCCCGGCCGCCGATCCGCTGACCGCTATCCAGCGGGGACAGCGCGTCACGCACCACGACCGAACTGCCCGGCTCCTCATACGAGTAGAAGCCGCGCCCCGCCTTGCGACCGGTCAGGCCCGCCTCGCTGAGCTGCTTGAGGATCGGCGCGGGGGCGTGCAGCCGGTCGTTCGACTCGGTGTACATCGCGTCCAGGACCGTGCGGGCCGTGTCGACGCCGATCAGGTCGAGCAGCGCGAGCGGGCCCATCGGAAGGCCGCAGCCCAGCTTCATCGCGGCGTCGATGTCCTCGCGGGACGCGTACTTCGCCTCGTACATCGCGGCGGCCTGGTTGAGGTAGCCGAAGAGCAGGCCGTCGGCGACGAAGCCGGGCCGGTCGCCGACCGCCACGGGCTCCTTGCCCAGGGCGTACGCGAGGTCGGTGACCGCGGCGACCGCGGCGGGCGCGGTAAGGACGGACGAGACGACCTCGACCAGCTTCATCGCGGGCGCCGGGTTGAAGAAGTGCAGGCCCAACACCCGCTCGGGGCGCGCCGATTCGGCGGCGAGGCGGGTCACGGACAGCGCGTTGGTGCCGGTCGCGATGATCGTCTCGGGGCGCACGACGCCGTCGAGTTCGCGGACGATCTGCTGCTTGATCTCGTACGACTCCGGGGCGACCTCGATCACCAGGTCCGCGTCGGCCGCGGCGCTCAGGTCGGTGAAGGTGCGAAGCCGGGCGAGAGCGCTCTGCCGCTCGCCCTCGGTGAGGTGCTCGCGGCGCACGGCCCGCTCGGTCGAAGCCTCGATCGAGGTGACGGCCTGCACGGCCGCAGCCTCGCTGATGTCGATGCCGATGACCTCGCGGCCCGCGCGGACCAGGACCTCGGCGATGCCGGTGCCCATGGTGCCGAGACCGATCACGGCGACAGTGTTCAAGGGAGTGTCCATGTGTGGACTCCAGGAAGGTGAGTGACGACTGAGGGGCGCACGCGGGCGCTTCGGGGAATGCGCGGCGTACGGAGGGAGGTGCTGCGTGTCGTGACCGGGCGGCGAAAGCGCGCACGCCCGTGAGGAGTCGACCGGCTCTGTCCCGGAGCCACGTCGTACTGGATGGAGCTGAGGTACCTGAAGTACCGAACCGACATGCTCCCCCACTGCCTTAAAGGAGTGGGGGTACCCTCTCGCGCCGGCTGCGTCACCAGGCCGCCGCGAGAAAAAGAACTGCTGACGAGGAGTATGCCCCGCTCACATGAGACTAACCGGCGAGTAACGAGCGCGCCAGTCCCCGGTGTTTGTGATCTACATCGCGGATAGGCTCCCCGTCATGGACGTGGAGTTGCGGACGGTGACGGAACGCTTACGCCGCGAGGCGGGAGTCTCGAAGGCCTACGAGAGGCTGGTGGCGACCGGCGATCTCGACGAACTGGCGGAGGTGCTCGCGGCGGCGGGGCAGCCGCTGTGGGCGCGGGAACTGGCGGCGGTCCGGCTCGGCGCCGCCGGGGACCGCCGGGCCTTCGAGTCGCTGGTGCTGCTGCTCAACCACCGGGATCCCTCGCGGTGCGCGGCCGCCGCGTACGCGCTCGCGCGGCTCGGCGACCCGCGCACGGCCCGCGCGGCGGCCGCCCTCGCCACCAATGAACTGCGCATCGCCTACGCGCTGCATCCGGTGCGCCTGCTCACCGAACTGCACGCCCCCGAGTCGGTGCCCGCCCTGATCACCACGCTGGAGCGCAGGCTCGTCCCCTACGACCCGTACGGGAAGATCGCGCTCGCGTGCGTGGAGGGCCTCGGCGCCCTTGGCGACCCGCGGGCCAGGGACGTCCTGACGAAGGCGAGCGGCCATCCGCGGCTCGCCGCGGCGGCGTCCGCGGCACTGGCCCGGCTGCCGGACTAGCGGACGCATCGGCGCCCTACAGCACCGCGTACGCCTCGATCTCCATCAGGCACTGCGGCGAGACCAGCGCGGATACCTGGACCGCGGAGGCGGCGGGGAGGCGCGCCGGGTCCAGATAGGTGTCCCGGGCGCTGCGGATCGCGGGCATGTAGGCCATGTCCGTGACGAAGTACGTCAGTTTCACGACGTCCCTGAAGCTGCCGCCCGCGGCCACGAGGCAGTGCCACAGATTGTCGAAGACCTGCCGCGCCTGCGCGGCGGGATCACCCTCGCCGACCAGGTTTCCCTCCTTGTCCAGGGGGAGTTGGCCGGAGATCGCCACGAAGCGGCCCGTGCCCATGACCACATGCGTGTACTGGGTGGCGGGGGAGACTCCGGCGGGGGCGCTGATGTGGGTCAGTCGACTCATGGGTCCATCTTGGACCATGGGACCGTCAACGCCCCCGACGGGCTTGGGTGTTGCTCGGACACCCGGGGCGGCTCGGCTCAGCCGCGGAAGCCGAGCAGGCCGTGCAGTGTGGCCCCGCGCCCCGAACCGGCCTTCGTGCTCAGGGGCTTGGGGTCGGGCAGTGCCTTGCAGACCGCGTCGACCTCGCCGCCGCTGCGCGGCACCTTCCCGTTCTCCAGATACGTCGCCAGGTGCCGGTCCAGGCAACTGCTCCCGGACAGGGTGATGCCGTGGTTGCCGCCGCCCTGCTCGACGACCAGGCTCGATCCGTGCAGCTTGCGGTGCATGGTGACGCCGCCCTCGTACGGTGTGGCCGCGTCGTCCGTCGCCTGGAAGAGGAGCGTCGGCGGCAGCCCGGAGTTGGACACGTCCGTCGGCTCGAGCAACTCCGTCGGCCAGAAAGCGCACGGAGCGTTGTACCAGGCGTTGTTCCAGGCCATGAACGGCGCCTTCTCGTGGACCCGCCAGTTGTCGTCGCGCCAGGTGCCCCAGTCGCGCGGCCAGGACGCGTCACGGCACTGCACGGCGGCGTAGACGCTGTAGCCGTTGTCGCCCGCCGCGTCGACGGCGCCGAAGTTCTCGTACGCTTCCACGAGCGGATCCGCGTCCTTGTCGTTCACGTACGCGGCGAACGCCTCGGCCAGGAACGGCCAGTAGCCGTTGAAATAGCCGCCCGGCATGTACGTGTCCTCGAGCTCGCCGGCGCCGACCTTCTTGCCCGCGGGCTTCTTGGCGACTGCCTCGCGCATCGCGTACCACTTGGCCTCGACCTTCGCCGGGTCCTTGCCGAGCTTGTACGTCTTGTCGTGCTGGGCGACCCAGGCCGCGAAGGCCTTGTGCCGGGCGTCGAAGGCGTAGTCCTGCTGGAGGTTGTCCTCGTACCAGACGCCCGTGGGGTCGACGATCGAGTCGAGGACCATGCGGCGTACGCGGTCCGGGAAGAGCTTTCCGTAGACGGAGCCCAGGTAGGTGCCGTACGAGTAGCCGAAGTAGTTGATCTTCTTGGCGCCGAGGGCGGCGCGGATCGCGTCCATGTCCCTGACCGCGCTCACCGTGTCGATGAACGGCAGCACGTCCGCGTACTTCTTGGCGCAGGCCTTCGCGAACGACTGGATCCGCGTGAGGTTCGCCTTCTCGGTCGCGGGCGTGGCGGGCACGGTGTCGGGGCGCACCGGGGAGAAGTGGCCGGGGCGGCAGTTCAGGGCCGGTGTGCTCTTGCCGACGCCGCGCGGGTCGAAGCCGATGACGTCGTACTGCGCCGCCACCTTCGCCGGCAGCGACTTCGCGACGAATCCGGCCAGGGACAGGCCGCTGCCGCCGGGGCCGCCGGGGTTGACCAGGAGCGGGCCCTGTGACTTCCGCGCGGTGTGCGGGACGCGGGACAGTGCGAGGGTGATCTGCCGGCCGTGCGGCCGGCCGTGGTCAAGGGGCACCTTCAGCGAGGAGCACTGAAGCGTGGGGTAGTCCTTGGTCGCGCACTTCTTCCAGGTGAGCGCGGGGGTGCGTGGGCTGCTGCTGGTGGTGCTGCTGGTGCTGGTGCTGGTGCTATCGGCGCTCGCGGCGGGTACCGCGGCCGTGACCATCGAGGCCACCACCGCGGCGACGCCGCACAGGGCGACGGCGCGTTTCTTCATCGGGCCTCCCGGGGCGGGGGGTTCGGGACCGTGGGTGCCACGGCCCCCGCGGCATCGTCCCGGAAAGTCCGCCCGGAAGGGGTCGTTCTGCCGATGAATGACCGGAAAGGGCGCCGTTCAGTGCGGTGCGCGGGCCGAACCAGGAGGTCAGAGGAGGTCAGAGGAGTGTGAGCTGGGTGCCGCCGGGCACGTCCGCGGGCGCGGGATCCTCGGGTGCGCGGATACGGCGGGCGGCGCCCGCGCGTGCGGGGCCGATGCCGAACTCCTCGGCCAGTTCGTGCACTTGCCGGGTGATGCGGCGCTGGTACCACTTGGGGGCGTAGGCGCCCTCCGCGTACAGCCGCTCGTAGCGCCGCACGAGATACGGATGGTGTTGCGCGAGCCAGTCCATGAACCACTCACGGGCGCCCGGCCGCAGATGCAGCACGAGCGGAGTGACGGAGGTGGCCCCCGAGGCGGCGATGGCCCGCACGGTGGCCCGCAGCTGTTCGGGCCGGTCCCCCAGGAAGGGAATGACGGGCGCCATCAGGACCCCGCACCCGATCCCGTGCTCGGTCAGGGTCCGTACGACATCGAGGCGGCGCTCCGGAGCGGGCGTGCCCGGCTCGACGGTGCGCCACAGCTCGTGCTCGACGAAGCCGACGGACACGGATATCCCGACGTCGGTGACGGCGGCGGCCTGCCGCAGCAGATCGAGGTCGCGCAGGATCAACGTGCCCTTGGTGAGGATGGAGAAGGGGTTCGCGTGATCCCGCAGCGCGGCGATGATCCCGGGCATGAGCCCGTACCGCCCCTCCGCGCGCTGATAGCAGTCCACGTTCGTGCCCATCGCGATGTGCTGTCCCTGCCAGCGGCGCGAGGCGAGGTGACGCCGCAGCAGGTCGGGCGCGTTCACCTTGACGACGATCTGGCTGTCGAAGCCGAGACCGGTGTCCAGGTCGAGGTAGCTGTGCGTCTTGCGCGCGAAACAGTAGACGCACGCGTGCGTGCACCCTCGATACGGATTGACCGTCCACTCGAACGGCATGCGGGACGCCCCCGGCACCCGGTTCACGATCGTTCTGGCCCGGATCTCGTGAAAGGTGATCCCTCTGAATTCGGGCGTGTCGAAGGTCCTCGTAGTAACCGCGTCCGCGCCGAACAGCGCGGCGTCCGCGACCTGCCGTGACGGCCCGTCGGCGAGGTTCTCCCAGCGCATGACGCCTCCTCGGTAGCACTGGCCACACAATAGAACACATGTTCCCTTGATCGTGCGACCGGATACCGGCTGTGGTGAGGGAGTGTCGTGCTTGGCCAGTGAGTGCGATGGGTCGGAGGGGTAGGCCGGGGCCTGATGAACGCCTCGGCCATGCGCTGGACGACCTGCGTACCGCCGTGATCGCCGTCGAGGCCGACCGCACGTGCGCCGAGGCTGCAGAGAAGGGGTGCCGCTGATGACCGCGATATCCCTGGGGCCGTCCCCGGCCCGGCGCGAGGAGCTCGCCCGGCGCATACGCCTGCTCGTCGCCGCGACCATCACCTACAACGTCATCGAGGCGGCCGTCGCGATCACCGCCGGCACGATCGCCTCCTCCACCGCCCTGATCGGCTTCGGCCTGGACTCCGTCATCGAGGTCTCCTCCGCCGCCGCGGTCGCCTGGCAGTTCTCCGCCCGCGAGCACGCGGTGCGCGAGGCACGCGAGAAAACCACCCTGCGGATCATCGCCGTTTCCTTCTTCGCGCTCGCCGCGTACGTCACCGTCGACGCTGTCCGCGCGCCGGCCGGCACCGGCGAGGCCGAACGCTCCGTCCCCGGCGTCTTCATCGCCGCCCTCTCCCTGACGATCATGCCGTTCCTGTCCGCCGCCCAGCGCAAGGCCGGCCGCGAACTCGGCTCCGCTTCCGCGGTCGCCGACTCCAAGCAGACCCTCCTGTGCACGTACCTGTCCGCAGTGCTCCTGGTCGGTCTGATCCTCAACGCCACCTTCGGCTGCTCCTGGGCCGACCCGATCGCCGCCCTCGTGATAGCCGCCATCGCTCTCAAAGAGGGACGCGACGCCTGGCGAGGGAAGGGCTGCTGCGCTGTCCCGGCTCCGGATGTCCTCGCTCGGCCCGCGCAGCAGGAACGAGACTCCTGCGGCTGCCGCCCTGGCTGTGACTCCTGCGGCTGCCGCCCTGGCTGTGACTGCTGCGGTTGACCAACCCGGCGACCGACCCCGCTCCTCGAGTGCGGGACCGTGGCTCACCGTGCGCCGCTACGCTCGCCTCGTGAGCGAGATCGTGGTGGTACGGGACGGCTCTGGGCCGGAGGTCCTGCTCGTGCACGGCGGTGCAGGCCCGCGCACGACGTGGGGCCCTGTCGCTCCGCTGGCCGAGCGGTGGACGCTGGCATACGTCCATCGCCGTGGCTATCCGCCGAGCCCGCCACCGCGGGAGCGTCAGGACTTCGAGGTGGACGCCCTGGACCTGGCGCCGCTGCTCGTCGGCAGCCCGCACGTCGTCGCCCACTCCTACGGCGTCCTCGGGACGTTGATCGCGGCCGCTTCCGCACCGGGCAGCGTGCGCTCACTCACCCTGATCGAGCCGCCGCTCAACTACCTCGTCCCTGACGACCCCGAGGCGGCGCGGCTCGAGCGCCTCGGCGATACGGTCCTCGCCCACGGCATCGATACGGCCCCGACCCAACTGCGCGAGTTCCTCCGACTCACGGGTGCGCCCATCGGCGACGGCCCGCTTCCCAAGGACGTGGTCGCCGGCGTTCGACGGGCGCACGGTGGCCGACCGACCAGCGAGGCGCGCCCAGATCTCGACGCGATCCGTGATGCCGGCATCCCGGTGCTTGTCACCTCCGGAGACCACACGCCCGCGCTCGAGCGGATCTGCGACGCCCTCGCCGATGCGCTCAACGCCGAGCGCGGCGTGCATCCGGGCGCCGGTCACTTCGTCGCCGCAGCACCGGGCTTCGCCGAACGACTTGAGACCTTCCTGCGCAAGAACCTCACGTGAAGCGCCTGCTGGGCAGTGGTCTGCGCCTGCTGGGTCATGTGTGACTCTCGCCGCGCCACGGGCGAAGCCTCGGCCACCAGCCCGGCACCGCCCGCCGGTACGTTTCGTACTCCGCCCCGAACGTACGCAACAGCGCCGGCTCCTCGTACCAGCGTGCGAACGCCCACATCACTGTTCCGGCGAGCAGCCCGTACGTCAGTAGAATCGGCCGCCCCAGCAGCAGGGCTTGGCCACCGATCGCGGCCGTGACCGCCACATACATCGGGTTGCGCACATGGCGGTACAGTCCGCCCACCACCAGGTGTTCGGTGGGTGCGACCGGCGCCGGAGTGCCAAGCCCTTCGCGTACGAACCGAGCAAAGGCGTGCACCAACACCACCGCACCCCCGGTCAGCACGGCCCCGCCCAGCAGCCGAACGGCCGGCCACTCATGACCGGCCTGCCACCCCGTCAGCCACCAAGGCACCAGGCCGGCAACAGTGCCCGGAGCGAGCGCCAAGAACACCGAACTTCCCACAGCCGCCCTTGATCTGCGCATACAGGCAGCATGAGGACTCAAATCGAGGGTGTCGAGGTGCTGGTTCTTGGTGATTCAGGGGTGTCCGTCGGCGCTGTCCGTCCCGGCGAGCAGGCGGGCGCGGTCTTGCCAGGCGTGTTCCCATCGGCGGGTCAGCGCCGGGTAGATGATCAGGTAGCGGAACGGTGCGATGAAGGCCATGCAGAGCCGTCCGAACAGCCCGTCGGGTGGTGTGGGAGGCGGTCGCGCAGCGAGACGGTGCCCAGTGCCGGACCATCACCGAATCCCCTGACCAGCTCCCCGCACTGACCTCAGCACTTCTTGATGCGGCACTCGCTCTCACCAGCCCCAAGCTTCGCTGAAAGGGCAGGACGGCTGAGTGTCCGTCAGCACGATTCCGATCGTCAGGCGGGGACGGCGCCGACCAGTCCGCCGTCGATGACCAGATCCTGGCCGTTGACGTAGGACGCGTCGGACGAGGCGAGGAATGCCACGGCCGCGGCGACCTCCTCCGGGCGTCCGAAGCGGCCGGCGACGATCTGGCCGGTGACCGCATCCGCCTCTGCTTTGGTCAGCGCGTCGGCGGGGTACATCGGGGTGTCGATGTAGCCGGGGCTGACGGAGTTGACGCGGATGCCTCGTGGGGCGAGTGAGGCGGCGAGGGTTCGGGCCAGGTTGTGTACGGCGGCTTTGGTCGCCGAGTAGAGGGTCAGGACGCTGTTGCCCCGGTGGAGGGTCCAGGACGCGTTGATGACGATCGCGCCTCCCTCCGCCAGCAGCGGCAGTGCCCTTTGGACGGTGAAGAACACGCCCTTGAAGTTGACGTCGACTCCGTGGTCGAAGTCCGGCTCGGTGATGTTCTCGAAGGGCAGGAAGGTGCCGGTGCCCGCGTTCGCGAAGAGGCCGTCCAGCCGGCCGTGACGGTCCCGGACGGCCTCCATCAGCGCGTCCACCGCGCTGAGGTCAGCGGCGTCGGCCACGATTCCCGAGGCGCCGGGGCCGAGCTCCTTGACGGCGGAGTCCACCCGTGCGCGGGTGCGACCGGTGACGATGACGTGAGCGCCTTCGGCGACGAGGCGGTGTGCGGTAGCGAGCCCCATGCCGCTGGTGCCGCCGGTGATGAGGATGGTCTTGTCGGTGAAGCGGTTCATGCCGGTGTTCCCGTCAGGGTGTGCGTGAGGTGGTCGCTGAGGTGGGGCAGCCAGTCGGGCCGCGCGTTGCCGAGGAGGTGGTCGC
This sequence comes from Streptomyces sp. MZ04, assembly GCF_004684775.1. Lineage (GTDB taxonomy): Bacteria > Actinomycetota > Actinomycetes > Streptomycetales > Streptomycetaceae > Streptomyces. Next base: position 12,676 of record NZ_SRIC01000101.1, read on the forward strand.
CGTGCGGGACGGAGAGATAGGTGCCGTGTGGCGCGAGGCGGGCCAGCGGCTCGCCGTTCGTCACGCCGGGGATGACGTCCTGGTCGCCGTCCACGACAAGCAGCGGGGCCGCGATGCGGGGTGCCAGGTCGGTGAGGTCCACGTGGCGTACGAACTCCCGGGCGGCGTCGGCTCCTCCGGCGCGCCCGGCCATGATGTCCCTTACCGGTGGGGGTAGTTCCTCCCAGTGCAGGCGGGAGGGGCCGCTGACGGTGGCGACGGCTGCCACGCGCGGCTCGAGCGCCGCGGTCCGGGCCGCGAAATAACCGCCCAGACTCAGGCCGACGATCCCGACGCGTGCGACGCCGATGGCATCGATGACCCGGCCCACGACCTGCTCGTACTCCGACACGAAGGTCGTGGTGGCCGCGAGCACGCCCTGCCCGGGGCCGTCCATCGCGAACACCGCGAGACCCCTGGCCAGCAGCGCGGACACCAGATCGAGGAACTCCTCCTTGGCCGAGTCCAGGCCGGGGACGACGACCACGGTCCCCGGCGCGTCGGCGGGGCCGCGCAGCCAGCCGGTGAATCCCTCGCCGCGCACCCGCCGCGCACCGGGCTCCAACACGGTGAGCGCCCGGCTCAGGGCGCGGTCCGCCTCGGCGGCGGCACGAGGCGCTTCCGCGTACGGCGCCAGGGTGGCCACGTGGAACCACCGGGCCGCCATCAGCAGGTACTCACCCGCCGAGAGGGACGATCCCGCATCCTGCGCGCGCTGGAGGTAGCCGTGTCCGGTGCGCAGGAAGGACGGTCCCCAGTCGGCGACGGAGGTGAGGCCCTCGGTGACGCGCCGGTACTCGTGCGGGTCCACGCCCGCACCGAGGGCGCGTGTCCACTGGGCGGCGGCGAAGTCGGCAGTGCTCATCGTGCTCCTCCGGTCAGCAGTACGGCCTTGCCGCGTATCCGGCGCTCCCGCAGGTCGACCAGCGCGTCGGCGGTCTGTGCCCAGTCGGTGACGCGGTCGATCTCCGGATGCAGCCGGCCCTGTTCCACGAGGCGCACCAGTGCCGAGAGATCGGAGCCGTACGGGGCGCCGGCGTAGTGGAAGTGCTGGATCGTCACGCGCTCGGGCCCGCCGAGGAGTTGGAAGAAGTCGAGGGACACTGGGGTGCGGCTCGCCTGGCCGAACCAGACGAGCAGGCCCCCCGGGCGCACCTTCGACAGGGCGAGCGGCAGATCCGGCCCGCCCGTGGACTCCAGTACGACATCGAACGGTCCCTGGGCCACCGCGACTTCGTGCACCACCGTCGCGCCCAGCTCCGCGAGCCGCTCGCCGCGCACCGGCGTGGCCGTCACCGCGGTCAGCTCGGCTCCGGCCCCGACGGCCAGCTCGGTGACGTAGTGGCCGACGCCGCCTGAGGCGCCGGTCAGGAGCACTCGTCGGCCGGCCAGGGATCCGGCCGTACGCAGCAGCCGCAGGGCAGTGATCCCGGCCAGGGGCAGGGCCGCGGCCCGTGCGCTGTCGACGCTGTCCGGGAGCACCGCCAGCGAGTGCGTGGGCACGGCGGCGTACTCGGCCCAGCCGCCCTGCGCCGGGTGCCCGACCACACGGGTGCCGATGCCGGGGCCGGAACCGTCGGCTGCCGCCTGTACGACGAGCCCCGCGATGTCCTTGCCGGGCAGCAGCTCCGGCCGGGGGTGTTCGAGGAGGAAGGTCTCGCCCCGGTTCGGCGCGAACGCCTCGACCTTGACCAGTGCCTCACCGGGCTCCGGCACGGGCTGGGGGACCTCGGCGAAGGCGACCGGACGCGCCGCCTCTCCCGTGGGAATCAGTCTTCGCATGGAGAGGATGCAACCCCCGCGGCCGCCCCGCGATCCAACAACACCCAAGCAAAGCCGACAACTTTTGGTTGTCACCTATGGTGGAAGCCATGGATCTCGACGTGGCGCAAGTACGTGCCTTCGTGCGCACCGCGGAGGAACTGCACTTCGGCCGGGCGGCCGGGACGCTCGCCATCTCCCAGCAGGCGCTGTCCAAGAGGATCGCGCGGCTGGAATCCCTGCTCGGCACCGAACTGCTCCAGCGCGGCGGCAACGGCGTGCGCCTCACCGACGCCGGACAGCGATTCCTCGCACCGGCCCGGCAGACCCTGGCCGCCGCCGACGCCGCGGTCGCGGCAGCGGTCGGCGAGGACCGACCGCTGCGCGTGGACGTCTGGGGGCACCTCTACGCGCCGATGCGGACGCTGGCCCAAGTCGCCGGACGGGCGGGGGAGTTGGCGTTGGGACACGGGCGCGATCTGCCGTCGGTGGCGACGGCGCTGCTGCGCGGCGACGTCGACGCGGCCTTCGGCCGAGTCCACCCCCCGCTGCCCGCCGGCCTGGCACACCGCCTCGTCCGCCTCGAACCGGTGGACGCCGTACTGAGCACGGACCATCCGCTCGCAGCCGAACCGGCCCTGCGGCCCGACCAGTTGCGGGGCAGCGTGCTGTGGGCACCCGGTGCGCTGGACCGACTCGACTTCCTCCACCGGTTCGCCGAGCGGTTCGGCATCCAGGACACGGCCACGAGCGTCAACCTGGGGCTCGACCATTTCCTCGCCGAGGTGGCCGAAGAGCCGCAACGCTTCTCGCTGGTACCGGCCGATGTGCCACTGCCGGAGGTCCCCGGCCTTCGCTCCGTCCCGCTGGTCGATCCCACGCCGCTGTACGCCTGGTCACTGCTGTGGCGCACCGGCAACGGACACCCAGGAGTGGACCGCCTCGCCACCGCCTGCGCGGAGGAAGCGGGGCGAAGCCGATGGCTGGACTACGACCCGGCCCGCGACTGGCTGCCCGAACCGCCCACCCGCTCGGCGATGAGCCGCCGGTAGTTCGGGCACTGGGTGACGTCATCGTGCTCGCAGTTCAGACCGCCCTCAACGAGCTCCAATGAGGCCTGGGCCGCTGCGATTCTCGACCGGAGCTCCTCGGCCGCGGGGCGCAGGATCTCCTGCCGGGTGGCGCGGTCGACGGTTGCGGACAGGCTCCCGATGGTGGTCAGGCCGAGGCCGGCCTCCTTCAAGGCGAGGATCGTCGCCACGCGGGTGAGGTCGTCCGCGCCGTAGCGGCGGCGCCCGCCGGTGTCCCGTCCGGGGTGCAGCAGGCCCATCGCCTCCCAATGCCGCAGCACGTGCGTGGCCAGGCCGAACCGTGCCGCGATCGCGCCGATGCTCAACGTGCCGGCGCCGCCGTCTTCGCTTGACTTCATGTCGACATTAAGTCGCAGCATGGCGTCCATGTCCAAGAATCAGGAAGTGCAGGAAGTGCAGGAAGTGCAGGAAGCGCAGGGAGCGGTGGAAGAGCACCGCGACACCGAAGCTCTGCTGGCCGTCCTCGACTCCGCGGACCAGATGCCGAGCGCCACTCGGCTCCGGGCCCGCTCCTACGAACTGCTTTCTCTCGTCCCGGGCTCGACCGTCGTGGACGTCGGCTGCGGCGCCGGACGAGCCGTCGCCGAGCTGGCCGAGCGCGGCGTCCACGCGGTGGGCGTGGACCCCAGCGCGTGGATGCTGGCCGCGGCCCGGGAGCGGTGGTCGCAGGGCGAGTTCCGGGAGGCGGGGGCGGAGGATCTGCCGTTCGCCGACGGGAGCGTGCACGGCTACCGCGCCGACAAGGTCTTCCACGTACTTCAGGAGCCGGGGCGCGCGGTGGCGGAGGCGCGACGGGTCCTCTGCCCGGGCGGCAGGATCGTCCTGGTCGGTCAGGACTGGGACGCCATCATGATCGACTCGGATGACGCGGCGCTCACCCGCACGATCGTGCACGCCCGCGCCGACCTCCTGGGCACGCCCCGCGCCGGCCGTCAGTACCGCGGCCTGCTCCTGGCCGGCGGCTTCGACGACGTCACGGTCGAGGTGCACACCAGCGTCTTCACCGAACCCGCGATGCTGTCGCTGCTCACCAGGCTCGCCGAACCCGCCTGCGCAAGCGGCGCCGTCGGCCGCGACCAGGCGGACGAGTGGCTCGCCGAACAGCGCCGCCGCGCCGAGACCGGCCGCTTCCTCGTCGCCATTCCGTTCTTCGTGGCCTCCGCCTCCGCCTCCGCCTAAGTGGCCGTTTCGGCGGCCGGAATGAGTCGGAATTAGGCTGGCCCCGGTTTGCCGGTAAAGGCGGCAGGCCGGACGACGGAAGAAGGAGGCGGCGTCGGATGGGCGGAGATGTTCTGCGCTGGAGCGAGTACCGCAGCATGCCGTGGAAGAACGGCGGCGGTACGACCCGTGAGGTCGCGTCGGGATCCGTGCGGGCGCCCCTGGACTCGGCGGAGCCCGCGGACGGCTTCGACTGGCGGGTGAGCGTCGCGGACGTGGACGCGGGAGGCCCCTTCTCCGCCTTTCCCGGGATCGACCGCGTGATCACCCTCGTCGAGGGCGAAGGCATGGTGCTGACCGTGGACGGGACCAAGCAGCCGGTCGCGCCGTTGAGCCCCTTCGCCTTCTCCGGCGACGCGGTGACGGACTGTCTGCTCGAGGCGGGCGCGGTGCGCGACATGAACGTGATGACCCGCAGGGGCCGGGCTACGGCAGAGGTGCGGATGGTCACCGTCGCCGCCGCACAGGGGGTGGAGATGGCGTGCGCCGCGGGCGAGACCTTGCTCGTCATGGCTGCCACCGAGGGGATCGCCGTCGGCGGACCGGACGGGAGGGAGACCGCCCTCGGCCGTCTCGACTGCGTACGTCACGAAGGCCCGCAGGCGCTGACTCTCCGGGGCGACGGCACGGTGGCCGGGATCACGATCAGCGCGGCGTACTGACGGCGGATTCCTGAATCCTGGCAGCTCAGTGGGCAAATAGTCGGTTGCCTTCCGGCGATGATGGTGGATCAATGTCCGGCATGGACACCCTGAACACGCCACCATCGCCACCTGGGGCGGAGCGGACCGACGGAGCAACCGTCCGGATCGGCGCTCTCGTTCCGCTGACCCGGCCCGGCTGGGCCGAGGCGGGCCGGCACCTGCTCGCCGGACTCGAGCTGGCCGTCGGCGAGGTCAATGACGCCGGCGGGATCGCCGGAAGGCCGCTCGAGCTGGTGGTCCGTGACACCGCGGCCGATCCGCAGAAGGCCGTGGCGGCCGTGGACGAATTGGCCGCCCTGGGCGTGGCCGCCTTGGCGGGGGAGTATCACAGCGTCGTCGCTCGCGCCGCCGCCACCAGGGCCGCCGCCCTCGGCGTGCCGTTCCTCTGCTCGTCGGCGGTGCTCGACGCGCTCACCGAACAGCCGACAGAATGGGTGGCGCGCCTCGCACCGCCGCAGTCCCGCGGCTGGCGGATCTACGCGGACTTCCTGCTCGGCGCGGGCCACCGCCGCATCGCCGTAGCGACCCAGCCGAGTGTCTACTGGGCATCCGGGACCCGCATCCTGCGCGACCACCTCGCACCGCGCGGCGGCTCCGTCGTCGAACTCGACATGAGCGCGCTCGACCCCACGGCCTTGTGCGACGCACTCGTCGAGCATCGCGCGACAGCCCTCCTCCTTCTGGTCGGCCACCCGGATCCCGCCGTGCCGATCGTCAAGTCCGTCCGCCGCGACCAGCGTCTCGCCGAGATCCTGATCGGCGCTCCGGCCGGACAACCGGAGTTCGCCGGGTGGGCGACATCGCTGGGCGACGACGGCGCCGCGATCCCGTTCCTGCGCTACCTTCCCGAGCGCCTCGGCCCACTCGGCGCACGCGTCGCGACGGCCCTCGGCGAGCGTCTTGGCGAAGCGCCGTCCTTCGTCGCCTTCGAGGGCTACGACACGGTCGCCGTCCTCGCCGAAGTGCTGCGCTCGCACGGCACGGACCGGGCGCGCACGGCCGCATCCTGGCCGCGCGTCGCCGTCGAAGGCACCCGGGGGCAGATCCAGTTCTCCCGCACGCCGGGCATCAGCGTCTGGCAATGGGGTCGCACGCCGGTCCAGGTCGTCGATCGGGATCCGGCGGAACCCGGTCGCTTCCGGATCCTCCACACCGGCTGAGAGCGCGCAGAGGTCACGAGAGCACGGGGGTCATCGGCGTACAGGGGGACCCCGATTTGGGGCCCCGGAGGGCAGGGTGGTTGGCTTTCCGGGTACCCCCGAGTTACCGAGTGCTGGAGGAAGTGCAATGGCGCAGGTCGAGGCGACCACGGAGCGGATCATCGCGGCTGAGCCGGAGGACGTCTTCGACGCGCTGGCCGACTACAACGGCACGCGCGAGAAGATCCTTTCGGAGCACTTCAGCGAGTACGAGGTGCGCGAGGGCGGGGACGGCGAGGGAACGCTCGTCCACTGGAAGCTGCAGGCCACCAGCAAGCGGATCCGTGACTGCCTGCTCGAGGTCGGCGAGCCGACCGACGGCGAGCTCGTCGAGAAGGACCGCAACTCCTCCATGGTCACCACCTGGACCGTGACCCCGGCGGGCGAGGGCAAGGCGCGCGTCGTCGTCTCCACCGTGTGGAACGGCGCGGGCGGCATCGGCGGGTTCTTCGAGAAGACCTTCGCCCCCAAGGGACTTGGGCGGATCTACGACGAGGTGCTCGGCAAGCTCGCCGCCGAAGTCGAGAAGTAGGGCCGCGCCCGGACCGCTCAACTCCTGTAGCCCATCAGGGTTGTTGTCACGCTCACCGTTTCGAGTGGTTTTCTGTTCGGCGTAGTTGTACGCCGTAGGTCTCCCACCGGCGCTTACGTCTGCCCGGCCCCGTCCGGGGCCCGCTCGTCGCGCTTGCCCGCAGTTGTCGCGTAATGCGAGAAATGTGCGGCGCAAGCGTGACGAGGGGAGCAGAACGTGGGCGGGACGACGCTGGTGAAGGGCGCCGAGCGGGGCGAGGAGGCGGCCGCGGAGGCCGCTGTGCCGGCCCCCGAGCAGGCGGCGGTGCCACCGCCGCAGGAGTCCGCATCGGCCGTGCGGGGGCTCAGCCCCGCCCGTGTCCGGATGGTGTTCGTCGGACTGATGCTCGCGCTGCTGCTCGCCGCGCTGGAGCAGATGATCGTCGCCACCGCGCTCCCCAAGATCGTCGGTGAACTGCACGGCCTGGACAAGATGTCCTGGGCGATCACCGCCTATCTGCTCACCTCGACGATCGGGCTTCCCATCTACGGGAAGCTCGGGGATCTGTTCGGGCGCAAGGGCGTCTTCCAGTTCGCGATCGTCATCTTCATCGTCGGGTCCGCGCTGGCGGGCTGGTCGCGGACCATGGACCAGCTCATCGCCTTCCGTGCCATCCAGGGGATCGGCGCGGGCGGCCTCATGATCGGCGTACAGGCGATCATCGCGGACATCGTGCCGCCCCGCGAACGCGGCCGCTACATGGGCCTGATCGGCGCCGCGTTCGGCCTCGCCTCGGTGGCGGGACCCCTGCTCGGCGGATTCTTCACCGACCACGTCACCTGGCGCTGGTGCTTCTACTTCAACGTGCCGTTCGGCCTCGTCACCCTCGCCGTCGTCACTCTCGTACTGAAGCTGCCCAAGCCCACCGCGAAGGCCAGACTCGACGTGCTCGGCGCGCTGCTGCTCGCCGTGGCCTCAACCTGCCTGGTGCTGCTCACCAGTTGGGGCGGGACCGAGTACGTGTGGGGCTCGCGCGTCATCCTGGGGCTCGGTGGAGGCGCCGTCCTCTCGACCGTGCTCTTCCTGGTCGCCGAACGCTTCGCGGCAGAACCGATCATTCCGCTGCGCCTGTTCCGTGATTCGGTCTTCAACATCACCGGTCTAGTAGGCATGGTGGTCGGAATCGCCCTCTTCGGAGCGGCCAGTTATCTGCCGACCTTCCTGCAGATGGTCGACGGCGCGACCGCCACCGAGTCCGGCCTTCTCATGCTGCCGATGATGGGCGGCCTCGTCGGCGCCTCGATCATCGCCGGGCAGCTCATCAGCCACACCGGGCGCTACAAGATCTATCCGATCCTCGGCGGGATCCTGTCGGTCGTGGGGATGTGGCTGCTCTCCCGGCTCGAGGCCGACACGTCCCGGCTGAACTACAGCGTCTGGATGGCCGTGCTCGGCACGGGCGTCGGCCTCGTCATGCCGGTGCTCATCCTCGCCGTGCAGAACGCCGTACGCCCCGCCGACCTCGGCACGGCCACCAGCGCCAGCAACTACTTCCGGCAGATCGGCGGCAGCGTCGGCGCCGCGATCTTCGGCACCCTCTTCGCCGACCGGCTCGCGGACTCGCTGGCCGACCGCATCCCGGCCGGGGCGGGCCTTCCGGACCCCGAGTCCATCACCCCGCAGCTCGTGCACGCGATGCCCGCCGCGCTGCGCGAGGGCTACATCCAGGCCTACGCCGACGCGATGCCGCGCATCTTCCTCTACTTGGTGCCGGTGCTCGTCCTCGGCATGCTGATCGCCTTCTTCCTCAAGGAGACCCCCCTGTTGTCCAGCGCAGCCTCCCAGAACGCCCCCACGGCCGAGCCCACGTCCATCCCGCAGGCCCGTTCCGCGTACGCAGCGGGGGTGCCCGTCTGCGGCACCGTGCAGCACCCGGACGGCACCGTCGTGCCCCGCGCCGCCCTGACCCTCATCGATGTCGGGGGCCGGCAGATCGGCCGGGGCGCGAGCGGCGAGGACGGGCGGTACGCGCTGTCCACGCCGGGCTCCGGATCGTTCGTCCTGATCGCCGCCGCCGGTGGTCACCAGCCGCAGGCGGTCACCGTCACCGTCGGCGAGCGCCCCGTGGAGCTCGACGTGGTGCTCGGCGGCGCGGGCCGGCTCGCGGGCAGCGTGCTCACCGCCGACGGGTCCCCGGTCAGGGACGCCGCGGTGACCCTCACCGACGTACGCGGCGAGGTCGTCGCCACCACCCGCAGCGGGCGCGAAGGGGGCTATGTCATCACGGAGTTGGTGGCGGGCGAGTACACCCTCGCCGCCAGCGCCCCCGCCTTCCGCCCGGCCGCCCTGCCCGTCACCGTGCAGGCCTCGCGCGAGACCCGCCAGGACGTGGAGCTCGCGGGCGGCGCCGTGCTGCGGGGGACCGTGCGGGCAGGCGGCGGGCGGCCCGTCGAGGACGCGCGCGTGACGCTGCTCGACGCGGCGGGGAACGTGGTGGACACCCTGACGACCCGGGAGGACGGCAGCTTCCGGTTCATCGACCTGTCGTCCGGCGAGTACACGGTCATCGCCGCGGGGTACCCGCCGGTGGCGACCGTGCTGCAGGTCGCGGGCGGGGGACGTACGGAGCGGGATCTTCAGCTGGGCCACGAGGACTAGGGGCCGTCAGGCGGAGCGCGGCCCCACCCGCGCCGGACGCGCGCTCCGGCGCGGGCCAATTCCCCTATTGCGCCGCAAGGCAACCCGTGCCGGTCGTACGGTGGTTGGGGCGGCGCGGCTGCACGGCGTCGCCGGAAGGAGCGTTGGCCATGGATCAGGGCACCCCGGGCGGGCCGGTGGCACAGCACGCCGTGGCCGGCCGGATCCCGCTCGCCGTGGTCGTCATCGACGGCGCGGGCCTCGTCTCCCACTGGAGCGTCGGCGCACGGCGGCTGTTCGGATACGCGAAAGAGGACGCCGTGGGCGCCCCCGCGGGCGACCTGCTGCCGGTGGCCGGCGCGCTCCCCGACGAGCACGAGCCCTACGGAACGTACGACGGTCTGGGACCCGACCTGGAGACCTCCCTCGACGGGCGCATCTCCTACCCGGCAGCCGGGCGCGCACGCCTCTCCGTCCCAGGGCGTGAGCAGAGCCGCGTGGACGTCCTGTGGTGGGCGTATCCGCTCATCGGTCCTGGCCCCGAGCGGCTGCTCGTCCTCGCGGCGGACGCCGACCGTCTTGTCGACGCGGACAGCCTCGAACCGGGCCAGGTGGAGCGGATAGCACCCGGCTTCGCCCTGCACACCGACTTCCCCGGAGCGGACGAGCTGGCCGGCAGGCTGCCCGAGATCCTGCCCAGCATGAGCGTCGGCGAGAGCTCCCGCATCGTCGCCCAGATCCTCGAACTGGGCTATCCCGTCCTGGAGTTCAGCAAGCACGACCGGGTGCCCGTCACCCCGGACTGGGGCGTCGCCCGGCGCACCGAGCGCAAGGCGCGCAGGCGGCGCGAGGAGGAAGCGGCCGCCGCGGGTCGCATCCCGGTGCCGGACGCCGCGGACGAGGGCGAGGACCTCGAGTACGCGGCGGTGCGCGAACGCCTGGAATTCCTCAACGAGGTCAGCGGGCGCATCGGCTCCTCCCTCGACCTCTCGCAGACGATCCTCGAGGTCAGCCGGGCCGTCGTGCCCCGCTTCACGGACGTCGCGGGGACGTATCTGCGCGAACAGGTCGTCGCGGGCGAGGGATTCCCCGAAGGCCCGCCGGACGAGACCACGCTGTGGCACCGGGTCGCCGTGGAGCACACGGACGAGCCGGGCCGCTGGGACGACGTCGTACCGGTCGGCGAATCCATGCCGTTCCCGGCGCACACGCCGTTCTTCCAGTGCATGACCTCCGGCGACCCGGTCCTCGTGCCGCGCATCAGCGAGGAGATGGGCAACGCGATCGCCTCGCAGTTCGAGAAGCGCGACATCCGCCCGCTCATCAACCACCGCTCGATGCTCGTCGTACCCCTCAAGGCACGCAACGTGGTCCTCGGGTTCATGATCCTGCTGCGCCACCAGGAGCGGCCCGTCTTCAACGACATGGACCGCGTCACCGGCGCCGAACTGGCCGCCCGCGCGGGCCTCGTGCTCGACAACGCCCGCATGTACACGTACCAGGAGAGCGTCGCCGACACCCTCCAGGACAGCATGCTGCCGCACATCGAGCCGCGCATGACCGGCTGCGACATCGCCACGCGCTATCTGCCGGGCACCCTCCTCGGCCGGGTCGGCGGCGACTGGTTCGACTCCGTGAAACTGCCCGGATCGCGCACCGCGCTCGTCGTAGGCGACGTGATGGGGCACGGCCTCAACTCGGCCGCGATGATGGGCCAGTTGCGTACGGCCGTGCAGACCATGGCCGCCCTCGACCTGCCGCCCGCACAGCTCCTGCGCAACCTCGACGACCTGGCGCAGCGGCTCGGCGAGCACTATCTCGCGACCTGTCTGTACGCCGTCTACGACCCCATCGCGGGGGAACTGCACCTCGCCAACGCGGGGCACATCCCACCCGTCCTGGTCCGCGCCACCGACGGCCGCAGTGAACTCCTCGAGCTGCCGACGGGGGCGCCCATCGGCGTGGGAGGCGTGCCGTTCGAGGCGGTCAGCGTGCCCGTGACACCCGGCGACCGTCTCCTGATGTGCACCGACGGGCTTGTCGAGGTGCGCGGCGAGGACATCGGCGTCGGCCTCGCCACCCTCACCGAGTCCGCGGCCCACCCGGCCGCCTCCATGGACGCCGCCTGCGACACCATCATCCGGGCGCTCGCTGTGACATTTGCTGACGCGGGGCGCGGCGGACGCAAGGACGACGTGGCCCTCCTGATGGCCCGGCTGAACGGCGTCGCGGGCGAGGACGTCGCCAGGTGGGGGCTCGCACTCGACCCGAGCGAGGTGAGCAGGGCGCGCGAGCTGGTGCGCGGACAGCTGCGATCCTGGTCCCGCGACGCCCTGATCGAGACGGCGGAGCTCCTGGTCAGCGAGTTGGTCACCAATGCCGTACGGCACTCCCGCGGCGGCCGCGTCGAACTGCGCCTGGTCCGTTCCGGCCCCGCGCTGATGTGCGAGGTCGAGGACGACGACCACACCCTGCCCACACTGCTCAACGCGGGCCCCGCCGACGAGTTCGGACGCGGCCTGCGGATCGTCAGCGTGCTCGCCAAGGAGTGGGGCACGAGCCGTACGAGCACCGGCAAGACGGTGTGGTTCGAGCTGGCGCCGCCTCGTCGGTGAGCCGGCTCGCGGGGGCGCGCCCGGCGGGAACACATCGAATGCGCGGTGAAGAACCGCGCGGGTGACTTGTCCGCGCTCCCCGGGCGCGGTAGACCGATCTTGCCGTCGGATTCGGCGGCCGCCGTCGCGTCCTGGGGAGCTGGCATGAGCGTCACGAGTCGGTACAAGGAGGCCTGGGAGGGGTTCTGGCGGGAGGCCTCCGACGAACCGGGAGCCGTCTTCTGGGACTCCGATCCCGCGCTCGCCGTCGGCATCCATCTCGCCCTCTTCGAACCGCACATGGCGGCCATCGGCCTGCCCGTCGTGGACCTCGGCTGCGGGAACGGCACCCAGACCCGCTTCCTCGCCGACCGCTTCCCGCGCGTCATGGGCGCCGACCTGTCCGCCGCCGCCCTCGAACACGCCCGGCACGCCGACCCGGCGGAACAGGCGGAGTTCCGGCAGGTCGACGCGGCCGAGCACGCCGAGGCCGAGCAACTGCACGCGGAACTCGGCGATGTGAACGTCTATATGCGCGGCGTCCTCCACCAGTGCGAACCCGCCGACCGCCAGCCGCTCGTCGACGGGATCGCCGCGCTGGTCGGCGAGCGCGGCAGAGCCTTCGTGGTCGAGCTCGCGGAGGCGGCGGGCCCCGTCCTCAAGGGTCTGGCCCAGAGCCCCGCGGGCCCGCCGCCCAAGCTCGCGCCGGTGTTCGCGCACGGCATCGCGCCGGGCGAGGTCGCCGACGATGCCGTGACGGCGTACATCGGCGCGGCGGGCCTCACCGTCCTCGCCGAGGGTGAACTGCCGCTCATCACCACCGAGTTCACGCCGGACGGCACACGGATCGAGCTGCCGTCGAGGTGGGTGGTGGTGGGGCGGGTTGGGTGACGTCACCTCTTGAGTGCGGGTACGGCACGGCGCAGCCGGGTGGCGGCGGCGAGCAGTACGGCGAACAGCGGGGCGGTGAGTAGCGCGTACTGGAGCCCGGTCGGCGGAATCAGCAGCACCAACTGGGCGGCCAGTGGCGCGTCGTCGTAGACCCCCGCGTCCAACTCGTACCGCAGCGGGACCAGATATCCGACCGCAGCCCAGGTGAAGGCGAGCCAGCCGGTGAGCAGGGCGGTCAGCGGCCGGGCGTCGGCGTGTGGTGCGGAGGCGCGCACCGCGTACGCGACGACAGCGCAGGTGGCGCAGAACGCCAGCACCGCGGTCAGTGAACCGTCCAGGAAGAACGGCCCGTTGTACGAGGGGAACTCGTCCTCGGGCACCTGGCCCGTGACGTCCGGCATGGCGAAGTACGGGAGCGGGCGGATGAGCGTCCCCACCAGGTACTCGACGCAGGTGCCGGGCTTCGGGTCGTGCGCGCACCACGACTCGGCGGCGGGCCACACCGTGCGCGCGGCGCCGATCGAGGCTGTCGCTTATACACATCTGACGCTGCCGACGAATAGCCTTGTGTAGATCTCGGTGGGCGCCGTATCCTTAAAAAAAAAAAGAATAACATGGTTTTACCAG
>NZ_SRIC01000102.1 GCF_004684775.1 Streptomyces sp. MZ04
ACAAGATCTACACACCCCCGCGCGAGATCATCGGCAAGGTCCCCGGCCTGCGCAACGAGGAAATGCACCGCCACAAGGAACGCGGCTTCTGCTGCGGCGCCGGCGGCGCCCGCATGTGGATGGAAGAGCGCATCGGCAAGCGCATCAACGATGAGCGTGTCGACGAGGCCCTCTCCCTGAACCCCGACATCGTCTCCACCGCCTGCCCGTTCTGCCTCGTCATGCTGACCGACTCCGTCAACGGCAAGAAAAACGACGGCAAGGCCAAGGAATCCATCCAGGTCGTCGACGTCGCCCAACTGCTCCTCGAGTCCGTCAAGACCACCGCCGAGGAGCCGCCTCCGGCCGGTGAGGCCAAGACCGCGGACGAGCCGGAGCCCGAGCCGGTGAAGTAAGCCTGGTGCAGTAAGCCTGGTGAAGTAAGTACCACCGCCCGTACTTCAGGCCGGTTCCGCCCTTGCAGGCGGGACCGGCCTGTTGCGTCCTGGCGGAACGGGAGCATCATGTGCAGGTTGTTGTCTCAAGGGGCGGTCGAGGTCAGGGTTGATGGTGGGCATACGGAGCGACAGAAGCAGCGGCAGACCCGGCGGCGTACACGGCACACGCGGCATACGCCGTGCACGCCGCACCCGGATACGGCTGACCGCGGCCACGCTCGGCTGCGCCCTGCTGCTCGCGGGCTGCGGCGGCGACGACGATGACGCGGCCACGAAGCACCGCCCGGTCGGCATGGCCGACCAGGGCAAGGCGTCCGCGCCGCTGCCGGTCCCCAAGGGCGACGGCAGCAAGGTCGACGACGACTTCAACGGTGACGGCGCCCCCGATCTCGTACTCGATGATCTCGTGCACCGCGGCCACGGCGACGACCCGGGCATCGGTGTCGTCTACGGGTCGCGCGGCGGACTGCGGCCCGGCGCACGGCAGTTGCTGAGCGCGAAGGCCAACGGGGCGCGGACCAAGGGCGAGCTGCCCGCCGCGTTCGAGTCGGAGGCCTCCTGCGACCTCGACAAGGACGGGTTCACCGATCTGCTGGTCTCCACCGACCCGCCCTACAACGGCCAGGGCCAGCCGCCCGTGCCGCTGCAGATCCTCTTCGGCTCGCCCAAGGGTCTGACCGGCAAGGCCGTGAAGGTGAAGGTGCCCGCGCAGGCCCGGTTCGGCAACGACTGGCCCGACCAGCCGGTCTGCGGCGACTTCGACGGGGACGGCGCGAGCGACCTCGTACTGCACGCGAGCGGCGCCCGGCTCACCTTCCTGCGCGGCCCGTTCAAGCGGACCGGCGCCGCGCGCGCCGCGGGCAAGCCGCTGGCCGCGCCCGGCAACGACCTCGTCACCGGCGAGGCCACCGATGTGGACCGTGACGGCTACGACGACCTTCTCGTCCGCAAGGCCGCCGACGCGTCGGGCGCCGCCACCAGCGCCCTCGTCCTGGGCGGCCCGAAGGGTCCCGCCGAGACCGGGGTGCTCTTCCCCGCCGGTACGGACGTCGCGTTCGGGCGGTTCGGCAAGGGCACGGCGGCGACGGACGCGGCCGTCGCGGGGCCGAGGGGCGTGGCTCTGCGCTATGACGTGCCGGGCACGGGGCGGGCCTCGCTGGAGGCGCGGCGGGTTTCCGTGGACGCGGGTGATCTCGACGGTGACGGGCTGAGTGAGCTCGTCATGAGTGAGGGCGGCAGCGGGAGCGGCGGTGGCGTGGGGGAGGTTCGCGTCTTCCGGGGGCGCGCCACGGGGCTCGACGCCAACGCGTCGGCGACTGTCATTCCCTCTGCCAAGGGCACCACGCAGGTGCTCGGCATCGCGGACTTCGACGGGGACGGGCGCGGTGATCTTGTTCTGCGGACCGCTCGGGGGGATGCGGCGGATGCTGTGGGGATTTATCCCGGGGTGAAGGGGGATCTTGTGGCGCGTAAGCCTCGACTCACCTTCTCCACACAGGAGTTCCTTGGCATGGGGGACGGTTCGTAGGGGTTCCTTCGGGGCGCGATCTCTGGTTCATCTCCACGCCACCTTCCCTCCTCCGTCGCACAACCATTCGTACGCCTTACAGGTCACACCCCCGGAAGTATCGCCCCACTCCCGGGAGTCCCACGTGCGCGTACGAAACCTGGCCATCGCCGCGAGTGCCGCGGCCCTCGCCGCCGCCGGCCTGAGCCTGCCGCTCGCCGGGACGGCGAGCGCCGCTTCCACGCTCAAGGACGACTACAACGGCGACGGCTACCGCGACCTCGCGATCGGCACGCCGGGCAGCAACTCCGTGACGGTGACGTTCGGTTCGGCCTCCGGTGTCGCCGCGAACCGCGCGGTCACCCTCACCCAGAACTCGATCCAGGTGCCCGGAGTCACCGAGCCCGAGGACGAGTTCGGCGAGAACATCACCAGCGGTGACGTGAACGGCGACGGCTACGCCGACCTGATCGTCGGCGCCCCCGGCGAGAAGGTGGAAGGCAAGCCCTCCGGCTCCGTCACCGTCCTGTGGGGCGGCCAGGGCGGCTTCACCTCGGGAGGCAGGGTCCTGAACTCCCCCGACGACACCGCGGGACGCTACGGCGAGGCCACCGTCTGGACCGACTTCGACGGCGACGGCTCGCCCCAGCTGAGCGTGATCAGCGGCGACAACTGGTGGTACTACTCCGGCGCGGGCGAGAACGGCCGCGTATACGGCCTGGAGGTCGACTTCATCCCCGAGGGCGCCCGCCTCGACGGCATGATCGCGGGCAAGTTCAAGGTCAAGGACGGCAGCGGCCTCGTCCTGTACGGCGAGCGCGCGGACGGCGGCGCCTACACCGCGCACATGAACGGCGGCTTCGGCGACTACGGCTACCAGGCCGAGGTCCTCGGCGAGGGCGACGACCCGACGGCGACGCGCGACGCGGCCACCGCCGGTGATGTCAACGGCGATGGTTACGACGACCTGATCACCGGCAACTCCCGTGCAGGGGAGGGTGGTTCGGTGACTGTGCGGCTCGGTGGTGACCGTGCGTTCGGCGCACCCGTGACGTACGACCAGGACAGCGAGGGCGTCCCCGGTACCGACGAGGCGGGCGACGGCTTCGGCGCCTCCGTCTCCGCGGGCGACGTCACCGGCGACGGACTGCCCGACCTCGCGGTGGGTGCGCCCGGCGAGACGATCGGCAACGTGTCCGCGAGCGGCAGCGTCACCCTCCTCAAGTCCTCGGCGGGCGCCTTCACTTCGGGGCAGTCCTGGCACCAGGAGAGCGCGGGCGTGCCCGGCGTCGGCGAGGCGGGCGACGGCTTCGGTACATCCGTACGCCTCAAGGACATCAACAAGAACGGCAAGGCGGACCTGGCCACCGGCGCGACCGGCGAGGACATCGGCACGACGCGGGACGTCGGCGCGGTGTGGGCGCTGCGCGGCACGGCGACGGGCCTGACCTCGTCGTACGCGGCTTCCTTCAACGGCTCTGACTTCGGGGTCGGCACGGCGGGCGCGGGCTTCGGCCGGACGCTGCGCTGATTTTCGAACCTTCCCGACTGCTCTTTCTTATACGTGAGTTGGAGACATCCCAGTGGGCTCAACGGCTGACCACACGCGCAGACCCGCGCGGAACAAGATCCTGGCGGCGGGCGCGCTCTGCGCCGCCACCGTGCTCGGCGTCGCGGGCCTGACGGCGGGCGGCGCGTCCGCCGCGTCCGCCGCGTCCGCCGCGTCCGCCGCCGAGCCGTCGAAGCTCAGGGCCGACTACAACGGCGACGGTTACGTGGACCTGGCGGTCGGCGTGCCCGGCGCGACGGTCGGCGGCAAGACCAAGGCCGGATACGTGAATGTGGTGTGGGGCGGCGCCTCCGGCCTCGGCAAGCACGGCTCGGTGAACGTCGGCCAGGGCACGGCCGGCGTCCCCGGCACGGTGGAGGGCGGCGACCGGTTCGGCACGGCCGTCCACTCCGCCGATCTGAACGGCGACGGCTACAGCGACCTGATCGCCTCGGCGCCCGGCGAGGCCATCGACGACACCCCCGACGTGGGCACCATCTCCGTGATCTGGGGCTCCGCGGGCGGCTTCGCCAAGGGCGGCATCACGGCCGCCAAGGGCGGTGCCGAGGACTCCAGGATCGGCGGCGCGCTCAGCACCGGCGACTACGACGGCGACGGCACGCAGGACCTCGTGTTCCCCATCGTCGGCGAGGAGGGCACCTCGACGATGATGCGCCCCGGGCCCATCACGTCGGCGACGAACACCTCGCCCGCCATGGTCGAACACCACCAGTTCGGCGGGCCGCGCGCCTACGCCTCCGGCGACTTCGACGGGGACGGCAAGGACGACCTCGCGGTGACGTACAAGGGCATGGAGATCTCCGGCACGCACGTCCTCGGCAAGGCGTCCGGCGAGTGGCGGGACTTCTGGAGCACCGGCGACTACGGCACCTCGGTCGCCGCGGGCGACTTCGACGGGGACGGCACGGCCGACCTCGCGCTCGGCGGCGTAACGCCGAACCCGGAGGCGGACAGCACGCATTGCGAGGACCGGCTCGGCGGCGCGGTCCTCACCGTGTACGGCAAGCAGGGCGCCGCGCTCGGCGGCGGGGCCGCCTGCACCACTCAGGGCTCGCCCGAGGTCGGCGGCAGCCCGGAGTCCGGGGACAACTTCGGCGTCACGCTGGCGGCGGCCAACCTGGACCGGGACGGGATCGACGAGTTGGTCGTCGGCGGCGACGCGGAGGCAGTGGGCAGCGCGGCGAGCGCGGGCACGTACTGGATCCTCGCCTCGGCCGGCACGGGCAAGGCCCTGGTGGGCCCCGCCTACAGCCAGAACTCCGCGGGCGTCGCGGGCACGGCCGAGGCTGGTGACCGGCTCGGCGCGCAGGTCGCCGCCGGTGACTTCAACGGGGACGCGTACCCGGACGTGGCCGTCGGCGCTCCCGGCGAGGACACGGCATCGGGCGGCGTCTGGTACGCGCCCACCCCCAAGGACGGCCCCAACCCGGCGGTGGTTTCCGTGACTCCGGGGAAGCTGGGGATCGCCGGGGCGAGTGAGTACGGGGCGGTGCTCGCTCGGTAGGAGCAATCCCGCCCTCACCTGAACTCCCCACACCTTCCGACGAGTTGGAGCCCCTCGTGCACACACGCACACTCGCCCTGGCCGCGGCCACCGCCCTTGCCGCCACCGGCCTCACCCTTCCCTTCGCGGCCGCCTCCGTCGCCGACGAACCCGCCCGTATCGCAAGCGACTTCAACGGCGACGGCTACGCGGACCTCGCCGTCGGCGTGCCCAGCGGCAGCGTCGGCGGGGACGCCAAGGCCGGGTACGTCAGCGTCGTCTTCGGCGGCGAATACGGGCCCGGCCCGCACGGCGTACGGCGCATCACGCAGGCCACCGTCGAGGTGCCCGGCACCCCGGAGGCCGGTGACCGGTTCGGGGCCGCGGTCACCTCCGCGTACATCGACGACGACGAGTACGCCGACCTTGTCATCGGCGCTCCCGGCGAGGACATAGACGCCAAGGCCGACGCCGGCTCGGTCACCGTCCTGTACGGCGCGGGCGACGGCTTCTCCGAGGCGGGCACCGCCGCCCGTGGCGCCGCGTCGAACGACGCGTACGGAAACGCCCTGGTCGCCGCCGACTTCACCGGCGACACGGACGTCGACCTGGCGATCGGCGGCAAGGACAAGGTCGTCGCCAACTTCAACCCGCTCACCGCCGGCACCAGCACCGTCATGGCCGACCGCATGGGCGGCCGCGCCCCCGTCATGACGACCGGCGACTTCAACAACGACTCGCTCCCCGACCTCGCCCTCGGCTACTACACGCAGAACCAGCCCTACACCCAGTCCCACCTCCGCCTCTACGGCTGGAACAAGGACGAGAGCTCCATGGGCAACTTCTGGAACAACTCCAACGGCGCCGCGAACGCCCTCGCCTCCGGCGACTTCAACGGCGACGGCTTCGACGACCTCGCCGTCGGCAACTGCCGCGAGATCGCCGACGAGAACATCGACGACCCGTGCGGCCCGGAGGAGCTCACCAAGGGCGGCGGCATCCACATCCGCTTCGGCGACGCCAACGGCAGCTTCGGCTGGGAGCAGCAGACGTTCAACCAGGACACCGCGGGCATGCCCGGCGTCGCCGAGACCGGTGACGGCTTCGGCGACGCGCTCGCCGTGGCGGACATCGACGCCGACGGCCACGACGACCTGATCGCGGGCGCCCCCGGCGAGGCCATCGGCAGCGCGGCGAAGGCGGGCAGCGTCACCGTCCTGAAGGGCGGCGAGATGGGCCTGCTCGACCCGGCGGGCGCGGCGAACCAGGGAACGGTCGCGTTCCAGCAGAACACGCCCGGCATCCTGGGCGCGGCGGAGGCGGGCGACCGCTTCGGCGGGGCGCTCGGCTTCGGCGATCACAACGGGGACGGTGTCCCGGACCTGTCCGTCGCCGCGCCCGGCGAGAACTCCTCGGCGGGCGGCGTCTGGGATCTGCCCGGCGCCAAGGCGGGCGGCTCGGTCGTCACCCCGAACTCCCTTGGCCTGCCCGCCTCTTCCGACCCGCTGGCGTACGGAGCGGTGCTCGGGAAGTAGCCGGTGAGGTAGGCGGTCACCCGCGACACCGGGGACCCTGGGGTAAACCCCTCAGGGTCCCCCTAAGGGTTGTCACAGGTCGGCGGCAAACCCTCTCTCCTCCCGGGGAGGGACGCCCCGGCCCCTTCAGACCAGGTACGTTCGATTCGTGGCTGGATTCAGGATCGGACGCGGCCGGGACAACCGCGCCCCGCAAGCGCGACCGCAACAACGACCGCGGCAGGAGCCGTACGGGCAGCAGGCCCCCCAGGGCCAGCAGCCGCCGTACGGCTATCCGCAGGCGCCTCCGGGCCCTCAGCAGTACGGGCGTCAGCCCTACGGCCAGGGCCACGGCGGGCACGGCGGGCATGGCGGGCAGCAGTGGCCGCAGGCGGGCGGCAATCACGGGGAGCCGGAGTACTTCGGCGGACCGGGTGACCCCGCTCACGGCGGACAAGGGGGACAGGGCGGCTACGACCCGTACGCCGCGAACAACCCGGGTCACACCCAGGCCTTCTCCATAGGCGATGACCCCTACACCCAGGGCGACACCTACCGCGCGGGCCAGGCGAGCGCCCCGCCGATGGGCCCCCGGCTGCACTGGAAGGACCTGCTGCGCGGCATCGTGCTGCGGCCGGGCCCGACCTTCCTCCAGATGCGGGACTACGCGATGTGGGCCCCCGCCCTCATCGTCACGTTCGTCTACGGCCTCCTTGCGATCTTCGGCTTCGACGCCGCCCGCGAGGACGCGATCAACTCCACGCTCTCGTCGGCCGTCCCGTTCGTCCTGACGACCGGCGTCGCGATCACGATCAGCACCTTCGTGCTCGGCGTGGTCACGCACACCCTCGCCCGCCAGCTCGGCGGCGACGGCGCCTGGCAGCCGACGGTCGGCCTCTCCATGCTGATCATGTCGATCACGGACGCGCCCCGCGTGGTGGTCGCGATGTTCCTCGGCGGCGGCCAGCCCTTCGTGCAGCTGCTCGGCTGGGTGACCTGGGTCGCGGCGGGCGCGCTGCTCACGACGATGGTGAGCAAGTCGCACGACCTGCCGTGGCCGAAGGCGCTGGGCGCGGCGTCGATCCAGCTCCTCGCGATCCTGGCGATCGTGAAGCTGGGCACGTTCTAGTACGGATACGAGCGCGCCAGTACCGATACGAGCGTGCGTAAGGGCCCCGGCGGACGAGCGTCCGCCGGGGCCCTTCCGCGTGCGTATGCCGCTGCCGGGCCGCGCGCAAAGGATCACGCCCAAAGGATCACGCCCAAAGGATCACGTGCATAAGATCGCGGGCATGACGATGCGACTTGTTCAGATCGCGATGAACGCCGGGGACGACGCCGCGCCCGGCCGGTTCTGGGCGGAGGCACTCGACTGGGGCAGCGCCGTCGAGGTACCCGGCGTGGTGACCAACCTCGAACCCAAGGGCTTCTCCTATCCCGACCCCTCCGCCGTCTGCATCGACGTCATCACGGTCCCGGAACCCAAGACGGTGAAGAACCGTGTGCACGTCGACCTCGCCACCACCTCCGCGGCCCACCAGGCGGAGCTGGTCGCACGCCTCCAGGCTCTCGGCGCGACGCCCGTCGACGTGGGCCAGGGCGACGTCCCGTGGACGGTCCTCGCCGACCCGGACGGCAACGAGTTCTGCGTGGCCGAGCCTCGGGAGATCTTCGGCGACACCGGGCCGATCGGCGCGGTCGTCGCCGACTGCGCCGATCCGCGGGCCATGGCCCGCTTCTGGGACGAGGCGCTGGACTGGACCCTGCACGAGGTCACCGACGATCACGCGATGCTGCGCTCCGCCAAGGGCGTCGGCCCGTATCTCAAGCTCGTCCGCACGCCCGACGCCAAGACCGTGAAGAACCGCGTCCACCTCGACCTCCGGCCCTACCGCGGCGACGATCAGGCGGCGGATGTGGCCCGGCTGCGAACGCTCGGCGCCAGCGACATCGACCTGGGCCAGGGCGACGACGTGTCGTGGACCTGCCTCGTCGACCCGGAGGGCAACGAGTTCGACGTACTCGCTCCGGGCTGAGGCCTCGGGCACGGTGCAGTGCGGTGCGGTGCGGTGCGGTGCGGTGCGGTGCGGTGTGGTCGCTCAGGGCAGGATCTCGACGTACCCGTCGGCTCCGTGCACGCGGATCCGCTGCCCGTCCCGGATGAGACGGGTGGCCCGCTCCACGCCCACGACGGCCGGCAGGCCGTACTCGCGGGCGATCACCGCGCCATGGGTCATCAGGCCGCCCACCTCCGTCACCAGGCCCGCGATTCCGACGAACAGCGGCGACCAGCTGGGGTCCGTGTAGGTCGTGACCAGGATGTCGCCCGCTTCGAGATCGGCCTGCGCCATGTCGAGGATGACGCGGGCCCGTCCCTCGACGGTCCCGGCGGAAACCGGCAGGCCGACCAGGGCGCCGGCCGGCACGTCGTCGCGCCGGTACGCCCCGGTGACGGCCTCACCGTCCGAGGTGAGCACCCGGGGCGGTGTGAGCGCGGCGTACGACCGGAAGGCGTCCTTGCGCTCCTGGACGATCCCGGTCCGGTCATCCACCTGGCCCTGATGCGAGCGCACGACGTCATGGAGTTCCTGGAACGTGAGATAGAAGACGTCGTCCCTCTCAGCAAGCACGCCGGCCCGCACGAGGCGCTCGGCCTCCCCCAGCAGGGCCCGCTTGTAGAGGAAGGAGCGGCTGACGATGCCGTACTTCGGGTACTCCCGGTACCCGGCAAAGGCCCTGACCTGGTCGATCATCCGCTTGGTCGCGTCGGCCTTCCGGTCCCCGTCCGGCAGCCCACGCAACCGCGACAGCACATCCTGTTCCTTCTGCCGCGCCTTCTGCCGCCCGTGCTCGAACCGCCGCTCGGCGGCGCCCGGTTGGAAGTTCCTGACGTTGTCGAGGATGACGGGTACGAGCGTGGTGGGGCGCTCGCGCCAGCGTGGCCTCGTGATGTCGATCTCGCCGACGCAGCGCATGCCGTACCGGTCGAGGTACGCCTCGATGGCGTCGCGCGCTTCGGCCCCGCCCGGGAGCTCCGCCAACTCGTCCAGGAACCCCTCGCCGAACCCCGCGTCCTCGACGTACTCGACGTACTCGACGTACTCGAGACCCTCCAGAAACGCCACCACCTGCGCGCGCGGGCGGATCACGTCCGCGACGTCGAGCAGCGCGAGGCCCATCTCCGAGGTGATGTTGTCGGGGGCGGAGAGCGTGAGCGTGTCAGCGGCGTTCTTCTCGCCCAGCCACTCCCGCAGCTTGTCGTTGAGCCACCACGTGGCCTCCATCCCCGCCATGATCGCCTGAAGGTTCAGCGGATCACTCAGAACTCTCTTGTGCTCCTCGAAGGCCTCGAGGAGGAAGTCGAACAGCGCAGGTCCGGTCTTCGTCCGGATGTCGCGCTCCAGGGCGGCGATGGACGCCTGGCTGCGCTCGATCAGCTCGGTGACGATGGCGGGATCGGCCTCGACCGGCTCGGACGCGCCATTGGGCGGCCCACCGGGACCCACGTCCGCAAGCGCCGGGACGAAATCCCCGCGGTCGATGACGGTCTCCAGAGCGTCCCTGACCAGCGGATCGCCTCTCCCCATGACGTCCAGGAGGGCGGCGCGGCTCGCGGGCGATGCCAGGCGCCGGGTGACGTCGACGAACAGCCTCCCGGCGGCCTCGTGCATCGGCACCATGGCCGTCAGCTGCCACATGGAAAACCCGAGGGGCTTCATGGGGTCGGTCATCATCTGCTGATGGCCGACGGATACGTAGACGTGATTCTCCTGGTCACCGGCCTCGGGGACGGGAAACAACGTAGTGATCGGCCGACTCTGCACGATCTGGAAGTCATCGCCGACCAGG
Source organism: Streptomyces sp. MZ04 (assembly GCF_004684775.1). GTDB lineage: Bacteria > Actinomycetota > Actinomycetes > Streptomycetales > Streptomycetaceae > Streptomyces. The sequence continues at coordinate 10,361 of NZ_SRIC01000102.1, forward strand.
CACCATTCGATGTCCTGCGGGCGCCCGAAGCGCGCTTCGATCGTCCGCCCGAGCCGCACGAGCCGCAGCACCTGCGCATCAGTCAGCGCAGGCTGCCCCTGCCCCTGCCCCTGCCCCTGCCCCTGCGAGCCGATCGTCTTGGCTACGACTTCGCCGTCACGCACCTTGAAGACGTCCGGGTTCACCAGGCCGGAGACCAGAGCCTCGCCGAGGCCGAGGCCGGCGTCCACGGTGGCGACCTTCCGGTTGCCCGTGACGGGATCGGCCGTGAAGAGGACGCCCGCCGCATCCGCAGGGACCATCCGCTGCACGACCACGGCCATGTGGACCGCACGGTGGTCGATGCCGTTCCGCAAGCGGTACGTCACGGCACGCTCGGTGAACAGCGAGGCCCAGCACCGGCTGATGTGCCGGAGGATCTCCGCCGACCCCACGACATTCAGATACGTGTCCTGCTGCCCGGCGAAGGAGGCCGTCGGCAGATCCTCCGCCGTCGCGCTGGACCGGACGGCGTAGGCACCCTGCTCACCGAGCCGGACGAGCGCGCCGGTGACCGCCGCCGCGAGATCGCCAGGAACGGCAACCCCTTCGATGGCCCGGCGAATCTCGGCACTGAGCCCGCGGATGCCTTCCCTGTCGTCCGGGTCCAACCGCGACAGCCGCTCGACCCGATCACCGACGATCGACGCCGCCGCCTCCGCATGCGCATCCGCCATGACCAGCCGAAACGCATCCGTCGTCACACAAAAACCACCCGGCACGCGAATGCCGTCGATCCGCGACAGCGCACCCAGGTTCGCACCCTTGCCGCCGACGACGCCGCCCTGTGTCGCGTCAACCTCTTCAAGACCCAGCACATACGGCCCGATCATCAACGCGACACCTCTCAGACGGCTCTCAGACGGCCGGGGCAGCACTCAGGCGTCGAGTCTCAGGCGTCGAGCCTCAGGCGTCGAGCACCTGACCCTCGCGGCGGATCACAGGCGGCTCGACACTCCACGGGAACGTTCGCCGGATCAGCCGCGACACCGAATCCAGCTCGTCACTGGACCGGCAGAACGACGACCAGGACGCTGCGCTTGCTGGCACGGGTTGCCCTGTGGTGGGGGACGTGGTTGATGCCACGGTGTCCGGCTCGATCAACCTGGCCGACCGGAAGTCTCTGGGTAAGTGGATGAGGGAACCACTCTGGAATGAGTGGGATGCAGTCATGCTCACTGCTCTCGACCGGATCACCCGAGACCAATGGCATTGGGAACAGTTCGCACAGAAATGCCATGAAGCTGGTAAGGAAATCATCTGCCTAGATGACCCGTCGTTGGATATCCACACTTCCGACGGACGCCTTATCGCTTACGTCAAGGCATCCCAGGCACAGAAGTTCCGGGAGACCATTTCCAACAAGAGGAAGAACCAGACCGCCTCATTCCGAAACTCCGATCTCTGGGGCGGGGGCGCTTGGCCGTTCGGGTACCGTCCCGTTCCGGTGGAGCAGGACGACGGGAAATTGAGGTACAAGCTGTTCCTCGACCCAGTTACTTCAAAGCTGGTTCGACAAGCCTACGAAAGACTCGTCCTCGAAGGCTGGTCGATGGGAAAGGTCGTACGCGATTGGAACCAGCGGGGCATTCTGACACCCAAGGATCATCAGCGGAACGTCAATGCCACAGAGAAGAAGGCGAACTCTAAGGCTAAGGTCCGTGGGTCCAAGTGGCAGACAAGTTCCCTGGGGGCCATCCTTCGGAAACCAACCCTTAAAGGTGTGGCGATGCACAAGGGCGCACCACTGCTTCGAAAAGGGCAACCCGTCAGGTGGGCTGAACCAATTCTCACCGACCAGGAGTTTGACCAACTGCAAACGGTGTTGGAAAAGCTCAGCAGTAGCCGTAGCGGCATTCGCGGAAACAGTGACCCCACGTCTGGCCCCTTCCTGTGCCCGTGTGGGGTCAAGCAGTACCCAGACAAGCGGACTAACAAGCAGGTCCGAAATGGTGAGGTGATCGGGACCCGAACCAGTTACTACTACCGGTGTGGCTCTCGCACCGTTAAGGGCGAGGCCTGCCGCTACCAGGCCTCCTGGCCTAAGGACCTCTTGTTGCAGGAACTTGAATCCGGGTTCCTGCACAGGATTGGGGACAAGGAAGTCATGACCAGGACATGGGTTCCTGGAATCGACAACAGGAAGCAGATCAAAGAGCTGAAGCTCGCCCATGAAAACCTCATGACGGCAATCAAGGCTGCATCCAACCCTGCGGTTCTCACCTCCCTCACGGAGTCCATGGAAGAGAACCAAGACCTATTGACCAAGCTCGAAGCAGAACCGTACAAGCCTGGCCACTGGGCCGAACATGGGACCGGCGAGACCTACCGGCAAAAGTGGGAGCGCATGCCGTCGTGGGATGACAGAGGGCCGTTCCTTCACCGCTCTGGCTTCCGGCTCATCTCAGTAGGCCTGAAGGAGATGGATGGGCCCTTGTTCGTCCTGGTAGCACCCACAGAAATCGCGAGTACTGAAGGTACGGAGTACGACTCCAAGGAATACGACCAAGCCGTGCATAAAACCTTCAGGAAGACCATTCAGGACATGGTGGCTACACACCAGGAATGGCAAGAGCTAAAGAGAGAGAAGCACATGGAGTACGACGGCATCTAAGCCGTCCCCCTCTGGGGATCCACTGACGGTTTCAATTGAAGTGAATAAGAGTACCCCCGCCTCCTGGCGGGGGTTTTCTCATGTCCGCACTGAAAATAAGGATACAGGGTTGCGCTCGGATCCGACCCCGAGAACCCTCCTACCCAGCAATCCCAAGGGCCCGTGATAATCACCACACGCTCTAAATGGCGTGACAGGATCACGTGAACACTGCGGCATCGCACGCACCGGACAGCCTTCACGAACGGACTGACGGCGAGATACGCACGGCCTCCGCTATCCGCTGAACGTGCTCGGCTTTAAGCGCGGGCAGTGCGACGTATGCGTGCCCCTGGGGGCGGCCCACCATGGGTCGGATGCCGTCGCAGACTTCTTGGGGGAGGCCTAGGGCGGCGAGCGCATCTCGAAGCGCATTACTGGCGTCAGCCGCTGTCCTGAGACTGTCTCGCCATTTTTGCATTTCGATGTCCACGGGCCTCACCTGTGTTCGTCTTGGTGGTGCTGCCGGAGTCCCACGTTCGTGTCAGTCACGCCGCTGAAGTTCCCGACAGACCTGAGATTCTCTCGGTGGTTGCAGAGCCCCCGGCAACGTCTACAGCCGGGTACTGCACGGGGCTCCGGGGGGAGCTCCTTGAGTCCGCTGTAGGTTTGCTGTTTCTGAGTCACGATGTGGCCTCCCCGCCATCCGTCCTGAACACCCATTTAGTGTCGTCCTGTGGATGACGGGGGCCTATTCTTATTCGCGTTGTCGGGTAAAGATCTCGGACCACTCGGACAAGAGTTCTCGGCAGCCATCTCCGAACACGGCGTACTGCTCGTACCTCTCGAAGTCTTGTCGATACGCGGTCACATCTCTGTGGTCACGCAGGATGAGCGCGCCTGTGCCGGTTTCAACGGTGGCTAGCCGCCGGTCATACAGAGTGAAGGTGTTGAGTGGCCTTTCAGGCACGTGACCGGTTAGAGGGATTACGCCTAGGCGTACGTTCGGGATACGGGAAACAGAAGCTAACCGGTCAAGTTGCATAGCCATTGCCAGGGGTGGCAGGAGGGGCCACCTGACAGCTTGTTCTGTGAGTAGGAAGGTGAACGACTTCTCGGGGTCGAATAGGACGCTCTGCCGCTCAAGCTTCTTCGCAATGGTCTTGGACTGGTCGCCAGGTACGTCGGCAATGCTGGCACGCACGTACTCGGGTGTGGCGAGTAGGCCGGTAATCATGGACAGCAGGAAGTACCGGAACTCTGTCGAGACTGCTTCGAGCCTCGCTAGTTCGTTCTGCTTCTTGTCCAAGCCACGACGACGGGATGCCCAGTGGTCTTGCCATTCGGTGTTCGCCGATCGGGCAAGGGTCAGTATCTCGATCGCAAGGGGGCCCTCTGCACCGAGTGCTTCAAGGATTAGCTCAACGTCAACAATGGCGGGTGTGAGCTTCCCGCTCTCAATGTTGCTGATCTTTGTTTGTGACATGTTGCAGCGCTTAGAGAGCCGGATTTGAGTCCAACCGGCCCGCTTGCGCTGATCTTTCAAGGCTGTTGCTAGGTCTGACCTTGACTGGCCTAGCTCCTCAGGCTCAAAGCTCAAGACCCTTCACGTACTCCTCAAAGGGAACCGACTCAGCTACCGCGATCCGCTGGTATTCGATGAACGGTGCCGTGTCTCCGTCGTGCACTTCACGGCTGATCTGCCTGCCGTCCGGGTGGTAGTTCATGAGCACCACTTCGGCACGGTCGAACATCCAGAAGTCCTGTGCCCCTTCAAGGGGGTTGGGCCTGCCGGTCGCATCGAGAATGCGGATATCTTCACCGGCCAAGGCATGAGCCTTGTAATAGTGATGGAACTCGAACCTGAGGTAGTCGGACAGCGGTCGAGTGACCACGTGAACGCGTCCCTGGGTGCGGCCCTCTGCGGATTGTCGGCGTAGCCGTTCGGTGTACTCGTTCTCAACCGCGTCAGGGTCGATACGGACGCCCGCACGGAACGCTGAGAACTCTTCTTCTTCCTGCGGCATGAGGTACTGCGGCAGGGTCTCCAGTCGCCACGCTTCCCGCCTGAAGCCCTCGAATCGTGCTGCCCACTGCTCACCAGCCAAGAGCACGGAAAGCCTCCCTCAGCGTCTCTTCGGGGATCTCGACCAGGCCCTCACCGTTGGGCGCCGTGAAGGCTCGGGAGATATCGCCCTGGACGACGAATGAGCCTGAGGCGGTCCGGTAGACGTTGGGACAGTCGTCCTTGCCACACTCGCCGTTGCCGTTGCCTGTCAGTCGCGTCAGTTCCTCGCGTGCCATGCCGGACTCCCCTTCGACTGGCCCCCGTTGGGGCGTTGTCTCGACCGTACGAGGGGGCCGTGAGCAGCGTCTATGCGGCAGCACCAATATTCGCGTCATCGCATAAAGACGAGAGCAGCGTGGGTACCCCGAGGCTTCCCGGACCCCCGCCCTACGCAGAGGGCGGGGGCATCCTGAGTGGGGCGTGGTCCTAGGACGCACCTGCCCTCCCGGTTCAGGACATAGCAAGAGGGACCACCAAGATGGTGGTCCCTCGGCCCTGACCTGCTACTACGCGTCCAACACCGTGGTGTGCTTCCGGGTGATGGGAGGCTCAACCGACCAGGGGAAATTAATCCAGACTGACTCATCGGTGCGCTTCCACACGTATTCGCACTTCACGAGCGAATGCGACTTCTCGTAAATGACGGCCGACCGGACCTCGGCCACCGCGTCGAGGCAGAAGTCGTGCACGAGCTTGAGCGTCTTGCCGGTGTCGGCGACGTCGTCGGCGATCAGGACCTTCTTGTTCGAGAAGTCGATCGCATTCGGGACGGGGGCCAGCATGACCGGCATTTCAAGAGTCTGACCAACGCCCGTGTAGAACTCGACGTTCACCAGGTGGATGTTCTTGCAGTCCAGCGCGTACGCCAGGCCGCCGGCGACGAAAACTCCACCGCGGGCGATGCTCAGGATGATGTCGGGCTCGTACCCGTCGTCGGCGATGGTCTGCGCGAGCTCGCGCACGGCGCCGCCGAACTTCTCGTACGTAAGGTTCTCGCGCACGTCACTCATGCCGTCACTCATGCCGTCACTCATGCTGGATGTCACACCTGGGTCCGATGGAAATTGAGGAAGGAGCGGGACGCGGTGGGCCCGCGCTGCCCCTGATAACGCGACCCGTACCGCTCCGACCCGTAGGGCGACTCGGCGGGCGAGGTCAGCCGGAACAGGCACAGCTGCCCGATCTTCATGCCGGGCCAGAGCTTGATCGGCAGCGTCGCGAGGTTCGACAGCTCCAGGGTCACGTGCCCGCTGAACCCCGGGTCGATGAACCCGGCGGTGGAGTGCGTGACGAGCCCGAGGCGTCCCAGGCTGGACTTGCCCTCCAACCGGCTCGCGAGGTCGTCAGGCAGGCTGATGACCTCATACGTCGAGGCGAGCACGAACTCCCCCGGGTGCAGGATGAACGGCTCGTCGCCCTCGGGCTCCACGAGCCGCGTCAGATCGGCCTGCTCGACGGAGGGGTCGATGTGGGGGTACCGGTGGTTCTCGAACACCCGGAAGTAGCGGTCGAGCCGCACATCGATGCTCGAGGGCTGCACCATGGATTCGTCGTACGGATCGATCCGTACCCGTCCGGCGTCGATCTCGGCCCGGATGTCCTTGTCTGAGAGAAGCACGCACCGAGGATACGCAGAGCGCGCGGGCCCGCCCCAATCGGACGGACCCGCGCGCGTTCCTGCTGCCGACCGCGACCGTTACGTCGCGCCCCGCTACCGCTTCTGCGCCGTGACCGGCACGGCATGCCGCAGCCGGGCACATTGTGGACACCGGATGAGACGGCCGGGCCCGAGCCGGTCGGCCTTCTGCATCGGGAACGAAGCGGTGCTGAACACGTGCCCTTCGGCACAACGGACGACGGTGCGCTCCATCAAGTCCTCGAGTCCCTTCCCCAAAGCCGTAGTTGAGCTCGCAGCCCTCGCACAGTGCACGTACGGTGCACGTACGCGGGCTGACGACGAAGGGACACATTACGGGACGAAAGGGGCGCCCCTCCAGGCGGCACTCCGGTCCCCCACGGTACGCCCCAACTCCCGTGCCCCGCAGCGCCATCCACGCCCCGAACGACACCCAGGCCCCGGGGAAAAGCACCCGGGGCCTGGCATGAGGTAGAGTGTGCGACGTTACGACACCGTCTCAGGCGGCGTCTTTCGCGGGTGTAGTTTAGTGGTAGAACATCAGCTTCCCAAGCTGAGAGTGCGAGTTCGATTCTCGTCACCCGCTCCATAGAGAACCCCCAGGTTGTCAGCCTGGGGGTTGTTTGTTGTCCAATGGCTGCATGGTGACGAATCAGCCGTGGACAGGGCTTCATTCTGGCCTGCTGGCAGCGAAGACATTGGTGTACGACCCGCTCGATCGTCGATTCCCGTCACCCGCCGGCTGCTAGCGCAGGGGGAGCGGACGGTCGTAGACGTTGTTCGGGGTCACGATCTCGGTGATTGCTCGGGCCACCAGTGAGGACGGCTCCTGGCCTTCGTGGGTGATGTCGGTGTTGATCAGCACCACCAACGTCGCCTTCTTCGAGGGGAGGTAGACCGTCACGCTCTCGTAGCCCGGGATCGAGCCGTTGTGGCCGATCCAGCCGCCGCTCGAGAAGATGCCGAGGCCGTAGTTCGTACCGGGGTGGCCGGTCGGCAGCATCTTGAGGCGTTGCTTCTGGGTCTCCGGGGTGAGCAGTGTGCCGGTGGCTACGACCTTGGCCCAGCAGCGCAGGTCGTGCATGTTCGAGATCATCGCCCCGGCCGTCCAGCCCCAACTCGGGTTCCAGTTCGTGGCGTCCGTGACCTTGCCGCTCAGCGTCTGGTTCGTGTAACCACGCGCGTGCGGCTCGGGGAACTCGGGGCCGTCGGGGAACAGCGTGTGGTCGAGGTGGGCCGGGCGGAGCACCCGCTCGTGGATGACGTCGGCGACGCGTTGGCCGGTCACCTTCTCGATCACCAGGCCGAGGAGGACCAAGTTGCTGTTGGAGTACTGGAACTTCGTGCCCGGCTTGAAGGTGTTGTGGTGCTTGAAGCCGTACTTCAACACCTGCCGCGGGGTGAACGAGCGGCTCGGGTCGCTCAGCAGGTCGTGCACGAAGCCCTTGTCATCCGTGTACGGGTACAGGCCGCTGCGCATCCCGGCGAGTTGGCGCAGCGTGATCCTGCGGCCGTTCGGCACGCCGTGGATGTAGCGGGAGATCGGGTCGTCGAGGCGGATCCGGCCGTCGTCGACGAGCTCGAGCAGCGCTGTGACCGTGAAGGTCTTGGTCTCGCTGCCGATCCGTGAGTAGAAGTCCGTGCTCATCGGCCGGCGGGTGGCCTTGTCGGCGATCCCGGTCGCGCGGACGTAGCAGCCCTTGCCCGGCATCCACAGTCCGACGGCGACACCGGGGATGCCGGCCTCCCGGCGGGCGCCCGCGATGGCCTTGTCCAGGCGAGTGGTCAGGCCGCGGCCGAGGCGGTCTTCCCGCGGGCAGTCGTTCTTGTCGTGCACGGCGGTCTTGTCGTGCACGGCGACGCCCGCGGTCTTGTCGTGCACGGCGACGCCCGCGGTCTTGTCGTGCACGGCGACGCCCGCGAGGTTGACCGCGGTCGCGGGGGTGGCCGGGGTCGCCGCCATCGGGGCCAGTACGGACGCCACCAGCAGCGCAGCTGCGAACAGACGTCTGGAGTGAGTACGTCGCATGTCGGGGCGCTTCTTCCGGATCGGGGCTGAGGGTGCAACGCCAACGGCACCATCCGGAGTCCGGTGGGAGGTTCTCCTGCCGTACACGTCCCCGCGAGTCCACTCAATCGGACCGCCAGGTGCCCTGGCGGTCAGCTCGGCTGGGGGGTCTTTGCCCGGGCTGATGCGTCGGCTTCGAGGGAATCGAGGAACTCGATTACCGCCAGCAGCGCCAGCAGGCCCAGGGCCAGCCAGAAGGTGACCATGCCCGTCGGGTGGTCCCACAGGGCGAAGGCGAGGGCCGTGAGGAGGAGTACCGCCCAGTTCAGCCAGGTCTTGTGGTCGTGGACCCACGGTCCGACGGGGCCTGTCGGTACGCCGGCCGCTCCGCGCACGGCGCCGATTCCCGCGCGCCACATGCCGCGCGCCTTCACCGCCCATCTGCCGGGGCCGCTGAGCCAGGCGCCCAGGGCGACCAGCGCGCCGAGGGTGACGGTGGTGCGGACGGTGGTGCGCAGGAAGCCGGTGAGGGCGTCGTAGACCGAGCCCGCGGCCGCTGGGCTGATCGAGGCCGGCACGGCGTCCAGATAGAACGCACGGAAGACGGAGAGGCCGATGCCCAGGATGCCGACCGCCACGGCGACGGCCAGGGCCGCGGTGATCAGTGCCCGGCGCCTGCGGACGGCGAGCAGTACGCCGCCGGCCGCCAGGAGCACCGCGATGACCGGGAGCCAGGCGCCCATCAGCTGCAGGAGGCGGAAGCCGGTCTTCGCCTTGCCGATCTGGTCGGAGGTCATGACCGTGAAGTCGGTGTGCACCTCCGGGATCCTCGACGCGACGGTCAGTCCGCTGTCGACCAGGCGGTGCTTGACCTGTTCCACGACGGGCGCCAGATCGACGGTGACCTTGTCGCCCTTCAGCTTCACCGCGCCGTCACCGCTGCCGGTGAGGGCTTCGTCCACCGTCTGGTGGACCCGCCGGTTGAGTTCCGTCCACAGGGTGCCGAAGGCGTCGCTGGTGACGAAGCGGGCGGTCACCGACTCGACGAGGCCGCGCAGGCCGCTGGTGAGGGGCCCTTCCAGCCTGCCGAGCGCGGCTTCGAGGCGGGGGCGGTCGGCCGGGGCGACCTGTTGGAGGAGCAGCTTCACATCCACCCGCTCCATCACCGCGTCCGTCACCTGTTTGGTCACACCGGCCTGTACGTCGGGGTCCGAGGCCAAGGGGGCGACGGTCGCCACGTAGCGGTCCGTGTCCCCGACGATGCCGCTCGCCCATACGGCGACGGCGCCGAGCGGTGCGAGCAGGGCCGCGACCGTGATGAGTACGCCGGCGAAGAACGACCGGGTGCGGTGTTTCCTGCCCTTCGCGGCAAGGGCCGCACGGGCCTCCATCGCGGCGACCCTGGTGCGCAGTTCGGCGAGTTCGGCCCGTTCGGTTGTGGACAGAGCGTCGGACGGAGTGCCGTCGTCGGCCGCGTCGGCAGCATCATCCATGGCGCCTGTCCTCGCTCGCCGGTGATCCGGATGGGACAGGTCCAGATAAAGGCACCGTCGGGTGGTCCGCCATGCAGAGAAGCCGCCAACAGGACGTAAAGGGGCATCAGCGGCAGACTTCAAGAATGGATGATTACCCTCTCCTCGACGTCTTCCTGAGTGCTCGTCTACATCATTGCCCGCGGCAAGGGCATGGGCCGAAGAGACGTCCAGCAGGCCCAGGCGTCGGAAGCGGCCTTCAAGGACTACGTACGCAAGGCAGCCGGCAGCGCTGAAGGCGGCGGCGGCAAGGCGAGCCACGTCGACGAGCTGGCCAAGCTCGCCGAACTCAAGGAAAAGGGCGCCCTCAGCGAGGGCGAGTTCCAGGCGGCCAAGGAGAAACTGCTCGCCTGAGCGCCTGACCGCCTCACCACGCCTCCGACTCCGACGCGGGCCCGTCCGGCATCGTGGCCTCGCCCGCCTTGGCCCGCACCCTCAGCGCGAGCAGCGGGAAGACCAGCACGGAGACCATGGCGGCCCCCACCAGGGCCGCCGCCTCGCCCTTGCCGAGGACCTTCTCGTCCAGGCCGATCGTGGTGATCGCGACCACGAGCGGCAGACAGGTCGAGGAGTACAGGGTCAGCGCCCTGCGGTCGGAGGGGTTCAGGTCGCGCGGGGCCAGTGCGTACGCCGGAAGGCCCCGTACGACGAGGAAAAGCAGCAGGAAGACCGGGAGCAGCAGGAGGGCGCGGCCGCCGTCGAGCAGCGACGCGAGGTCGAAGTTGATCCCGGTGACGATGAAGAACAGCGGGACGAGGAAGCCGAAGCCCATCGCCTCCACCTTGCCGAGTACCTCCTCGCCGCTCTCGGGAGCGGCCCCCTGGAAGACGAGCCGGGTCAGCAGCCCCGCGGCGAAGGCGCCGAGCAGCACGTCGAGGCCGAACGCGTGCGACAGGGCCAGCATCGAGACGAGCAGCAGCATCACGAAGCGGACGGCGAACTGGCCGCTGGTGTGCAGTGTCGTACGGATGATCCGGGCGAACCACGGCGGGTGAGGACGAAGGGCCCAGTAGATCGCCGCCGCCGTGATGACCGCGAAGGCGGCGAGGACCACCGTGGACACCCCGGGGTCGCGGCCGCTGAGCAGCACCGCCATGGCGATGATCGGCCCGAACTCGCCGACCGCGCCGAAGGCCATCATCACGGTGCCGAAGCGGCCGCGCAGATCGCCGCTGTCGCGCAGGATCGGCAGGACGGTGCCCAGCGCGGTGCTGGTGAGCGCGGTGCCGATGACCACGCTCTTGGAGAGGTCGAGGCCGGTCAGTGCCAGGGCGATGCCGAGGCCCAGGGCGAGGGAGAACCCCCAGGCCCGGACGGAGCGGCGCAGGGTGTCGCCGCGGATGGCCGCGAACTCGATCTCGTACCCGGCGAGGAAGATGAGCATGGAGAGGCCGAGCTCCGAGAGCACCTCGATGAGCTCGTCCTGATGGGCCCAGCCGAGTACGTCGGGGCCGATGAGGATCCCGAGCACGATCTCGAAGATGACCAGGGGGATGCGGACCCAGCGGCCCGCGCCGTGCGCGAGGAGGGGCGCGAGGACGGCGACGGCCATGATCAGGATGAGGGTTCCGGGATAGTTCATGCCGGCGGTCAGTCCTTGTCGGCGCCAGCAGCGGCGGCAGCGGCGGCGGCAGCGGCCGCGGCCTTGGCGTCGACGATGCCGAGGCCCAGCTCGGCGAGGCCGCCCGGGTTCTTCGCCGTGCCGCGGATGGCCTTCATGATCTGGTCCGGGGTGCGGTCCCGCTGGTGGAGGAGGGCCGCCACGGCGGAGACGTAGGGGGCGGCCATGGAGGTGCCGTCCAGTTCGCCGTAGCCGCTGTCGTCCTTCAGGGTCTCCTTCGTCCTGTACGTCGGCAGGGTGGAGAGGATGCCGACGCCGGGCGCCGAAACCGCCTGCTGCGCACCGAAGTTGGAGAAGTCCGCGGGCTTTCCGTTCTGGTCACTGGCGCCGACGACCAGGACGGGTGTGCCGACCTTGTACGGCTGAAGCGCGGTGCCCTCGTTGCCCGCCGCCGCGACCACGACCGCGCCCTTGTCGTGGGCGTGCGTGATGGCGTTGTTGAGGACGCCGCCCTTGAGCAGACGGGCCATCAGGCCGCTCTCGCCCAGGGAGAGGTTGATGACGTCGGCGCCGTGGTCGGCGGCCCAGACGATGCCCTTGGTGATGTGGGCGTTGTCCCCGGTGCCGCCCGCGCCGAGCACCCGCACCGGCATGATCCTGGCGCCGGGGGCGCTGCCCGCGATGCCGACTCCGTTGTCGGTGTGGGCGGCGGCGATGCCCGAGACGTGGGTGCCGTGGCCGTTCATGTCCTTGGGCTCGTCGTCGCCGTCCACGAAGTCGTGGCCGTCGACGAGGCGGCCCTTGAGGTCGGGGTGGTCGAGGTCGACGCCGGTGTCGACGACCGCGACGACCGTGTCGTCGCCCTTGGTCTCGTCCCATGCGCCGGGCAGCTTCAGCGCGTCGAGCGCCCACTGCCGGCCCCGCATCGGGTCGGGTTCGCTGTCGTCGTCGCTGTCGTCGTCGCTGCCGCACGCGGTGGACAGCAGCAGGGTGGCGGCGAGGGCGACGGCAAGTCGTGTACGGGTACGCATGGTCCGAGCGTCGGGGTGGTGACGGCGTACCGCATGTGGGGGCGGACCGTGCGGGCGTATGGGCGGACCGTGCGGGCGATTTATGCGGTCAGGGGAGGGTGGCGAACACCTCCACCGCGTCGATCCGGCCCGTCACGACGATGACGTCGCCCCGCTCCACGACCGTGTCGGCCGTCGCGTACGTGAAGTCCTCGCCGGGCCGCTTGATGCCGACGACCGTGACACCGAACGTGCTGCGGACCAGGCTGCGGCCGAGCGGCAGACCGGTGACCTGTTCGGGGGCGACCGTCTTGACCAGGGCGTAGTCGTCGTCGAATTCGATGAAGTCGAGCATGCCGCCGGTGACGAGATGGGCGACGCGCTCGCCCATCTCGTGCTCGGGCAGCACGACGTGGTGCACGCCGAGCCGTCCGAGGATCTGGCCGTGCTGCCGGGTGATGGCCTTGGCCCAGATGTCGGGGACCTTCGCGTCCAGCAGGTTGGAGGTGACCAGGATGCTGGCCTCGATGGCGCTGCCGATGCCGATGACCGCGCTGGTGAACTCGTGCACGCCCAGCTGGCGCAGGGCCTCGGGATCGGTGCAGTCGGCGACGACGGCGTGGGTGAGCGCCTCGCTGTGCCGCTGGACGATGCGCGGGTCGGTGTCGACGCCCAGGACGTCCCGGCCGCGCCGCATCAGCTCGTACGCCAAGGACTCGCCGAAGCGTCCCAGGCCGATGACGGCGACGCGCTGGTCCGCGCCACCCCTCGCGTGCCGGGCCGCGCCGGATGAGCCGTGGAGGTCGGTGTGACGGTCGGTGTGCCGCTTGCGCCCCAGTCGGCGCAGGGCGTGCAGGTAGTCAGCCAATGACGGGTCGCTCCTCGGGGAGTTCGTAGTGGCGGGTGCTCTCGCGCAGGGCGAGGGCCGAGACGAGGGTGACGGGGCCGAGCCGCCCGATGAACATGAGCAGGACGAGGATCAGCTGTCCCGTGACGGGGAAGTCGGCGGTGATGCCGGTGGACAGGCCCACGGTGGCGAAGGCGGAGACGGCTTCGAAGAGGACCGCCTCGAAAGGCAGCCTGCTGACGCTGAGCAGGGCGAGGGTGCCGGTCACCACCAGGCCCACGCCGAGCAGGGCGACGGTGAGCGCCTGCCGCAGGACGTTCGGGGAGAGCGCGCGCCGCATCACGACCGAGGTGGGCTCGCCGCGCACCTCCGCCGCGATCGCCGCGGCGAGCACGGCGAAGGTGGTGACCTTGATGCCGCCCGCCGTGCCCGCGCTGCCGCCGCCGATGAACATCAGCATGCAGCTCATCAGGAGCGTGGAGGCGTGCATCGCCCCGATGTCCAGGGAGTTGAAGCCCGCGGTGCGGGTCATCGCCGAGTGGAAGAAGCCGTTGAGGAGCTTGTCTCCGATGCCGTACGCGCCGAGGGTGCGGGCGTTGGTCCACTCCATCAGGCAGGTCAGGAGGGTGCCCACGGCGAGGAGTACGAAGCTGGTGAGCAGCGTCAGCTTGGTGTGCAGCGTCCAGTTGCGGCTGCCCGTGGCGCGGCGTCGGCGCCGGTGGCGCAGCAGTTCGAGCAGGACGGGGAAGCCGAGGCCGCCGAGGATGACGGCCGCGGCGATGGGCAGCGTGACCCAGGGGTCCTGGGCGAAGCGGACGAGGTTGTCTGGGCGCAGCCCGAAGCCCGCGTTGTTGAAGGCCGACACCGCGTGGAAGAGGCCCAGGTACGCCGATTCACCGAACTCGATGCCGTACCCGTAACGGAAACGCAGCGCGAGCATCGCGCCGACCACCAGCTCCACGACCAGCGTGCACACGGCGACACCGACAAGGACGCGGCGTACGTCCCCGATGCCCAGGCTCCTGGTCTCCTCCTGGGCGGTCAGCTGCATGCGCAGGCGCAGCCTGCCGGAGACGAGCAGCGCGAGCATCGACGCCATCGTCATGATGCCGAAGCCGCCGATCTGGACGAGCGCGAGGATCACGCCCTCGCCGAAGCCGCTCCAGTGCGTGCCGGTGTCCACGACCGCGAGGCCCGTCACGCACACCGCCGACGTGGCGGTGAACAGCGACGTCATCAGGCCGCTCCCGCGGTGGTCCGACGCGGCGAGGGGCAGCGCGAGCAGGGCCGTGCCCGCGAGCACCGCCACGGCGAACGCCGCGACGACCGTGCGTGCCGGATAGGCGGCGAACAGCGACTCACGCATCCGCGCCGCGCGTCCTGCCACGTGGTCACCTCCGGGTCATGGTCAGGACGGACTGATCGCGGCGAGGGCGTTGACGGGCCCACCTCCAGCCATCACCCTATGCACGCGTTTGCCTGTTTTGCTCCTCTGGCGGGAACATCTGAATGGTGGTTCACTCCTTGCATGGCCTACCGCAAGACCCCTGCCGAGATCCGTCGGCTCGAAGCCGCCCGGGAGCATCTGATCGCCTGCGCCACCTCGGTCGTCGCCGAGGTGGGCTGGTCACAGGCGTCCGTGACCGCCGTCGCCGACTCGGCCGGGATCGCGGCCGGCTCGGTCTACCAGCACTTCCCGTCCAAGGCCGCGCTCGCCGTCGAGGTGTTCCGGCGGGCCGCAGGACGCGAGGTGGAGGTGCTCGGCGAGGTGCTGCACGGCCCTGGTGACCCGGTCGAGCGCCTCGTCCGCGGCGTCGAGGTGTTCGCACGCCGGGCCCTGGAGAACCGCGGCCTGGCCTACGCCCTGCTCGCCGCCCCCGCCGAACCCGCGGTCGGCGCCGAGCGCCTCGACTTCCGCCGCCGTTACCGCGCGCTGTGGGCCGAGGTGGTGCGCGAGGGCATGGCAGGCGGCCAACTGCCCGCCCAGAACGGGGAGATCACCGCGGCCGCGCTCACCGGCGCCATCGGCGAGGTCCTCGTCGACCCGCTCGGCACCCCGGACGAGAAGGCCACCGGCGAACTCCTCACCGAGCTCACGGCCACGGCGCTGCGCTGCGCGGGCGCCGCCCCGGCCGCCTGATCCGACCCCGCCACCTGACC
>NZ_SRIC01000103.1 GCF_004684775.1 Streptomyces sp. MZ04
CCTTCGAACTGCGCTCCCCCACCGGCACCATCCATGCCACCGGCACCATCCACCTCACCGGCACCGTCACCGCCACACCCCCACTACCCCCCGGGTGACCACCGGCGTCCCTGCATCAGATCCCCGAGCCCGGCCCACGCGAAGTTCATCAGCGTCGCCGCGGCCTCCTTCTCGGAGACGGACGCGTCCTCGTTGGCCCAGCCCGCCAGCGACTCCGCCGCGCCCACCAACGCCTGGGCGAGCCCCGCCACTTCACGCTCGGCCAGGGCCGGATTCCCGTGCGCCTCCCGCGCCGCCTCCGCGATCAGGGACGTGACGAAAGTCAGGATCTCCTCGCGCATGACGGCGACTTCGGCGGCGAACGGCTCCCCGTGCGTCCGCGCCTGCTGGTGCAGCACCGCCCACGCGTCGGGCCGCTCGGCGGTGTGCGTGAAGAAGGCCCGCAGCCCGGCCCACAACTGCCGGTCGGCGGGCCCACCGCCGCTCACCCCGCGCCGCACGGCGGCGACGAGCGCAGCCGCCTCCCGCCTGATGCACGCGGTGAACAGCTCTTCCTTGGAGTTCAGATAGAGATAGACGAGCGGCTTCGAGACCCCGGCGACCTCAGCGATCTCATCCATGGACGCGGCACGGTAACCACGCTGCCCGAAGATCCGCACGGCGGCGTCCAGCATCTGCTGCTCCCGCACGGCCCGCGGCATCCGCTTCTGCCGCTTCCCGGCCGCTCCGGGAACCCTGTCCCCTCCAGCCACCCCGGCCTTCACTTCGCCCACCCCCGGCCGCCCGCCTTCCACACAACTTGTGCACAGATGGCCCAGCCTACGGTCAGCCCCGAACAACCACCGCGCCCCGCCCCCGGAAAGATCCGGGAACGGGGCGCGGCAGCGGGAACGAGCCGGGGGACATCAGGCGGCGGCGGGCACCGCCTGCGGCTGGTCCATGGTCCCGTCGAAGTCGTCGAGCGGCGAAGCCGACGCGTTCTCGTACGCCTCGCGGTCGAGGATCTTCTCGCGGGCCGCGACGATCACCGGCACCAGCGCCTGACCGGCCACATTCGTAGCCGTTCGCATCATGTCCAGGACCGGGTCGATGGCGAGCAGCAGGCCCACGCCCTCCATCGGGAGGCCCAGCGTCGACAGGGTCAGGGTCAGCATGACCGTGGCGCCCGTCAGACCGGCGGTGGCGGCGGAGCCGACGACCGACACGAAGGCGATCAGGAGGTACTCCTTGATGCCCATCTGCACGTCGAAGATCTGCGCGACGAAGATCGCGGCGATCGCCGGGTAGATCGCGGCGCAGCCGTCCATCTTGGTCGTGGCGCCGAACGGCACCGCGAAGGACGTGTACTCCTTCGGCACGCCGAGGCGCTCGGTGACCTTCTGGGTGACCGGCATGGTGCCGACCGAGGAGCGGGAGACGAAGGCCAGCTGGATCGCGGGCCAGGCGCCCTTGAAGAACTGCAGCGGGTTGACCTTGGCGACGAACGCGAGCAGCAGCGGGTAGACGCCGAACATCACCAGGGCGCAGCCGATGTAGATGTCGGCGGTGAACGTCGCGTACTTGGAGATCAGGTCCCAGCCGTAGTCGGCGATGGCGAAGCCGATGAGGCCGATGGTGCCGATCGGGGAGAGCTTGATGACCCACCAGAGGGCCTTCTGGAGCAGGGCGAGGACCGACTCGCTCAGGTCCAGGATCGGCTGGGCCTTGTCGCCGATCTTCAGTACGGCGATACCGGCGACGGCGGCCATGAAGACGATCTGCAGGACGTTGAGGTCGGTGAACGGCGTGACGACGTCCGTCGGGATGATCCCCGTGAGGAAGTCGATCCACGAGCCCGCGTCGTCCGGCTTGGCGCCGTCCTTCGGGGTGAGGCCGGTGCCGGCGCCGGGGTTCGTGATGAGGCCGATCGCGAGGCCGATGACGACCGCGATCAGCGAGGTGATCATGAACCAGACCAGCGTCTGGGAGGCGAGCCGCGCCGCGTTGTTGACCTTACGCAGGTTGGTGATCGACACCAGGATGGCGAAGAAGACGAGCGGGGCGACCGCCAGCTTCAGCAGCCCGATGAAGGTGCTGCCCACCTTGTCCAGGGTGGTGACCAGCCAGGAGATGTCCTGGCTGCGGGCGAGCCAGCCGAGCAGGACGCCGATGACCAGACCGCCGAGGATCTGGGCCCAGAAGGGGATCTTGGGTATCCGGAAGCCGGACTTCGGCTTCTCGGCCGACGGTGACGCCGGGGATACGGGGGAGTTCGCGGACACGGACACACTCCGGGTAATGGCAGGGGACGTGAGGGAGCGGCGACCGCGAGGGGTCAGACGGAACGGCCGTAACGGCGCCGCTGCAGTGCAGATGTCACTTCGTGCTTGTCGCTCGCGCTGTGCTCGCTCGCGCTGTTCAACGACGGCAACGACAGGCCGCGGACATGCAGCGGCAGAGATCGACATGCAGGCGCGCCACGAGCGGAACGCTCATGGGGACGTGGGGCGCGGCTGCTGTCTTCATGCCGAACACGTTAACACTTGAACTTTGGGAACATCAAAGGTCTTGTTTGAGGCTAGGGCAGCCAATCAGAGGCTGGCTACCCCCTGAAACGCACAAAACCCCGGTTCCGGAGCGGGTCGCTCCGGAACCGGGGCCGAGATCTGTGTGACGAACCTTACGGGGACCTTACGAGGGCTTACGAGGGCTTACGAGGCCCTGCGAGGCCTTACGACTGGGCGCGGGCCGCGTCGTCGGCGAGGTCCTCCTGCGAGCGGTTCGCCTCGAGGTTGACCTTGGTCCGCTCCATGCGCTCGACGACCTGGATCGAGGCCCGGTCGCGCTCCTTGCGCAGCACCACGAAGCTGATGGGCGCGGAGACGACGAGTGCGAGCAGCAGCACCCAGAGGAGGTTGGAGTCCCCGAGGCCCTTCGGCAGGACCTCTGCATAGACAAGTCCCCAGACCGCGAAAAAGCAGCCCGCGAAGATCCCGAGGCGCATCAGCGTGTAGCGGAGCATGTCAATCCACTCTTCCGTTCCGAAATGGGCCCGAGTAGGACGAGCCCCTCCAGTGAAGCATGGGAGGGGTCGCACCGAGCAAGGGGGTGAGCCTCAGCCGAGCGGGAGCAGCATCATGATGTCCTCGCGGTCGTCGCCGGGCGCGACGCGGATCGCGTCGGGCACCCGTCCGACCTCCTTGTATCCGCAGGACGCGTAGAAGCGGTCGACGCCGGTGCCGCCCCGGCAGGTCAGCCGGACCGCCTCGATCCCGTCGAGCCCGCGGGCGGCGTCGGCCACGGCGGCCATCAGGTCCCGTCCGTATCCCTTGCCCTGGTGGCGGGGGTGCACCATCACGGTGTACAGCCAGATCCAGTGCGTCATCAGCCGGTGCGTGTTGTGGGCGAGGAAGGCGGTCGCCGCGACGGCGCCGTCCTCGTCGAACCCCACGAGGAGCCGTGCGCGGCCCTCGGCCATCGCGGCCAGATGCCGGACGAACTCCGGACGTATCTCGTCGGGGGACGCCGGCGGCACGAATCCGACGGCACCACCGGCATCGGTCACATCGGCCCAGAGCGCGAGAACCCCGTCACGCAGGGCGGGGTCGATCTCCGGATCCAACCGAAAAGTAAGTGCCATCGGGCAAGATTAACCATTACCACCAGCCCGCCTCAACCCCCTTCCGCATGCCGGACAACGCAGCGAGCCCCGGCCTCAAGGCCGGGGCTCGCGCACGGTTCAAGAAAAGACGGCTCAGACCCGCATCGCCTGCGGCGTCTCCCGGAGCGACAGATCCGGTCCGTCGTACTCACGGATCGCCTCGTACCGCGTATTGCGCTCCACGGGGCGGAAGCCCGCCTCGCGGATGAGGTCGAGGAGGTCCTCCCGCGTCAGCTTGTTCGGCGTGCCGAAGTCGTCCGCGTCGTGCGTGATCTTGTACTCGACGACCGAGCCGTCCATGTCGTCCGCGCCGTGCTGCAGCGCGAGCTGCGTGGTCTGCAGACCGTGCATGACCCAGAAGACCTTGACGTGCGGGACGTTGTCGAAGAGCAGCCGGGAGACCGCGAAGGTCTTCAGGGCCTCCGCGCCCGATGCCATCGTCGTACGCGCCTGGAGGCGGTTGCGGACCTTGCCGTCCTTCATGTCCACGAAGTCGTGCTGGTAGCGCAGCGGGATGAAGACCTGGAAACCGCCGGTCTCGTCCTGGAGTTCACGCAGCCGGAGCACGTGGTCCACGCGGTGGCGCGGCTCCTCGATGTGGCCGTACAGCATCGTGCACGGGGTCTTCAGACCCTTCTCGTGCGCGAGGCGGTGGATGCGCGACCAGTCCTCCCAGTGGGTGCGGTGGTCGACGATGTGCTGACGCACCTCCCAGTCGAAGATCTCCGCGCCGCCGCCGGTGAGGGACTCCAGGCCCGCCTCGATCAGCTCGTCGAGGATGTCGGAGGCCGACATGCCCGAGATCGTCTCGAAGTGGTGGATCTCCGTGGCCGTGAAGGCCTTCAGGGAGACGCTCGGGAGCGCCTTCTTGAGCTCGCTCAGGGAGCGCGGGTAGTACCGCCACGGCAGGTTGGGGTGCAGGCCGTTGACGATGTGCAGCTCGGTGAGGTTCTCGCCCTCCATCGCCTTGGCGAGGCGGACGGCCTCCTCGATGCGCATCGTGTACGCGTCCTTCTCGCCCGGCTTGCGCTGGAACGAGCAGTAGGCGCAGGACGCGGTGCACACGTTCGTCATGTTGAGGTGACGGTTGACGTTGAAGTGCACGACGTCGCCGTTCTTGCGCGTGCGCACCTCGTGGGCGAGACCGCCGAGCCAGGCCAGGTCGTCCGACTCGTAGAGCGCGATGCCGTCCTCGCGGGACAGTCGCTCACCGGCCCGGACCTTCTGCTCCAGCTCGCGCTTCAGCCCCGCGTCCATACCCGGCCGCCTCTCCAATGTCTACGTAAATCAGGCCTCGCCCACGGTACGCCTACGTCACTGGACCTCTTCGGGCAGCTCCCCGACCCGGTTCTCCCACTTCGTGGAGAGCACGATCGTCGTACGCGTCCTGGAGACGCCCTTCGTGCCGCTCAGCCTGCGGATCGTCTTCTCCAGGCCGTCCACGTCGCTGGCCCTGACCTTGAGCATGTACGAGTCGTCGCCCGCGATGAACCAGCAGTCCTCGATCTCGTGCAGGTCCTTCAGGCGGCGCGCCACGTCCTCGTGGTCGGCGGCGTCCGAGAGCGAGATGCCGATGAGGGCGATGACCCCGAGGCCGAGCGAGGCGGAGTCGACTGTCGCGCGGTAGCCGGTGATGACACCCGCCGCTTCGAGGCGGTTGATCCGGTCCGTGACGCTCGGGCCGGAGAGGCCGACGAGGCGGCCGAGTTCGGCGTACGAGGCCCTGCCGTTCTCCCGCAGGGCCTGGATGAGCTGCCTGTCCACGGCGTCCATAGGTGCGATGCCTTTCATTATTCAGCGATACCGCGAGTCTATGTGTAGAATCTAAGGTGCAACAGGGTCAACGCCCTGTGAATCTTTCCCAATTTCAGCAGATCAACGACGATCCTTCAGGAGTGAGTCACCGTGTACTCGATCGAGATGGCCTACGCCCGGATGCGCGAGCTTCAGGACCTGGCCAACCGCTCGCGTGCCCATCAGACCGCCGCGCCCAAGGGCGAGCGCCGCACGAAGCGCGCCGCCAAGAAGCGCTAATCCCCCCGAGGGCCGGAGCCCAGCTCTCCCTCCCATCGGCGGTACAGGCTGTGCGGCACTCCCGCCGCATCCAGCACCCGCCCGGCGACGAAGTCCACCAGATCCTGGATGTGTGTCGCCCCCGCGTAGAACGCCGGAGAGGCGGGCAGCACGACAGCGCCCGCCTCGTCCAGGCTCACCAGGTGCTTCAGTGTCTGCCCGTTCAGCGGCGTCTCGCGTACGCAGACGACAAGGCGGCGCCCTTCCTTGAGCGTCACGCTCGCCGACCGCTGCAGCAGGTCCTTCGAGAGGCCAAGGGCCACCCCCGCCACGCACGCCGTGGACGCGGGCACGATCAGCATCCCCTTGGTCGGGTACGACCCGGACGAGGGACCGGCGGCCAGATCACCGGGCGACCAGTACCGCACGTCGTCCACCGGCACGTCGAACGTCCCCGGCTTCCCGTCGGCGCCACGGCCCAGCCACTCGTGCAGATCGTCCTGCCAGTGCGCGTCCCGGAAGGCGATGCCCGTCTCGTCGAGCACGGTCAGGCGCGAGGCCCGCGAGACGACCAGGTCCACGCTCTCCCCGGCCGCCAGCAACGCGCGCAGCACAGCTGCGGCATACGGGGTCCCCGAGGCGCCGGACACCCCCACGATCCAAGGCTTACGCCGCGTCTCTCCTGGGTTCACACTGCGAGCCTAGACGGTGAGACCACGCACCAGCAGATCGAGCAGCGCGCAGCCGAACAACGCGACGCCGATGAAGCCGTTGACCTGGAAGAAGGCGCGGTTCAACCGGGACAGGTCATGGGGCTTAACGATCGAGTGCTCGTAGACGAACGCACCGGCGACGACCGCGATCCCGAGCCAGAAGAACCCGCCCGCGTCGGTGGACGCCGCGTACCAGACGAACAGCGCCGTGGTCAGCAGGTGGCAGCCGCGCGCACCCCAGACGGCGGCCGGGATGCCGAAGCGCGCGGGCACCGACAGGACGCCCACCTCGCGGTCCGTCTCCACGTCCTGGCAGGCGTAGATCAGGTCGAAGCCGCCGATCCACACGCCGACGGCGAGCCCGAGGATCACCGCCTGCCCGGACCACTCCCCCGTGATCGCGATCCAGGCGCCGACCGGGCCCATCGCCTGGGCGATGCCGAGGATCGCCTGCGGGAAGTTGGTGAACCGCTTGCCGTACGGATAGACCACCATCGGGATCACCGCGATCGGCGCGAGCGCCAGGCACAGCGGGTTGAGCAGCGCGGCCGAGCCGAGGAACACGACGAGCGCGATCAGCGCGCCGGTCCACGCGGACTTCACCGAGACGGCGCCCGTGACGAGTTCGCGGTGGGCGGTGCGCGGGTTGCGGGCGTCGATCTCGCGGTCGATGATCCGGTTCGCCGCCATGGCGAACGTCCGCAGGCCGACCATGCAGATGGTCACCAGGAGCAGCCGCCCCCAGTGGATGTTCTCGTCCCACTGGTACATCGCGGTCAGGGACGCGATGTACGCGAAGGGCAGCGCGAAGACCGAGTGCTCGATCATGACGAGGCGCAGGAAGGCCCTGACCTTGCCGGGCGGCGCGGGCTCCGGGCCGAAGAGATCCGGGGTCGCTGAATCAGCACTCATCTAGAGCCCGTACTCCTTCCAGCGGCGGTCGACCTTCGACGCCGTCTCCGGGTCGGACTCGACCATGTTCGGCCAGCCCCCGTCCCGTACGTATCCCTCTTCGGGCAGCTTCTTCGTCGCGTCGATGCCCGCCTTGCCGCCCCAGAACTGCTGGTAGGAGGCGTGGTCGAGATGGTCGACGGGACCTTCTGCCACCGTCAGGTCGCGTGCGTAGTCGGTGTTGCCGAGCGCGCGCCAGGACACTTCGTGCAGGTCATGGACGTCGCAATCCTTGTCCACGACCACGATCAGTTTGGTCAGCGACATCATGTGCGCACCCCAGATGGCGTGCATGACCTTCTGCGCGTGCTTCGGGTACTTCTTGTCGATCGAGACGATCGCGCAGTTGTGGAAGCCGCCGGACTCGGGCAGGTGGTAGTCCACGATGTCCGGGACGATGACCTTGAGGAGGGGCAGGAAGAAACGCTCGGTGGCGCGGCCCAGGGGCCCGTCCTCCGTCGGCGGCCTGCCCACCACGATCGACTGGAGCAGCGGACGCTTGCGCATCGTCACGCAGTCGATCTTCAGGGCGGGGAAGTCCTCCTGCGGCGTGTAGAACCCGGTGTGGTCGCCGAAGGGGCCCTCCGGGAGCATCTCGCCGGGCTCGAGCCAGCCCTCGATGACGACCTCGGCGTTCGCCGGGACCTGGAGCGGGACGGTCTTGCAGTCGACCATCTCGACGCGCTTGCCCTGGATGAATCCGGCCAGCATGTACTCGTCCATGTCGCCGGGCAGCGGGGCCGTCGACGCGTACGTGACCGCCGGCGGGCAGCCGAAGGCGATCGCGACGGGCAGCTTCTCGCCCCTGCGGGCGGCCACCTGGTAGTGGTTGCGGCTGTCCTTGTGGATCTGCCAGTGCATGCCGATGGTGCGCTTGTCGTGGCGCTGCAGGCGGTAGAGGCCGAGGTTGCGGACGCCGGTGTCCGGGTCCTTGGTGTGGGTCAGGCCCAGGTTGAAGAAGGAGCCGCCGTCCTCGGGCCAGGTGAACAGCGCGGGCAGCTCGTCCAGGTCGACGTCGTCGCCGGTGAGGACCACTTCGTGTACGGGAGCGTCCTTCACCTTCTTCGGCGGTACGTGCGTCATGGCGCCGAGCTTCCCGAACGCCTCGCGCACACCGACGAAACCGTGCGGCAGCTCCGGCTTGAGGAGGCCGCCGATCTTGTCGCTGATCTCGCTGTACGACTTCAGGCCGAGCGCCTTCAGGAGGCGGCGGTCCGTCCCGTACACATTCATCGCGAGGGGCATCGCCGAGCCCTTGACGTTCTCGAAGAGAAGCGCGGGACCGCCGGACTTCTGCACCCGGTCGACGATCTCGCCGACCTCCAGATACGGGTCGACCTCGGCCTTGATGCGCTTGAGATCGCCCTCGCGCTCCAGAGCCCGGAGCAGGGAGCGAAGATCGTCATAAGCCATGCGTTCCAGTATCGGTCACCGGCTACCCTGGCCCCGTCACCGGGGCCCTTTCGCCGCCCTTCCTTCGTCGCTTGGGGAATCGCGCAACCATGCTCAGGTATCTGCCGTTCCTGCTGGTCCTCGCGGTGTGGATCTACGCCTTCATCGACGTCCTGAACACTCCGGAGAAGGAGGTCAGGCATCTGCCGAAGGTGGTGTGGGTCATCATCGTGCTGCTCTTCGGCGAAGTGCTGCTCGGGCCGATCGCCTGGTTCGTCACGGGCAAGGTGCGCCGGCCCGCGGGCGGCGGCGGTTCGGTACGCGGCGGGCGCGGCGGGCAGTGGGTGGCGCCGGACGACAACCCCGAGTTCCTGAAGTCGCTGCGGGACGAGGGCCCCGACGAGAAGAACAAGGACAGGGGCAGCGAGGGCTGATGGAACTACGGCTGCTGATCACCTTCGAGAAGGTCGCGACCGTACTGAGCTTCACGCAGGCCGCCGCCGAGCTGAAGTACGCCCAGTCCAGCGTCACCAGCCAGATCCGCTCCCTGGAGTCCTCGCTCGGCGCCGAGCTCTTCGACCGGCTCGGCAGCCGGATCCGCCTCACGGCGGCGGGCGAACGCCTGCTGCCCTACGCGCGGCAGATCATCGAGCTCGCGGACGAGGCGCGGGCGGCGGTCGTCGACGCCGGGGAGCCGAGCGGCGCGATCGCGGTCGGCACGATGGAGTCCCTGACCTCCTACCGCCTTCCGCCGCTCCTCGAGCTCTTCCACCACCGCTACCCGAAGGTGCAGCTGTCGCTGCGGCCCACCCTCGGCGACGAGACGCGGCAGGCGCTGCGTCAGGGAACGTACGACGTGGGATTCCTGATGGAGCGGGAGACCGAACATCAGGGCCTGGAGACCGAGGTGCTCGCGGAGGAGCCGCTGGTGCTCGTCTGCTCGCCGACGCATCCGCTGGCGGTGCACGGGGCCGGTTCGCACGGGGCCGGTTCGCACGGGGCCGGCTCGCACGGGGCCGGTTCGCTCGCCACGGGTGATCTGGCGGCGGTCCAGCTGGTCGGTACGGAGCCGGGCTGCCCGTACCGCGACCTCTTCGAGGACGAGCTGCGCGAGCGCAACGGCGCCCCACCGCCCTTCATGGAGTTCGGCACGATCGAGGCCACCAAGCGGGGGGTCGCCGGTGGCCTCGGGGTGGCGCTGCTGCCGCGGATGGCGGTGCGGGACGAGCTGGCCTCGGGGGTGCTCGTCGCACTGCCGTGGGAGCCGCCGTTCGTACTGCACACGCAGCTTGCGTGGCGGACGGGGAAGCGGCTCCCGGCCCATGTGCGGCTGTTCATCGAGCAGACGGTGCGGCTGGTGCGGGAGCAGGCCGCGGAGCCGGTGAACTGACCACGGTCTTCGACGACTTGGCGCGGTTGATCTTCAGGCTCGCGAGCACGATCAGCGGGACGCCGAGCGCCTGGACGATCCCGATGTGGTGCCCGTAGACGGCCCAGTCGGCGACCATCGCGACCGCCGGGTAGGTGAACGCGAGCACGGCGATCTTCGCGGTGGGGAGCTTGGCGTACGCCGCGTACATCAGGACGTACATCAGACCGGTGTGGATGACGCCGAGCCCGATCAGCCAGCCCCAGCCCGCGCCCGTGCCGCTCATCGCGCCGAAGTCGGCGAAGGGCAGCAACAGCGGGATGCCGACGAGGACTTGGACGAGGGCGATGAGGTGGGGGCGTACCCCGGTGACGCGCTTGGTGACGAGCGTGGAGAGGCCGTAGAGGAGGGCCGCGAGGAGCGCGAAGCCGATGCCGGTGAGCGAGCCGAGGTCGCCGGGCCGCACCCCGGAGACGAGCACGAGCCCCGCGAACGCGGCGCCCAGCCACCCCAGTTGATGCTTGGTCAGCCGCTCGCGGAAGATGACGGCGCTCATCAGGACCAGCAGGAACGGCTGGGTGTGGTAGACGACGGTGGCCAGCGAGATCGAGGTCTCCTCGTACGCCTTGAAGAGGAACACCCAGTTGAAGACGATGAACGCCCCGCCCAGCGCGGCGAGTCCGAGCTTCTTCGGGGTGAGGCCGTGGTTCTTGAAGTAGCCGCGGGCGAACGCGTACGCCCCGAGAGCGAGGGCGCCGAACAGGACGCGGAAGAAGACGACGTTGAAGGCCGACGCGCCGGACTCGACGACGAAGATCCCGAGGGTGCCGGAGAGCATCATCGCGGCGGTGAGCTGGGCCGTGCCCTTGTTCTCTGAGGTCATGCCCATGAAGCTACGAGCGGGCGTATGCCCTGGTCCACGAGCCAGTGGGGCGTCCTGCCGATGGGGTCATCGGCGGGGACGATGGGTCCGACGAACGGTGTGTACGACGAAGGGTGTGTACATGGATCAGGCACAGGCCCGCGCATGGCTCGCGACCGCCGTCGAGGAGGCCCGGCGGGGGCTCGCGGAGGGCGGCATCCCGATCGGCGCCGCGCTGTACGGCGCCGACGGCACGCTGCTCGGGCGCGGGCACAACCGGCGTGTCCAGGACGACGATCCGTCCATGCACGCGGAGACGGCGGCGTTTCGCGATGCCGGACGGCAGCGCACGTATCGGGGCACGACGATGGTGACGACCCTGTCTCCCTGCTGGTACTGCAGCGGCCTGGTACGGCAGTTCGGGATCTCGCGGGTCGTCGTGGGCGAGGCGGAGACGTTCCACGGCGGGCACGACTGGCTGGCCGAGCACGGCGTGGAGATCGTCGTCCTCGACGATCCGGAGTGCGTGACGTTGATGAAGGAGTTCATCGCGGCGCGTCCGGAGTTGTGGAACGAGGACATCGGGGAGTAGCGGCCATCGTTCAATTACCCCCGGGTAACTTGACGTACAGTGCTGCACCCAGCACCCAGCCCAGGCAACAGATAGGACCCGTCCTCATGGCCGCCGCCCCACGCCGCCTTCGCGCCGTACTGCTCCCGCTGGCCCTGGTCGTCTCCGCGGCGACCCTTGGCACCGGAGCCGCCACGGCCGCGCCGAACACCGCCGAGCAGCGCCCCACCTGGGCCATCGCCCACCGGGTGCTGACCACGGGCGGAGTGACCAAGGCGCTCGGGAACGGGGCCAACGCGCTGGAGATCGACGCCACGGCCTGGCGCAAGGGCTGGTGGGCGGACCACGACGGCACCCTCACCAGCGCCGGCGACACCATGTCGGACATGTTCGACCAGATCGCGAAGGAGCACGACGGCGGACGTCACGCCTCCTTCGTCTGGCTGGACATGAAGAACCCCGACTGGTGCGACAGCGGCGACCCCGAGTGGCGCCACTGCTCGGTGGCCGCACTGCGGGACATGGCGCGCGAGAAGCTGGAGAGCAGGGGCATCCGCGTGCTCTACGGCTTCTACGGCACGGAGGGCGGCAGCGGCTGGAAGAACGCCCTGGGTGACCTGAACTCCAAGGAAGCGGTCAGCTACAGCGGCGCCTACGCCGACGTCCGGGACGGCTTCGCCGAGCACGGGCCGAACATCCCCGGCAACCAGCGCGTCATGGACAACGGCCTGTTCAGCATGGCCCTGAAGTTCGGCAGCATCCGGCAGGAGCTGGAGGCCGCCAGGAAGCCCCGGGACGCCGGAGAGCTCGCGCAGACCGTCGGCTGGACGGTGGGCAAGGGCGACCGGGACCGCGCCGCCACCCTGCTCGACTCCGCCGACGGGAGCGCCGCCGTGGACAGCCTGATCTACGGCAACCGGATGTCGTGCTACCCGGACGGCGTCAGCGGCGTGAAGGGCTGCGGCACCGACGACAGCGGGGTGCGGGAGTCGCTCTCGTACATCACGGACTACGTGAAGGCCCACCCGGAGACCCGCCGCATGGCCACGCCGAAGGACATCCCCTTCGGCAGCTGATCACGGTGGGGTGATCACGGTGGGGTGATCACCCCTGTGCGTACTGCTCGCGCAGCTCGCGCCACCGGTCCAGGCTCCACGTCGACCAGTCCTTCGGGTGGCCGTCGAGCGCGTCGGCGAGGAACTCGAAGTGGTTGTGCCAGCCCGCCAGGCAGTCGAGGCGCAGCTCGTCGTCGCCGGTGAACTCGTTGGTGAAGCGGACGGTCGTGCCGGTCTTCGCGTCGGCCGGCTCGAGGTGGAAGCGGCAGCGTCCGTGCAGGTCGATCGTGTACTCGGCGACGTGCTCGAGGTCCCAGGCGGTGATGTGCCCGGAGTGGCTCGCCGCCTCGTCTCCGTTGAGCCAGCGCAGCGTGACCGCGCCGCCGAGCCGGGGCTCCAGCACGTCGGCGGCGGCCAGCCACCCCGGAAGTCCCTCCGGGCTGGCGACCGCCGCCCAGACCTTCTCCACAGGGTGGGGAAGGTGGAGCTCGTAGTGCAGGTGCTGGGTCGGCCCCCCAGTACCGGTGGAGCCCTCCGTCCGGCTTGTGCCCTGCCCGATCCTCGCGTTCATGGCACAAGCCTGGCCCGGTACGTCCCGTTCCGCACCCTCTGCGACTGCCTACAGGGCTGCTTACGGACGCTGCTTACGGACGCTGCTTACGGGCGCTGGCCCGCCTTGTCGACGACCGTGCGCTCCAGGACCGCGTTGCGGCCGATCACATCACCCTTCTTCGGGCCGTACGGCAGATCCTCGACCGCGACCTGCCGCTCCCCGAGGAACTGCTTCGTCTCCTTGTCGAAGATCAGCTCCTGACGCTCCCCCTCGTCCTCGCGCGCGATGGCGACGCCGTGCCGCCCCTCGGCGTCCACCGCGTCGTCGATCAGCTTGACCCCGGGGATCTTCGAAGCCGCGAGGTAGAGCGCGGCCGCCTGCTTGGGCGGCATCAGCGACTCGTACGAGAGGTCGCCGACGAGCACGAAGGTGGCCTGGTCCTCGCTGGAGCTGCCGTCGCTCTCCTTGTGGAGCCAGTCCAGCATGTTGACGGGGTCGGTCGGCAGCTTCTCCAGGTTGCGGTAGTTGGTGTCGGACGGCATGGGCGCCCCCTCCACCTTCAGGACCTCGTTGTCGAAGCCGTTGGCGGGCTCGTGCAGCAGGTCGTCGTGCTTGCCGTCCACCGAGAGCCAGAACTCGCGCTGGTGCACGGGATCGAGCTTGGCGGGCTTGCCCTCCTCCTGCTCCAAGTAGCCTCCCTTGCTCTTGATGTACACGTACTGGTCGTCGCGGATGCCCTTGGGCACGGGCTGCTTCTTCGCCGCCGCGGCAATGTCCTCCAACATCCGCACGGTCTCCTCCGACGGCGCGGCCTGCGCCGACTGGCCGCCGAACGGCGAGGCGACCAGCACGCCCGCCGCGACGGACGCGACCACCGCTCCCGCGATGAGCGCGGGGCGGAACCAGCGCTTGGAGGTCTTCTTCGGCGAAGCCGCGGACGCGGACGCGGTCTCGGTCTCGGTCTCGTTCTGCCGGATCTCGGTCAACAGGTGCTCCCTGAGCAGGTGATGACGGCCCGGCGGAAGGTCGCGCTCGGGAAATTCGCTCATCGGTTTCCCTCCCTGATGGGCCTGACCGCGGTGGTGCGGTCATCTCTCATCTGTCCGCGCCCGGAAGGCGGTTCCATATGTTTCGCGAGTTTTGTACGGGCTCTGGAGAGCCGGGAGCGCACGGTGCCGACAGGGATGCCGAGCGCGGCGGCCGCCGACGCGTAGTCGAGCCCCGACCACACGCACAGGGCGAGCACCTCACGCTCGGGACGGCGCAGGGCGTCGAGCGCCTTGCGTACGAGAGCGAGCTGCTCCTTGTCGTCGATGCGCCCGGCGACCTCGTCGGCGAAGTCCGCGACGGCCTCCGCCCGCGGCAGGCGCGCGACGGCCGCCGCGTGCCGCCGGGTCGCGCGCCGCGCGTTGCGTGTCACGTTCGTCGCGACGCCGAGCAGCCACGGCCGCAGCGAACCGCCCTCCACGTCGACCTTGCCGCGAAGGCGCCACGCCTCGAGGAAGGTCAGCGAGACGGTGTCCTCGGCCGCCGACCAGTCGCCGGTCAGCCGGTAGGCGTGGTTGTAGACGGAGCGCGCGTACGCGTCGAAGAGCTCACCGAAGGCGTCCGCGTCACCGTCCCTGATGCGGACGCGTAAGGCTCTCCGGTGTGCCTGAAGTTCCCCCTGATTCATCTCCACGCCCCTTATCTGTCCGTACGACGAAGGCCGGTTCCCATGGCCTGGATCACAGGGATCACAGGTCACGGGAACCGGCCTCAAGAGGCAACGGCGGTACGGGGGTTCAGACCCCGGCGTACGAGTGCTTGCCGGTGACGAAGATGTTCACGCCGTAGTAGTTGAACAGCCAGCAGCCGAAGGCGATCAGGGCCAGGTAGGCGGCCTTGCGGCCCTTCCATCCGGCCGTCGCGCGGGCGTGCAGGTAGCAGGCGTAGGCGACCCAGGTGATGAAGGACCAGACCTCCTTGGGGTCCCAGCCCCAGTAGCGGCCCCACGCGTCGCCCGCCCAGATCGCGCCCGCGATGATCGTGAACGTCCACAGCGGGAAGACGGCGGCGTTCACGCGGTAGGAGAACTTGTCCAGGGTGGCCGCGGCGGGCAGCCGCTCCAGGACGGAGGTCGCGAAGCGGCCGGGCTGACCGCCGCCCGACAGCTTGTTCTCGTAGGAGTCGCGGAAGAGGTACAGGATCGTCGAGACCGCGCCGACGTAGAACACCGCACCGCAGAAGATCGCGGTGGAGACGTGGATCCACAGCCAGTACGAGTGAAGGGCGGGAACCAACTGGTCGCTGGCGGTGTACAAGACAGTGACGGCGAGACCGAGATCGAGGAGGACCGAGGTGATCAGCGGAAGGCCCAGCCAGCGCACGTTCTTCTTCAGCGCGAGCAGTGAGAGGTACACACCCACGGCCATGGTGGAGAAGGTGATGTTGAACTCGTACATGTTGCCCCAGGGCGCCCGCTCCACCGACATGGCGCGGGTGAGCACACCCCCGAACTCCACGAGGAAGCCGAGCACGGTGAGGGACACGGCGATACGGCCGTAGAGATCGCCCTTCTCGTCACCGGCCGCCGCACCGGGGCCGTCCGGCACATCGCGTGATCCGGTCACGGACCGGGTGACGACCTTGGGGGCCGCCTTCGGCCGCTCGAGGACGGCGGTGCCGCCCTTGGCCTTGACGGTGACCGCGGGCGCCTTGGCGGCGGCCTCGGGCTCGGCGGTCAGCGCGGCGGCCGTGCGGCCGACCTTGCTGCGGCTGCCGAGGATCCACTCTGCCATGTGCGCGAAGAAGGCAAGGAGGTAGACGGCCATCGCGGAGTAGATCAGCACATTGCTGATGCTCGCGAGGTTCTCGTTCGGTTCGGCGGCGAGGGTGGTGGCGAGATTCACTTCTCAGCCCCTTCGGCAGGAACAACATCGGGGGTGGGGTCGGAATGGTCGGGATCGGGCGCGCCCGGCGCCTTTTCATGAAGGCGTGCGGCGAGTTCGGCCAGTTCTTCGGGCAGCTTCGCGGACTCGCTGCGGCCGAGCCCGGCCATCTCGACGACGGTGACGCCGTCGGCGCCCCGCACGGCCCGCACCCACACGCGGCGGCGCTGGAGGAACAGCGAGCCGGCGAGCCCGACGATGGCGCAGACCGCCCCGACGAGCGCCCACATGCTGCCGGGCTGCTGGGAGATCTGGAAGGTGGCCCAGTGCTTGATGTCCTTCTCGAAGGTGATCGAGCCGGCACCGTTCGGGAGCTTCATCGTCTCGCCGGGCCGCATCCGCTGCTTCAGCAGATCGCCCTTGGAGTCCTCGAACTTCGTCATCTTGCTGGTGTCCAGCTGGTACACGTTCTGCGGCAGACCCGAGTCGACGCCGAGGCTTCCGTGGTACGCGGACAGCGCGAGCACGGGATAGTCCAGGGCGGGGAACTGGGAGAACATGTTGCCCTTGCCGGTGCCCGCGAACGTCGGGACGAAGAAGGCGTTGAAGCCGAGCTGCTCCTTCTTCCCGTTCTTGTCGCGGTAGCCGTCGAGCACCTTGATGGCGCCGGTGGCGGTGCCGTTCGAGTCGATCGGAAGCAGCGGCACGGACGCCTTGTAGACGACCTTGCCCTTGCTGTCGCGGACGGTGACGGTCGGGGCGTAGCCCTGGCCGAGGAGGTAGACCTTCGAGCCGTCGACTTCGAGCGGCTTGTTGACCTCGATGTAGCTCTTCTTCTCGGCGCCGTCCGCGCCCTCGCTGTAGGTGACGTTCGCCCGGTAGTCGCGGGCCGTGCCGCGCTCGGGGCCCGACCGCTCGAACGACGACTCGAAGCTGTCCAGCTTGAAGCTGAACGGCGCCAGCTCGTCGGTGTCGAAGAGGCTGCCGGACTTGAAGTTGTCGTACTGGGTGAGGGTGTTGGAGAACCCGTCGCCCTGGACGACGAGCTTGCCGCCCTCGGACTTGAACAGCGCGCCGACGGCGAAGGCCACCAGGAGCACGATCAGCGAGAGGTGGAAGAAGAGGTTGCCGGCCTCGCGCAGATAGCCCTTCTCCGCGGCGACGGAAGCCTCGGCGGCACCCTGCCCGCCCGTGGTGTGCGCACGGAAGCGGCGCCCCTTGAGGAGCTTCAGAGCGGCCTCGTGCACCTGCTCGGGCTCGGCCTCGGTGCGCCAGGTGGTGTACGCGGGCAGCCGCTCGAGGCGCTTGGGGGCGCCCGGCGGGCGGCCGCGCAGCTGACCGACGAACTGCCAGGTGCGGGGCACGATGCAGCCGATGAGGGAGACGAAGAGCAGGATGTAGATCGCCGAGAACCACACGGAGCTGTAGACGTCGAACAGCTGGAACTTCTCGTAGATCGGCGCGAGCGTGGTGTGCGCCTTCTTGAAGTCCTGGACCTTCAGCTCGTCGATGCTGGTCTGCGGGATCAGCGAGCCGGGGATCGCGCCGAGCGAGAGCAGCAGGAGCAGCAGCAGCGCGACCCGCATGGAGGTCAGCTGCCGCCACATCCAGCGCACCCAGCCGACGACTTCGCGGCCCGCCCAGGCCAGCGAGCCCGCGGCACCGGGTGCGCGCTTGCCGCCGAAGGAGCCGGGCATCAGCCGGTCCACGGGGGCGGTGGACAGCTGGGCGCCCGCGGCTCCCAGGTCCTGCGTGCCGTCGTCCGTGGCTTTGGTGCTCGTCTTGGTGCTCGTCTTCGTGTCGCTCATGGATCAGATCCCCACCGTGTAGCCGTTGGACCAGACCTGCATCTGCTGCACGATGCCGTCCCACACGCCGGTGACGAGGAGCAGTCCGGTCGCGATCATCATGATGCCGCCGATGCGCATCACCCAGACGTAATGCTTCTTCACCCAGCTGAACGCGCCGAGCGCCTTGCGGAAGGCGATGGCCGCGAGGATGAAGGGGACGCCGAGTCCCAGGCAGTACGCGACGCTCAGTATGGCCCCGCGGCCCGCGCTCGCCTGGTCGAGGGCCAGGGTGTTGACGGACGTGAGGGTCGGTCCGACGCAGGGCGCCCAGCCCACGGCGAACAGCGCGCCCAGTATCGGAGCTCCCGCGAGCCCGGCGGCGGGCTTCTTGTGGAAGCGGAACTCACGCTGGGACAGCCAGGGCATGAGCCCCATGAAGAAGATGCCGAGGACGATCATCAGCGCGCCGAGCACCTTGGTGATGACGTCCTGGTATTCCTGCAGATTCTGTCCGGCGTAGCCGAAGAGCGCGCCGGTGGAGACGAAGACGGCGGTGAAGCCGAGCACGAAGAGCCCGGCGCCGGCGGCCATGCGCCCCCGCTTGGCCTCCGCGAGATCGGTGCCGCCGACCCCGGTGACGTACGAGAGATAGCCCGGCACGAGCGGCAGTACGCACGGCGAGAAGAAGGAGACGAGACCGCCGAGGAGGGCGACGGGCAGCGCGAGCAGGAGCGCCCCGTTCATCACGGTCTGGTTCGGTTCACCGACGGCGGCGGCGAGGTGAGACATCACGAGGACATCACTTCTCCGCGATCAGCGGGTCGATCATCTTGCGCAGCTTCTTCTCGTTCAGCGGCTGCTGCGAGCGTGCCGCGACCTTCCCGTCCCGGTCGATGACGATCGTGGAGGGGATGTAGTTCGGGTTCAGCGTGCCCTTGGGGAAGCGCAGCATCAGCTTGCCCATCGGGTCGTGCAGGCTCGGGTAGGGGACCTTGTAGTCCTTCTCGAAGGCGAGGGCGGGGCCCTTGTCGTTGTCGCGGGTGTTGATCCCGACGAACTGCACGCCCTCGTCCTTGGTGGCGCCTGCGACCTTCACGAAGTTCGGCGCCTCGGCCCGGCAGGGCGGGCACCAGGAACCCCAGACGTTGAGGACGACGACCTTGCCCTTGTAGTCGTCGAGGTTCAGCCGCTCGCCCTCGAGGGTCTCGCCCTCGATCTTCGGGCCGTCCGTGCGCTCCCCCTTGCCGAGGGTGGCGATGCCGTCGGAGCCGGTGACGAAGTTCGTGTTCCCGGACCCTCCCGACGTACCTCCGGAGCCGCACGCCGACAGAGTCAGCGCGGCGACCGCGGCCCCAGCGCCCAGAAGGGCGGCGCGGCTGCGGCTACGACTGCGGTTCGTGCTGTGGGGGGCGCGGCAGGCGGCACTCATGTGAAAAGTTTCGCATGTCTGTTTCGGGGATCTTCCGCACCCCCCGCAGTAGCGGAAAGTCCCATTTCAGGCGGCCTTTCCCAGCCCCTTCCAACCGCCGGAGGGAAGCTGCCCGACGTCGAGGCCCTGGAGTTCGGCGAGCACCTTGGGGTCCTGGACGTCGAGCCAGTCGACGAACTGCCGGAAGGAGACGAGGCGTACGTCCTTCTTCCCGGCCATGTGCTTGAGGGCTTCCTCGACGGCATCCATGTAGATGCCGCCGTTCCACTCCTCGAAGTGGTTGCCGATGAAGAACGGCGCGCGGTTGGTCTCGTAGGCCCGCTTGAACCCGGCGATATAGGCCTCGGTCGCCTGCTTGCGCCAGCCCGGGTAGTTGGCCGGCGGCGCCTTCGTGGAGTTCTGCGACTGGTTGGCGAGGATGTTGTAGTCCATCGAGAGGACCTCGAAGGAGTGCCCGGGGAACGGCACGGCCTGCAGCGGCAGATCCCAGATCCCCAGCTTCTTCTCGGGCCAGCGCTGACGGCCGCCGGGCGATGAGGCGTCATAGCGCCAGCCGAGCTTCTTCGCCGTCGGCAGCAGATTGTCCTGGCCGAGGAGGCAGGGCGTGCGGCCGCCGATGAGTTCCTTGTCGTAGTCGAAGGGCAGCGGCGGCAGATCGGTCCAGCCGGTATTGGTGCGCCATTCCTTGACGAAGGACGTCGCCTGGTCGATCTCGTCCTGCCATTGCGCGGGCGTCCAGTTGGCGACGCTGCCGGTTCCGCCGCAGAAGTGCCCGTTGAAGTGCGTGCCGATCTCATGGCCCTCGAGCCAGGCCTGGCGGACGTACTTGAGGGTCTCCTTGATGTGGCCGTCGGTGAGATAGCCGATGTCGGATGCGCCCACGGAATTGTTCGGCGGACGGTAGAGACGCTTCTTCGATTCGGGCAGCAGATAGAGCCCGGAGAGGAAGAACGTCATCCGCGCGTCATAGTCCTCGGCCAGTTTCAGGAAACGCGGGAAGAGACCGTTGCCGACCTCGCCCGCACCGTCCCAGGAGAAGATCACGAACTGCGGGGGCGTCTGCCCCGGCTCCAGCGGAACGGGCTTGGCGGGCTGCCGGGGCTGCTGCCCGGTAAAAGCCGTCGAACCGTCACCGATCGGCTTCGCCGAAGGCTTCTCGCCGCCGGTGCCCCCGCCCTTGGCGGAACCCGCGGAATGGCTGTCGCCGCCTGCGCCGCCGGCGCCACAGCCCGCCATTCCCAAAGCGGCCGCGGCACCGGCCCCGAGGCCCAGCATTCCCCTGCGACTGATGTCGCGCATTCCATCCCCTGTTCGTCGCACCCTCGGCCCGTCCATGCAGGTCACGCAGGACGGACGACCCGTTAGAGGACGCGAAGAACAGAGGGGTTCCGGCAACTAGGCATATATTTGGTGCCTTTTACCAAGAACGGACATACAGTCGTGAACCCATTACCCGGCGTAGGCGCCCCGTAGGGGCGCGGGGAACTGCGCGACAAGCCACAACGCCGCCGCAGACGAACGACGACACATCACGCCAATTCCAGCGGAGCGCTACGCTCCGAACGCCTTGCCCTTCCCCTTCACCGGCTTGGCGCCCGCGAGGAGATGCGCGGGGACGAGATCCCGCGCGGGCTCCGTGTACCCCACCGACACGATCTTGTCGCCGCGGTACGTGAACGTCGTCAGCGAGGCGAGCGTGCACTGCCGCTTGCGCGGGTCGTGCCAGAGGCGCCGCTTCTCCACGAAGCTGCGCACGATCCAGATCGGCAGCTGGTGGCTGACGCACACCGCCTCATGCCCGCGGGCCGCGTCCTTCGCCGCGTCCAGGGCACCCATCATCCGCACGACCTGCTCGACGTACGGCTCGCCCCAGGACGGCTTGAAGGGGTTGACCAGGTGCTTCCAGTTCTCCGGCTTCTTCAGCGCGCCGTCGCCGACGCCGAAGGTCTTGCCCTGGAAGACATTGCCCGCCTCGATGAGCCGGCCGTCCGTCGCGAGGTCGAGGCCGTGCACCTTGGCGATCGGCATGGCCGTCTCCTGGGCGCGGTCCAGCGGAGAGGCGACGACATGCGTGATGTCGCGGGACGCGAGGTGCTCGGCGACCCGGTCGGCCATCTGCCGGCCGAGCTCGGAGAGGTGGTAGTCGGGAAGGCGTCCGTAGAGGATGCCTTCCGGGTTGTGCACCTCGCCGTGGCGCATCACGTGGACGACGGTGAGCTCGTCGCCCGGTGCCGTACCGCTCATGCGGTGACCTCCGTAGCTTCCGCGGCCGCGCGCGCGGCGCCCGGCAGGGCGGCGGCGATCCGCTCGATCGCCCGCTCGTCGTGGGCGGTGGACACAAACCAGGACTCGAACGCCGACGGCGGCAGATACACGCCCTGCGACAGCATCGAGTGGAAGAAGGCGGTGAAGCGGAACGACTCCTGCTTCTTCGCGTCGTCGTAGTTCCGCACTTCACGCTCGGTGAAGAAGACGGAGAACATGTTCGACGCGTTCTGCAGCCGGTGCGCGACGCCCTCCTTGGTGAGCGCCTCGGTCACGAGTCCGCGCAGCTGCTCGGATACGGCGTCGACCTTCGCGTACGCGGCGTCGTCGAGGAGCCGCAGCTGCGCGAGGCCCGCGGCCGTCGCGATGGGGTTACCGGACAGCGTGCCCGCCTGGTAGACCGGCCCGACGGGCGCGAGGTGCGCCATGACATCGGCGCGACCACCGAAAGCGGCGGCCGGGAAGCCGCCGCCCATGACCTTGCCGAAGGTCATCAGGTCGGGGCGCACACCGTCGACCCCGTACCAACCGGCCTTCGACGTGCGGAAGCCCGTCATGACCTCGTCGGAGATGTAGAGAGCGCCGTTCTTGGCGCACGCGGTCTTGAGGCCTTCGTTGAAGCCCGGCCGCGGCGGCACCACGCCCATGTTGCCCGGCGACGCCTCGGTGATCACGCACGCGATCTCTCCGGGGTACCGGTGGAAGACCTCGTGCACCGCTTCGAGATCGTTGTACGGGACGACGATGGTGTCGCCCGCCTGGGCGCCGGTGACGCCGGGGGTGTCCGGAAGACCGAGCGTCGCGACACCGGAACCGGCGGCGGCGAGCAGGGCATCGACATGGCCGTGGTAGCACCCGGCGAACTTGATGATCTTGGCGCGGCCGGTGAATCCGCGGGCGAGGCGGATCGCGGACATCGTCGCCTCGGTACCGCTCGAGACCAGCCGCACCTGCTCGACGGGCTCGATGCGGGCGACGATCTCCTCGGCGAGCGCGACCTCGCCCTCACCCGGGGTGCCGAAGGACGTGCCGCGCGCGACGGCCTCCTGGACGGCGGCGATCACATCGGGGTGGGAGTGGCCGAGGATCATCGGCCCCCACGAGCAGACGAGGTCGACGTACTCACGGCCGTCGGCGTCCGTCAGGTACGGACCGGTACCGGACACCATGAAGCGGGGCGTACCACCCACAGCGCGGAACGCGCGCACGGGAGAGTTCACACCGCCGGGCGTCACGGCCGCCGCACGGTCGAAAAGAGTCTGCGAAACTGGGGCGCTATACGGGAAGCTCACACGAGCCATGGTGTCAGAGGGTTCGGGCATCCTGCGGACAGGTGTTTCACCCCACGTTTTAGCGGGTGACCGTGGGGGAGGTCACTGACACGATGATCGGGTTGCGTGGCGGGGGCCTCGAGGCCTAGAAAAGCAGGGGCGGGGCGCCCTGGAAAAGCAGTCGGGTGGAGATATGCATCGCGGTGGCGGACTGGGCGAGGGGACCGACGGCCTGGGTCCCCGGCGTGCCCGGCGGATCGGCAAGCACCGGCGCGAGGCGGAAGCGGCCGACAAGCAGACACCACGGACGTCGGAGCTGGGCGATTCGGAGCAGGACCGGGCGGCAACCAGGAGTGGCCGGGTGGGCGGGGTGACGTACAAATACTTCGGAGCCCCGGACGGCGCGACCGCCGCCCGTGTGCCCATCTCGATGCGCCCCGAGGAGCTGGGCGGCGATGAGCTCGGCATGGGCGGCATGTTCACGAAGATCAAGCCGGAGACGGTGGCCGCGATGGTCCTGACCGGCATCGAGGGCATACCCCTGCACAAGGTCCCCCCGCTCGAACTGGTCGTCCTGCACCCCGACTACGCCGTGGTGAAGCTCCCCATGACGGTCGTCGACCCGCTGCGCGGCATCGGCGAGGAGTCGGTCGGCGCCGCGGCGTTCATCTGGTCCACGGTCCCCGACCGCGGCGGCCCGCGCGACGCGTTCAACGTGTACCAACTCCTGCACGAATGGCAGGACTTCAGCCACCGGCTGCATGACGCGGGGCATCAGGCGTACTGCCTTGTCTGGCCCTGAGGCCGTGACCCGCTCCGCCGGCTCGGCGGTCGCGAAACCCCTGTCGCGCGGTACGCCGCTCGCGTGCCGTCGGGCACCCGGACGTACTTCGATGATTCGTCCCGGACATCTCCGGTAAAGCTCCCGGATGCGCGTAGCCCGTGTATCGCGCGCCCGCGCTTCGTACGCTGGTTGCTGTGCGGAGCGTCTTCATCTGCGGAGCGTCCGACGACGGCTCCGCGCCGGGGGAAGGGACGTGGCAGTGGCCATGGGGGATACGGGAGTTGCGGCCTTAGGAAGGGTCCGCGTTCTGTCACCGCGCGGCGCCGTGCAGGGCGCCGGCATCCTGGTGATGCCGGGTGTCGTGCTGACCTGCGCCCATGTGGTGGCGTCGGCCGTCGGGGCGGGCAGGGACCGGCCGGAGGGCCCCGTTCTCATCGACGCCCCGGGCTGTCCGGACAGCCCGGCCGGTGAGGCGGGCGTCGCGCCGGGAGGGTGGTTCCCCGGCCCGCTGGCCGGGGGGTCGGACGGGGACCTCGCCGTCCTGCGCACCGACTGGTCGCCGCCCGACGACCTGCTGCCCGCGCGGGTCGGCCCGTGCGGCGATCCGGACCGCCGTGAGGTGAGCGCGTACGGCCATCCGCCGGGCGCACCCGACGGGTTGTGGTCATCGGCCCGCCTCGCGGGACGCGGCGGCCCACAGCGGGACTGGATCCAGATCGAGGGGCTCTCCGCGGCGGGCGCCCGGGTCGGCCACGGATTCAGCGGGGCCGGTGTCTGGGATCCGGCGGCGCGCCGGGTCATCGGAATGATCACCGCCGCCTATACCGACCAGCAGGCCAAGGTGGCCTGGATGCTCCCCCTGGAAGCCGCGGCGCGCATGTGGCCGCCGCTGTCCCCGATGGTGGAGTCTGCCGGGTCCGGCACGCAGCGGCGGGCACCGGAGCCGCCGTCCGACAAGGACCAGTTCGCCCTGGCCGACGCGCTCCTGAATGTGCCGCTGATCGAGGAGGACGGGGCGGCCGCACTGCGCCGCCTGCTGCCCACCCGCATCCGGCGCACCCTGCGCGGCAGCCCCCGCCTCCGGCTTCAGCTCTTCTACATCGTCCAGGGCTGCGCCGACCACCGCGGGGGCAGGCAGGCCCTGCTCGACGCCCTGCGCCTGCTTGACGACGAGTCGCAGCCCGCTATCGCCGCGCTCGACCTGTTCAAGGAGCTGTGGCCGACGACGCCCGGAGACGAGACCCCATGACGGCATCCCGGGGATCCTGGGGGCCACCCAAAATCCTCCTCGACGCGCTGGACGCCGTCCCGTCCTTCGAGGAGCCCGCGCTGCTCCACGAGTGCGCGCGCCAGGTGAGCCGTGCGCTCGGGGCCACCATCGCCGTGCAGGACAGCAGCCGCCGGCGCATCGCCTTGCTGTTCCTGCTCAAGGAAGTGATGCCCTACCCGGACGGCTTCCAGGTGCTCGGCACCGTCGTCTCGGCCCTGGAGGGCGAGACCCGCCACATGGCGCGGGTACGGACGGCCATCGCGCTGGCCGAGGTGCCCGTCTTCCCGCCCCACAGCTGGGAACGGCTGATGGCGCTGCTCAGCGGCCTGGAAGTGCTCGATGTCGTCGGCGCCTTCCAGGAGGCGCTCGGCCGTCATCCCGATCCGCTGCCGCCGCACTGCACGGAACCCTGGTCGGCGGTGCTGCACGCGGCCACGCTCAACGCCCGGCCCGGCGAACCGCTCCCGTGCGTGCTCCTCGTCGAGTTCTTCGCGCGTCACGCCAAGGGGCAGCAACAGCAGGAACTGCTCGACTGGGCGCTGGAGCACCGCCTGCGGCCCGAGTCGTACGTGGACGACGCCTGTACGCCCGTAACGCCCCCTCCCCCTGTCTCTTAAACACATCTGG
>NZ_SRIC01000104.1 GCF_004684775.1 Streptomyces sp. MZ04
TGGCAACCGGGAGGGGCGCGCGGGGGTTGTTCGGGCCGTTTTAGCGTGGCGTTAGATTCGCGCTCCCCGGATTTGATGGGGTGTTAGATTCGGCGTCCGGTCGGCGTTAGATCCGGATGCGCCCCAATGGGCATGCGTGGGGGTGACGTTAGATTCGCGGGCGGGTGATCGCGGGGCCTTTCCGGGGCGTTAGATTCGCGTGCGGGTCGGAGCGGTTCGGGCTTTCCGGGGGGCGGTTCGGGTGGCGGGCAGGACGCTTCGAGGGTGGGCGGCCGATCAGGGTCGCGCGGGTCGCACAGGGTGCTCTCGGCTCGGGGTGGGGTGGTGGTCGGCGATGAAGTTTCTAGTTGGCGTCTGGTTCAGTGAAGCGTTGTAGGGGTGACCCGTTCCGGGGTGTTGCAAGTTCGTGGTTCGGTGTGTACTGTAGTTACCACGAGGTCGGGGGAACGAAGAACCGGCCGAGAAACCACCAACTGACCCTGATGGAGGGGATCTTCATGTCCAAGGCCACCACGTTCACCACTCCGGCCGGTGCCACCTACGCCTACACCGTCGAGACGGGCGAGAACGGCGAGGCGATCTACGACCTGACCCGCGTGTTCACGGACGGCGCCTCCTTCCCGATCGGCGCGGTCGTGGTCCACCCCAACTACGAGCTCAACCCGGCGGTTCAGGGTCTGCTGAACGTTCAGTTCGGCAAGGGCAGCATCGACCGTCACGAGCGCACCGACGTCCCGATGCTGGGCGAGGGCGAGTACCCGTACGTGGTCGGTCACCAGCTGGTCAACCCCGCCGACCTGGTCGTGGACCCGGAGGCCGAGCAGCCGACGGAGGCGCCGCTGATCAACTTCCGCCGCACCGTGCTCGCCGCGCACTTCCCGACCAACTCCCCCTCCGGCCGGGCCAGCACCACCACCTACGAGAAGGTCCGCGACCTGGTCACCGCCCTGATCGGCGTCTACCAGGCCGACAAGGCCACCCCCAAGCGCGAGGCGACGTACGCGGCCTTCCTCAACACCCAGCGCGCCGAAGCCATCCAGCCCGAAATCGACAAGATCAACAACCAGATCCAGGCACTGATGCTCGCCAAGGCCGAACTCACCGAAAAGCTCAACAACTACACCACCAACTAACCCCCAACCAGACCGGGCGGCCCCGCCCCTCCACCGGGGCCGCCCCACCCACACCCTCGGCTCAGGGAGACAAAACAACCCCTGGGCCGGGGGGCCAGGCACCACGAAGCGCCGTAGCTCAGCGGTAGAGCGCACCTCTTATAAGGGTCGAGGTCACGGGTTCGAATCCCGTCGGCGCCACTCTCCCTGGCTCGTACGCCTGTCAGCCCGGTATCCGAGCCCTTCGCAAGTCCCGCCCCTCTCTGGCGAGTGCCCAGCGCTGCCCGGCGCGCCCCCTGCTATCCAACCGACACTGGAGGAAAAACCAATGGCACGTCTCTCCACTCCTGCGAGCGGCTACTACTGGTACGAGGGGTCAAGCGGTGGACGCGGGCTTACCGAAGCAAGCATGGTCCACGCTCAGGCCGAGCGTCACGGGGCCATGCCTGCCCCCGACGGGTCCGTCAAGGTCACCTTCGAGC
Source organism: Streptomyces sp. MZ04 (assembly GCF_004684775.1). Lineage (GTDB taxonomy): Bacteria > Actinomycetota > Actinomycetes > Streptomycetales > Streptomycetaceae > Streptomyces. The sequence continues at coordinate 1,595 of NZ_SRIC01000104.1, forward strand.
GGACCGGTACCACCACTCACTACCGGCCCGCCACCCAGGAGGGCATGGACGAGATCATGGAGGCGAACCGCGCTGTGCTCGACGGGAACGAGCGGTTGGGAAAGGCTGTGGCCCAGGTGCTCCGCGCCGCCGATCTCCAGATGGCCCGCTACATGGAGCGCATGGGGAGTGGCGTCTACGTCCACACCGGGGGTAGCCGGGTCTCGGTGTGGTGGTGGTACTCCACGGAGGCGGAGAGGACTACGGCCCCTGCCCCCTGGACCGGAGAGGACGGCGGCGTTCGGGCAAAGGTGGTTGCCGCCCTTGAGATCGCCGGATTTTGCCTTTCCAGCGAGGAAGCGAACAGTTCGCGCATCGTTCTGAGCTACGCCGACAACCCCCAAGTCTGACTGCCCCCTACCGACGAAAGGTCACGTCATGCATTCCGATGAGCTCACTGCCCTACTCGCTCGCGCGGCGAGCGGGGATCCTGTCGCCGCCGCTGCGTTCATGCGAGCACGGGCCCTACGTGTCGACGCGGCCGACCGCTTCAGTGCCAGCGGGCGCGCGGCCGCGTGGCGGATGGTCCAGGCCGCCGCGTAGCCGATCGCCACCCGGCGCCCCCTTCCCCGCGCGCCGCTTCCCGGCGCGCCCCCTCTTCCTTCCCGCCCCGTTCAGCGTTTCGCTGGGCGGGGCGGCAGGCGTTCCCCGGGTCCGTGGCTGCCGGTCTGCTGGTGTCCGCTCGGTTCGTGATCTGTGTCCTGTGCTTCGTCGCTGTCCTGCCTGTTGTCTCGTCTCTTCGTCTTGTTGTTGTGCTTCGGCTTGTTCTTCTGCTCGTCGTCTCTGGTTTTTCGGCTTGGTCGTGTTGGTGCGCACTTCGTGTTTCCTCGTCTGGTCGCTCGTGTTCTCTCCGCCCGTGTTGGTTGCTGTCGCTGATGCTGTGTCTCGGCTGGCTGTCGCCCTCCCGCTTTGGTCTGTTGCTCTTCGCTGGGGTCCTCAGTGCCTTTGGGGGGCTCATAGAGAAGTAGTCGGCGCGGCGGGTCCCCCTTGACCGGGCCTGTGACGTGCGGTTTTGCTTGTTCGAGCCGTCACGATGAGGCGCCTCGTAAGGCGCCTCGTAGGACGCCTCGTAAGGCGCCTCGTAGAGCGCCTCGTAAGGCGCCTCGTAGGGCGCCCTCGCCCTTGAGGGCTGGGCGTGCGCTTCGGTGGGATCGGTCAGGAGGGGCGATTTCTCTCCCCTGCCACATGGGCTGCGGGGTGAGAAGTCACCGTTACCACCACGCTGGTTGGAGGGAGCGGCTCATGGCGGGGGAGATTTCTCCCTCATCTCATGTGGGGGAGAAATCTCCCCCACATCGCACCAGAGAGGTGCTCGGCAGGGGAGAGAAGTCTCTGTGACGGTCCGGGAGGAGATGTCTCTCCCCCGCCGCTGTGGGGGAGAGATCACTGTTCGTCTCTCCCCCGGGCGGCTGGTGTTGGCGCAGGGCATGGGTGTCGGCGGGAATGGCCCGGAGGCCGGGGTCAGCCGACCTGTGGCGTGGTCGAGGGAGCCTGGCTGTCTTCCGGGGCACGGCCGTCTAGGCAGAGTTCGCGGTAGCCGGGGGTGTAGGTGTAACCGTGTCCTTCGCAGGTGGGGCAGTCGGTGGTGTGGATGGCGACGGTGCGGAGGCAGGCAATCGGTTCTTGATGGACGGCCGTGTAGATGCCGTCACCGTGGTGCTCCCAAGTGAGTACGGCGAGGAGCTCTCCGTCGCCGGCGCACCCCCCTGCGCAGTCCTGGGGGTGGGGGTCGTCGTCTTCGTCCTGGTCGTCGAGGTTGCGGAAGGCGTCCCAGAGGTATGCGCAGGCGTCGAGGTCGTTCAGGGCGGGCCGGCTGTCGAGGGTCCGCAGGGCGTGGCCGGCGCGGGCGGCCGCGGTGGCGGTTGCGGTGTCGGCCGGGGTCGCCGACGCGGCCCAGTCGAGGAGGAGGCCTCGGATGATCAGGTGTCGCCGCTGTTCGCTCTCCACGTCGATGCTGGGGAACTGGGACGAGCGCCCCAGAGCGGCCCAGGCGTAGGTGTCGCACATCTCGTGGAGCAGCCAGGGCCCTGCACGGTGGATCGGCAGTTGGCGCCGTGGTGCCGGTGAGGCGAGCGGCGGCGTGTAGCGGGTGGCGCCGCGGGGGTGGCCATGAAGGAGACCGTACTGCGTGCGGAGGTGGTCGAGGCCGTTGCGGGGGTGGTCGGCGAGGTCTAGGCCGTCGGCTGCGCGGAGCAGTTCGCCGTGGTCCCGGGCTGCTTCGTAGAGGTCGGGGTCTTGGGTGCGCAGGGTGAGGACGTCATACAGTGCGCCGAGGTGGAGGAATTTGTGGCGTCGCAGGGCGGGGACGCGGTCGCTGTCGGGGTGGTGCTCCAGGGCGTATGTGAGTTGGTAGTGCGCCCATTGGGCTTCGTGAATCAGGCGAGTGATGGATGGGCGTTCTCGCTGGTAGGCGTGGATGACGTGTTCGGGGTGCAGGGCGGTGTGCACGGGCTTCACCTTCTGGAGTGGATGTGTCTTGGGCCTCACGAGGTCGGGGCTGTTGGTCAACGGCGTGCGTGGGAGGGTGCCACGCGTTCGTTCAGGGGACTGGTGTTGGTCGGAGGGCGGCCCTGGAATGATCCGGCCGAAGGGTGGCGGTTCGCTTCTGGGTAGCCGCGGCTCTGAAGGAGCTGGTGTTGGGGAGGCATCCCAATGGTGGTTTTCCGTTGGGGCAGTTGATGGGCGCCGCGGCGCAGGGCCGGCATCGGGTGATGGTGGGCCCTGCGGAGCGGTGGTCGTGCATGTGCGGGCGTACGGCCGACTCTCGAGCTGGCCGTACGCGCCAGATGGGGAGCGATGCCAGGCAGGCAAGCTCTCGATCGTTCTGTGTGCTGAAGCGCGTGCCCGTCGCCTTCAGGCGAGTTGGACGGTGAAGCCGTCCAACTCGCCTGTCAAGGCAGCCTCCGTCTCACGGGCGAGTGCGTAGGCGTGCTGGACGAATTCGCGGGTCCAGAAGTGGTGCTGCTGAGGCGTGATGCTTCTTGGAGTGGCGGGGTGGCCCTTGGAGTTGTAGACGGCGATCAACGAGAAGGTCTCCGAGGCGTCATGGAAGCCCTGCGCCACTGTGGTGTGGCCCTCGATGGCACGAAGGACGGCGCGCGCTGGGTCCTTGTAGAGGCGGTCCGCGCAGAGTCGAGCTGATTCCATGAGGGTGCTACGGGTGCTCATGGTCGAAAGTCCTTCGGTACGCGGTGTGCACGGAACGGCATGGTCGATGAGGTTGCGGCCGTCGTTACCCATCGCGATGCAGTGCGGCATGGGCGGGGCCTGGAACAAGTTGCGCGGTGGGTAACTTGTCGCGCGGCAGTGGGTCGCCAGCGCGAAGGGTGCAGCGTCGTCGGTTTGGCATGGCGAGTCCTCTCGTGGCGTGGGTCAGATGAGGCCGAAGGTGGGGAGTAGTCCCCACCCTTCGTGGCGGATGGGCCAGGTGCCGTGGCCGTCGTTCCAGCCCCAGGATTTGGTGAGGTCATGGAACTGGGGTGTGAGTTCGACCTGCATGTGGGTGCGCCAGCCCCGGAGTCGGCATCGCTTGGTGTCCGGGTCGGTCACGGTCATCTGCACGCCAAGGTTGGTGACGACGCGGTCGCCGGGCTGGACGCCTTCGAGGAGGGCGGCTTCCACGTAGACCTTGGCGCGGTGGAACTGGCCCCAGAAGGCGGACCGGCGTTGGATGGCGCGGTGGGTCCGCCGAGTTGCCTTCCCGTCTACGACGACACCGTGGAGGCTGAGCAGTCGACGGTAGTTGCGAAGGTAGGCAGTGCGTTGGGCGGCGGGGCGCTCAGACGTGGAGAGCATGTCGGTGACTTCCAGGCGGAGGGTGTCGTAGACGGACGCCCGATGCAGACAGAGGGCAACGTCCACGCCGAACGGCGTGGCGTAGACGCGCTCGACGGTGGACCTTGTGCGGTAGGGGCCGCGGACGGTCTGTCCGATCCAGGAAGAGTCTGTGACGGGGTGGAGTTGGGTCTTGGTGAGGTGGTGGTGGGGGTCGTTGTCGTCGGGCGGCAGCGGTGGCACGGGCTCGGTTTCCTTCGGTCGGGGTTCCCTGTGGTTCAGATGTGGTCGTGGAGGTCGGTGTCGTCGTAGGTGTGCTTCGAGACCTTGATCCAGGCCGTACGGTCGCCGTCGCGGAGCTTGAGCTGCCACTTGCCGGGCTCCCACTGCTTGCCGGTCTTCTTCCGGCCGACGTACTCCTGCTGGCACTGCTTGGTCGAGCCGCCGGTGGAAGAGCCCGACGAGCCCGAGGCTGCGCCGCCGTCGTTGCCACCGGTCGTGCGCGGCTTCCCCCCGTTGCGGGTGCCGCCTGTCCCGGTTCCTCCGGAGGTGAGGCTCTTGCCGCCACCACCGGTGGTGCTCCTGCCGCCGGTGCCTCCCACCGTGCGGGCGGGCAAGGACACAGTGAGGGCGCTGGTGTGGATCTTCGTGCAGTTGTCCCGGTAGATGTCCTCGTACACCGGGACCCAGTGACCGGCGCGGCCGTACTTCTTGACGACCTCGCCGTGTCGGAGGGGCTCAAGCCGGAAGGGGTCTGAGCAGCCCGTCAGGAGGAGGGCAGCGGCGGCCGTCGAGATGATGACGGTGGAACGGGTGGTGGGCACGACGAATCTCCTGGATGTGTGTGGGTGCGCTCGTCTGTTACAGGTGTCGTGAGCGAGCGGCGTGTGACATGGGGGAAGAAGTTCCCCGAGAAAGCCAAAGTGCATTTTGAATCTAGACTTTGCAACGCCTTCGAGGTTTGGGGCGCACCGGCGGGTGGATACCTCGCCGACGGCCACGGTGGCTGCGGCGCGTTCCTCCCGCCGGGTCCGTTCACTTCCGGAGGCGCTCAACCCGCCATGCCGACGGGCCTCTTTCCGGGTCCGGCACAATGCGCACCTTGCTCTTCTCTTGGTCTCCGCCCCCGGAGAGCAGCGGAGAGCGGGGCGGAGAGTCCACAGGTCGGCGGCTGTCTCCGTCTGCGGAGAGCGCCCCGGAGACCGGGTCGGGCGGCTCGGTAAGAGAGGGCAGTGGGGGCAGCTCGTCCCGGTGCACTCCGGCCCGCCCTGCCTTACCCCTGGCGCGGAACTTACGGGCCGGGTCGTAGCCGGCCTGGAGGAGCCTTTCGCGCAGCTGCTCATCGCTGGCGTCCTTCAGGCCGGGGAGCCGCTCTCGCATGGCAGGCCGGAGGTCCTGCAGGTGGATCCCGTTGTCGGTCCCGATCAGCTCCCGGAGAAGAGCGGTGAGAGGGTCTTCTGCGGGGGCCTGCGCGGGAGGCGGAACGACTTCCTTGGCTGTCTCCCGCGCGCCCTGCGCCGTGGAGGTCTCACACACGCCCGGCTCTGTTGACGTAGAGCCGGCCGAGTCGGCCTCCGGAACTCTGGCGGGCGGCTTCAGGGCAACAGCCAGGCGGTCCGTCAGCGAGCCCGCTGCTCCCCTGGCCGACCTGGCCGCCGTCTTCGCGCCCTGGGCCGGGCGAGTGCGCAGGACTTGCGTGGTGGCCCACCTCTCCGCAATCACAGCCGCCACAGGCCAGACCGGGAGCAGGGCGAGCGGGGCGAAGGGGTGGACGGCAGTGGTGTGCGCCGCTGCATAGATGACCAAGCCCGGTGCCCCGAACAGCCGCATCACTGCCGAGACCCTCGGCGCGATGTCACCGGTGAACCACGCCCGTCCGACGGCCAGGAGGACGCGTGTACCGGCGCGCAGGGCTGCCCACAGCGAGCGGGAAACCCCGGCCAGGCGCCGCACGATGCAGCGGCTGCCCGTACGGGTGGCCTCGGCAGCCAGCGAGCCGAGCTTCGTTGCCGTGGCCCGGTCCACGACGACGTACGGGCGAAGGTCCGGCATCGCCAGTGCGCGACGGGGAGCCTCATCCTCCCCCGGCTCGGCCGGACCACTGATGGTCTCGGCCTCCTGTTCCTGAGGAAGGACGTCGTCGATCGGGCCGGCCGCGGGAGGTCTCGTCGTGGCGGCTCCACCCCCCTGCGGGTTCTTCCCGGGCGCCAGGCCGCTGCCCGGGACGGGATGCGGGTGTGCCGGGGCGGTCATGACCCGATGCTCTGAGCGATCTCGGAGATGCGGTCGGCCAGCTCTCCCCATGGGCCCCCCGCGCCGGACGCCACGTAGAAGAGGAAGAGGAAGAGCATCGCAAAGCCCCGGCGACTGAGCCTCTTGTAGAGGGCGATCACCACGAGGACGCCGGCCAGCGCTGGCATCCTGAGCTTCGGAAAGGCCTTCCCGATCAGGCTGATGATGTCGTTGACGAGCGAGGAGACGGCGTCGAAGGGGAACCCTGCGGCCACGAACGCGGCGCCGGCGATGGGCGGGAGCAGGGCGCACGCCCACCATGGAAGCGGGCCGGCCTTCCCGTTCTCGTTGTCCTTCGTGCCGAACCACAGCACGACGGTGAGGATGGCGGCGACTCCGAAGACGCCGACGCCGGTGAGGAAGCTCATGGGGTGTTTCCGTTCCTAACGGTGTCGCGACGTCAGAGCGTCATCTGGGAGATCGGGGTGGGGTCGCCGTACATCGCCACACCGGCGACGAGGCAGGCGGACGGGATCCGGGTCGCCCAGGCCAGGGGCAAGATCCACTTCCGTGCCCGGTAGTCCAGGAGCAGGACGCCTGCCGCGATGCCGTAGCAGGTCCAGCTGTAGAAGTCGGTGAGGGTGGGGTGCTCCCTGACTAGGAAGGCGACGCCGTCGTAGACCCACTGGGGCCAGCCGCGCCAGAACCCGACGCCCAGCGCGCTGCCGGAGTAGAACAGCCAGACGACTTGGGGCGGTGTGGACCGGATCGCTTCGATCAACGAGCGGCGGTCCGGCGCTGGCCGGATGACCTGCGCGATGCCGGGGGCAGCGAACGGTGGTCGACCGGCGCGCCAGAGGCGGTGGCGGTGCTGTCCGGCTCGTCGCCGTTCTCCTCGAACTCGTCCCCGTCGACTGGGGCTTCGTCTCCCGGTGGCTCTCTGGTACTGGCGCTGCCTGCGTGGTGCGCGGCGTTGCCCGCCCATGTGCGGACACGGTCGCGCAGCCGCGGGTGGTCGGGGACGGGCTCCTCCTGGACCTCGTCGTCCCGCTGCTCCGCTTCCTGTTCGTGCTCTGGCTCGTCCTGCTCGTTCGGGACGGTGAGTTCCGGCTTGTCGGTAAGGCGCCAGTCCGGCAAGCGAGAGGCGGTGTTCGCTGCCGGCTGCCGGGGTGTTGGGCGCGCATCCGCGGGCGGCCAGCCGGGCGCTGCGGCCACCGGGGCCTGCGGTGCGCCCCCGTTCGAGTCTGCGGGTTGAGCGTCGTCGGGGAGGGGATCGGCGTGACCGACCGGGCGCGCGCCGACCTTGGCCAGCATGCGGCGGATCAGCTTCTCGTCCGCCCCCACGCGGCGGTGCCCCCGCCCCGTGGCGGTCGGCGCATGTGCCGCTGGGGCACGGCGTGTGCGGCTTCGGTCCGGTTCGAAGGGGGTGTCGGTCATCGAACGGCCCCCCGCTCGGCGTCGGCACGCGGCACAAGTGACAGGTGGCGGCTCCCCCGGGGTGCGCGGGCAGGCGGTGCGGGGCGAGGTCGGGCCGATGGCCGTCGGTCCCGGGCGATGAGGGCGAGAGCTTCGTTGACGTGCTCATCGAAGGTGGTCATGGGGTGCGGTCCTCATGGTCGTGCTCGCGGGCAGCATCACGGCGCCCTGCGGAGCGGGGCGTCGAGTCAGGGCTGCCGGGCGCCGGCGCCGGCGGGGATGAGCAGGCCGTTGCCGAGTTGCGCGTAGCCGTCGCCGGTGGCTGGGGCGAGGAGCTCGTCCAGGAGCGGCTGCTCGGTGGTGAATGTGTGGGTGGGGAGCAGGAGCGGGCGAGCGGCTTCGGCCGGCTGGCCGTTGCCGACCGCGACCGCCTCGTCGAAGTGGTCGAGTCCGTCCGCCGTGGCGTCGCCGTCGAGCGCTGTGTGGGCCTTGAGCGCCTCGGGCAGCCACTCGTGTGCGGTGTCCAGGAACCGCTTCGCCCGCTTGTTGCCGATGCCGAGCGCGCTGGCGCACTTGTTGATGCCCCAGGTGAAGGCGCCGTCATCCCCGCGCGGCACGGTCGCGACGAAGGCGGCCATGACCTCGTCGTCGGTCTTGCGGTCGGTCGGCGTCAGCTCATCCCTCGGTGCGTCCTCGGGCGGGTTGGGCCCGGTCGTGTCGGGGTCGTCGCTGGAGTTCGCATCGTCAGCGTCTTCGCCCATCCCCCCTGTGAGCTGGGGGTTCTCCTTGCTGGCCGAGTGGGATGGGGTGGCGGGATGGGGCGCGGCATGCTGCTGGGGGATGGTCAGGATGGTGCCGATCAGGGTGCCGCGGAGCTGGTCGAAGGCCTTAGTGGTGCGCAGGTTCATCCCCGCCATGTCCGTCTGGAGGACGCGCATCTGCAGCCGTGCGACGACCTGCTCCAGGACATGGGTGTCGGAGCATCCTGCCCGTTCGCTGGCACGCTGGGCACGGGTGTCGGCATGGATCTCGGCCCGCCGGTATGCCCAGCGGGTCATCCTGCCGGCGTGCTTGACCGCCTCTTGTACGCGGCGCAGCCGGTACCAGCGGTAGGCGGCCCTGCCGATGCGGACGTCGGCGGTGGCCTCTTCCTGCGACAGGTCCTGGCGGGCGGCGAGCAGCAGCGCAACGCGGAAGGCCTCGACGGGATGGAACAGGCGCACCAGGGCGATGCGTCGGTCGGGGCGGCCGCGGCCGGCGCGGGCTGCGCGGCGTTCCTCGAGCGAACCGATCTCCCAGAGCACGGCGGCCAGCACCGGCCACACGGCGCGGACGGCGGAGCCGAGCAGGGAGGAGACCTCGGCGGCGGAGAAGACGGCGCTGATGCCGGCGAGGATCCAGAACAGAGCTCCGGACAGGCCCGGGCCTTCACCGGCGCGGGCCCGGCGGCGCGCTCGGCGGCCACAGACCATGGCGGCGACGTCCAGGGCGACGAAGGGCAGGAGGTCGAAAGGGTCGGTCAGGCCCATCTGGTGGCGCCCGACCCTACGCAGCCCGCTGGCCGACAAGGCGGCCGCGGCTGCGGCGATGACGACGGTGAGGACGTCCTCGATGCGTTTGCCGCGACGGTCGGCGGCCGCGGCGCGCTCGTCGTCGCTGAGCGCGGCCAGGGCGACCCGGTGCCGACGGACGGCGATGGCCGGGCCGACGGTGATGACGAGCGCCCCCAGGACGAACTGCCAGCTACCGAGGAGCTCGGCCGCGGCCCCGTGGGAGACGAGGTCGTAGATCACGGGGAATCCCTCCTGGCGAGGAAGCCGGACGCGCCGGCGGCACAGGTTCGCAGCTGCTCGCCGCCGGGCGGCTCCGGGTCCGGGGTGATCCACTCCCGGTAAGCGTCGCGCTCGAGGATGACCTGGCAGAGCTCGGCCAGGAGCAGAACGGGGAGAGGGCGGATGCGCGGCGCCTCCGCGCCGGCCGGGACGAGGACGGGCAGCAGGACAGCGTCGTCGCGGCGGGCGAGGGAGCTGACCAGGGCGCGCCTGTCGTCGGCGGGGTTCATGCGGCCTCCGTCCAGCCGACGTTGCGGCGGTGGTCCGCAAAGAGCTCGTCGCGCCGCTGGAGAGCCTCGGTGATGGCGAGGCGGTTCTTCTCTCGCTTGTCGGCGGGGACCGATCCGCCGAGGTACTGGCCGGCGAGCCGCTGCACCGCGGCCGCCGCGTCGATCCGAGCCTGCTGCGACGAGGCGGCGTGCTCGTCCTCGGCGCGGGCAGCGGCGATACGGTCCGGCTCCGCCAGCAGTCGCCGCTCGAGCTCCTCCGGCACCAGGCCGCCGCGGATCCCGACGGTGTCGTCGTCGCGCAGCGCGAGCTCGGTGCACGCCGCGCGCACCGGGCACACGGCGCAGTGGTCGCGGACCGTGCGGGCGCGGCGCTGCTTCCAGTCGTCGTCCGGCTCGCCGTCCTCCTGGTAGAAGTCGTTGACGTCCGGGCGGACCGCGTGGCACACCGACTGGGTGAGCGCGCGGCGCAGTTGAGGGGCACGCAGCTGCGGGGCGACGAGGTCGCCGTCGGGGCCGGCGAGGTAGCCGCCGGCGACGAGGCCGTCGATCGACTCGGCGCCGGCGACGTATCGGGCGATGTCGGCTTCGGCCGGTTCACCGGTCGGGCTCGGGGGCAGCGCGTGGGCTGCCATCATGGTGTTCACGCGTTCTCATCTCCTGTGACGGATGTGCGAGATGAGGCGCCGCGGCCTCCGGGGGTACCAGCCCCGGAGGCCGCTTGCTTTTCCACGCCCCATCTGACTTAACTGACTGCGTCAGATGAGTCAGATAATGCATGGCGTTGCCGATCACGTCAACCAAGGAGGAGGCAGTGGATCACATGGCCAAGGAGCAGTGGCTGGTACGGCAAGATGTGGGCATGACGTCCCATCACCCGCATGAACGCGCCGCGGCGGCACTACGCGCCGACATCGCGGCAGGCACGTTTGCACCCGGGGAAGCCCTGCCGGGACAGCGGGAGTTGGCCGACAAGTACGGCGTCGCCCAGAACACGATGGGGCAGGCACTGCGACTCCTCGAGGCCGAAGGCCTGGTCGAGATGGCCCCCCGGCGCAGAACGCGGGTACTGCAGCCCTTCCCGCACCTGGAGGTCCGGCTGTCCGAGGACGGCCACCTGCATCCCGTCGACGCGGACAGCCTCGGGTACAGCGACCTCCGCACCGGCGCCAGGGGGGTCGACCAGCAGGCGGCCGAAGCGCTCAACCTCCCGCCGAGCGCCCGGCTCTTCGTCCACGAGGCCGCACTGCTCCACGCCGGGACCCCCTGGGCCCTGCAGACACTCCTCACCTCGGTCGACATCGGCACGGCCGACGGCGGCCGCGCCGTCACCGTGGAGCCCTTCGTCACCGGCACCCCGCGGCGGGAAGCAAGGCACAGCAGCCGCTGGTCCGCACGGCCGGCGACGACCGAGGAGAACAGGTTGCTCAGGGGGCACAGCCTCACGGTTCTGGAGATCCGAAGAGTGGGCTTTCTCGAAGAACGCCCAAATTCCTACCTTCTGACGGTAGTTAGGGCGGACAGGGTGACAATTCTTACCGAGGGCGGAAGTTAGACCCTCCACCACCCAACTGCCCCGTATGTCGCGTCTTTTCAACGCCCCGAAGTCAGCCGAACGACAACGGTTCTGGCGCGTGTGCGCGGCACCTTGCAGGGGATAGGCTGACTTCCACTTGATCCACTTACGCCTCACCCCGGGGCCCTGGCGCGCAGCGTCCAGTCAAGGGCCCGGTGAACCGAGAAGGCGGTTCTGATGACCAGCACCGTGCAGTTCCGCACCCCGAGCAGGCTTCGCGCGGCGTGCGTGACGCTGCTGCGGATGCCTCCCGGTGCGGTCCAGCTCGGGTGCGCAGTTCAGTCCCCCTGGAAGGGGGAGTCGATGATGTCGTAGAAACTGCCGGGCGGGCGCCTCTAGCAAGGCCGCTCCTCGCCCTCTCCGCCGGCTTCGGAGTTAGCGGCTCCTCTGCCGACCGTCACCGCTCAGTCCCGGGTTAGCGGCCCGTTCCGAGCGAAGGCCAGACCGAATTGGTCCGGCGATCACTGCCATCCAGCAGCAATCCCCCCGAAGGGGGTTCGTCGTTTCCCGGGGCGACCCGGGAGAACGGGGTCCATCTTGCAGTACAGCCATGCCCTTTGTCAGCTCGGACGCCACCCGTACACGGCGTTCGCGGCCATTTTTCGCCCTTCCGTGACGTCATCGCCACGTCGCGTATCCGCTCGAGCGGCCTGTTCCACGGCCGCAGCGCGTTCCGGCGCCTGGCGCGCCCGCTTCCCCTTGACCAGGTCCGCGCAGCACCCCTTGACCAGAGGTGTCGCCCTCTCAGCCGCGGGCTCTGGGCAGCGGCCGTGCCTGGCCCTGGTCAAGGGGGTCCGCCGCGGTCTCGGGCACTCCCTTGACCTGCAGGTCACAGAGCTTTCGGGATTTCCCCCGGCCTGACTGTCACACCGCCGGGTTTTTCGACACCCATAGCAGCTGAAGGCCCCGTTCCTTCAGCTTCCGCCCGAGTGCCTCTGGCCATACCCCAGATCGCGCGTCCCCCTCCACGAGGACGCCATCGAGACCCAGCGCGCCCAGGTCGCCGCTTCGCGGCACCGGTGCGCCAGGAGAAGCGTGCCCAGTACAGCAGCAGTACTCACCGCCCCGCCGCCGGCAGGCTCGGCCGTGCGCCCGCCGCGCCGTCAGCGGGTCAAGGTGCCCCTGCGCCTGATCACCGCCTCGCAGTACGCCGACGTCGCGGTGAGCGCGTACGTCAAGATCACCGCGTTGGCCTCCCGTCCCGAGGGATGCACAGCAGCGACGGCGACCATCGCGGAGTACCTCGGCCTGTCCAAAGCCTCCGTCGAACGCGGCATGACACAGCTGAGGCGGCCCGGTCCCGACGGCGTCGTCGAGCTGTCCTCGACCCGCCGTTCCCTGCCGGGAGGATCAGGCACCTCCGCCCTGCGCCGCACCCGGCCGCTGAAGGCGGCCGAGCGGTTCGTCTGGATCCCGGTGGCTGCCGCCGAGGACCTCACCCCGCGGCAGCTGCGTGCCTACGCCCTCATCGCCTACGCCCAGGCCCAGCGGATCCCGCTGACGGAGTCGGAGATTGCAGGGGCGCTCCACCACCACAGCGGGCGGCGGGCCGGCCAGCCGCTGACCACGGCAGCCGCAGGCGAGATCGTCGACGAGCTGGAGGCAACGCGCTGGATCACGGTGGAGCGGCGGGCCGGGGCACGCGGCCGTCACCGCTTCATCGCCCACGACATCCCACCCGCCACCTCGATGGCACCGGCCTGTGGACAGCTGGCCTCGGACATCGCCGGAGCTCCCTCGACCTCTGAGATTGATGAGGGATCGGGTTCGTCGGCTGATGCGGGATCGCTCGCGAATACGGAAGAACCTAGAACTGACCGACCTGATGACGAGCGCGCCCTCTCCTCACCCGCCGTAGGCGAAGTACAGGTGAGTGAAGGTGTGGAAAACCCTGCTCCGCAACCACCGGACACCGCGGGCAAGGCCGGGCTCGCGCTGCGCGCGGATGACAACCAGCCCCCCTTGACCAACCGTTCCCGGTACTCCGGACCTGACCTGACCATCAGCGCCCGCATCCACGCCGTCCTGGAGCCCGTGCACTGGCTCCTCCGGCAGACCACCGTCTACGTCCAGCGCCGCATCGCCCGCGAAGTCGGCCGACAGCTGCGCTCGGGCATCGACGACGCCCGGCTCCGCCACCGGCTCAGCAACCGATACGCCCGCACCCTGAGCCACGAGATCAAGGATCCCGGCCGGTGGCTCCTCGGCGTGGGCCTGCCCCACTGGGGCTGCGGAATCTTCGACTGCGAAGCCGGCGTGCTGTGGAGCAGTGGCCACAGGTGCTCGGTGTGCGAGGAAATCGTCCAGGAGCGGCACCGCACCGATGCACCGCCACCAGAGCCTGCACCGCGCCCCACACCCGCGAACGGCGCCGGAGCCGCAGCACCCGCTGTTCCTCGCAGCCAGTGCCGGGGATGCGGGTGCCCCGTTCTCCGGATCAACCGTGCAGTCGAAGACGGGCTGTGCCGACTCTGCCGGGAGGAGCAGACGGAATCCCCCACGCCATCGCCGATGTCGATGCCGACCCGGATGCCGGAGGTCTGCACCGGGTGGGGTAATGCCCAGTGCACCCGCCCCGCACTCGGCACCATCGGCCTGTGCGTGCGGTGTCGCAGCCGCCAGATCGAGTGCGCCGCATCATGACCGGAGGCTGCCTCGAGTGCCGGACCTGCACCACCCGAACATGCACCATCGTGGGTGCGCCACACCGCACCCCTGGGGCGATGCACGTCGCCCGCCGACGGAACACCATGCATCGCGCCGTCCAACGCGGCGTCGTTCTCGTGCACCGCTGCCACCCGGTGCTGCACCACATCGCCCGAGCGGGCGGCGCCGACGCCCGACGACTACCCGGGTACCGAGAGCACCGGGGCGCCCTCGCTCCTCTGTCTCGCAGGCTGTGCCCCGACTCGACCGCCCCCCTTGACCGGAGCCCGCGGCCCGGTGTTTCCCCTTGACCGTGCGTCTGGTCAAGGGGAAACCCGAGCCTCACGGGCGGGGCGCCAGGCAGCTCCATCCGCTCTCGGCACACGGTTCGCACTCCCGGTGCCTCAGGTCGCCTCGCACTGGCCCTCGCGCCGGTGCGAGGCGACTCTGGCTGCAGAGTCGTCGGCTCCGCCCGGGGCCACAGCGTGGCTGGCTCGGGTGCACACGGTGCACGACCTCTGTTGATGCCGGTGAGCGACGCCAGTGCCGGGCATCGACCGTCGAGTGCAGCACGGACCGCCTCGTGCATCCGGTGCACGGCACCGCCGTTCGTGCATCGGATGCACGGCATCTGATGCCTCCGCCCGAGGCGGTGCGGTGCACGGCACTCGATGCGGTGCACCAGCGGATGCCGGATCCGCTCCTCAACGCGGTGCATTGCATCCGCTGGCATAGGGCACGGACCGGAAGCCCTTGCACCGGCACCGAGGGCCCGCCTCTGTGCACGGCGTCCTCTCCAGCCACCACGGCATCAGTTGACAGCCCGCGGCCGCACTCCGTGAGCCAGCCGGATCCGCGACGCATTACGGCCGACGGCGATGTCGGCCGCTCCCCCCTTGACCACAACCCGCCTGCCGCGGCCGCGGCCCCGCTCCCCCTTGACCAGGTTGGCGCCCACCCCTTGACCAAGGTCCCGTCAAGGGCGTGTTTCCCCTTGACCACGCGCCTGGTCAAGGGAAAACACGCCGCGTGCAGGGAAGGTAGGCGGAGCCGCGATTCTCCGGACAAGCGCTCGGCCGTCTTGCGCGTGCGGGGAGGCGGGCCGCTGGACAAGGGCCCCCGGGAGACCAGCCCGTGGCGACCTGCTCGGGCAGCAGCCACGCGCCAGCACGGTGACGGCGTGCGCGTCTGATCCCGGCCGGAGCTCGCCGATCGAGGTGGCAGCGGTGGCGCAGCAAGGGCTTCGTCCGGTGCGCGTGTCTCGATGCGATGCGCGCATCCGCTCACGGCCGGATGCCAGCCTGCGCACTCTCCTGCATCCGATGTCGGTGCACGCGGCAGCCGACGGGGCCGGATGCCGGGTGTCGCGCATCGACACCCGGCCGCCTCAATGCATCGGTACTGCGGCGGGGCGCCGGTGCATCCCCGGGGGCCGAGGCGGATGCATCGCACCATCAGCACCGGCGATGCGCGGGCCCCTTGATCACCCGCCACCCCCTTGACCACTCCCCTTGACCGGACTCGTCCGCCGAGCGCCGAGGTTCGGTTTCCCCTTGACCGCGCCTCGTCGGCATCGCCGTCAGACCGCGGTCAAGGGGGGCCTCGGAAGTGTCAGCGCCATCGAAACCAGTTGGCGCGAAAGGACGGACACGGACGTGGCCACAACCCAGTTCACCCCGGCATTCGACTCCTCCGAGTCCGTAACCCGCTACAGCACTATCACCCTGATGAACCGCGACTGGGACGTGCTGTGCCGCGACCTGCGCGCCGCCGACCGTGTCGCGGTGTGGGCCGAGCAGTACCCAGTCCTCGCTGGCGCCACCAACCCCCAGGACATCGTCGACACGATCTCCGAGTACCACCGGCGGGGTTCGTCCGACTGCCACGACCGCGTGATGCACCTGCTAGTTGAGCGTGCTGGCGACGAGGGCTTTGACGGGCATCTCGCCTGGCGGATCGCGGTACGGATCCTGCTGCCCAGGGCGGTGCTGATGGCCAAGACCCAGCGGCGCACCGGGCTGTCGTGGGACGACGTCTGCGCAGCCGTCTTCGGAGCTGCCTTCGAGATCGTCCGCACCTATCCGCTCGAGCGGCGGCCGCGGCGCATCTTCAACAACATCGCGCTCGACACCCTGCAGCTGGCCCGGCGCACCCTGGCCGCCTGCGTCGGCGAGGCGGAGGGGCTCCAGGAGTTCGCCGCCGGTGTCGCGCCGCTCGCGGCGGCCGAAGGCCACAGCCGGTTCGCGCACATCGTCTCCAGCAAGGACCCGGCCACGCCCCACGACACGGTCGAGCTTGCCGACCTGCTGATGCGCGCCGCACAGATGGAGCTCATCGACAGTGACGAGCCGGCGCTGTCCCGCCACGAGGCGCGGACAGAGGTCCTCGACTTGCTGTTGTGGGCGGTCGAGATCGGGGCGCTGACCGAGGCCGAGGCGCAGCGCATCGCCCGCTACTACCTGTCCGCCTCCCACAGTCCCGAGCAGCAGCACATGACCACCCGGGCCATGGGCCAGCAGGGCGCTCTGCTGCGGAAGCAGGCCAGCCGTGCCGTGCGGAGCCTGCGGACGAAGACGGACCTCGCCCAGTTCTCCGCCGCCGCCTAGGTCCCGCGGCAGCAGTCGGATTCCTCGCGAACCGGCTGCCGCGGAAGTCGCCCGAAAAACCCCGGCCGTGCTGTCACACCGCGCGCCTCTTCGACACCTGTAGCACGCGAGAGCCCCGCTGCAGCGGCGCCGCACCACCTGAACCCGCCTCCACCTTCTCGACTCCGGGAGAACCGACGTGACCACGATGTCCCCGGCCGACACTGGCCGACAGCTTCTCGACGCTGACGAGGCCCGTGTGGCGCGCGCCTCGCGTGAACTGACCAAGATCGCCGCCGCCATAGTGAGCCGGCCGATGGACCGCGACCTGCACGAGCAGATGCGTGCCTTCCTCGCGCGGGAGTCGGAGCCCGCTCTGGCTTCGTGGGATGTCCTCCTCACCCGTACCCCCGACGAGCTCAAGGAGCGCATCTCCACCGTCCTGACCGCTCAGGCCCTGCGGAGTTCCTCGTGAAGCGGAGGCGTCGGCAGCGAAAGGCCGACGAGAAGCAGTTCGTCGAGGCGGAGTCCTGGGATGAGGAAGTGCCGGAGGCTCCGGAGGCGGAGCCGGATGAGACCGGATGGAAGACGAGCCCGGCGCATCTGTCCGGGATCACTCGTCTGGTCCGCCTCGGTGTCTGGGCGCTCGTGGCATCCGGTCCGCTCCTCGGCCTGATGGCCTTCGTCGCCTCCTCCGGTCCGGCCCAGGGTGTGGACAAGCCGACCGCCGTGCCGACGCCGGCCTCGCCGGTGGGTCCGACCGGCTTCGCCGAGCTGTTCGTCTCCGCCTACCTGCAGGCCGGCCAGGGTACCGAGCGCGATCTGGCGCCGTACTACTCCGGCTCCGTCGCACTGGCCGTGAAGCCCGGCAGCCGGACGGCCACGCAGTCGACCGTGATCGCCTCCGGGGAAGTCCAGCCCGGCTACTGGTCGATCACCGTGGCCGCGGACGTCACCGCCCAGGACGGCAAGGGCAAACCCAAGCGCCTGGGCGTGCAGTACTTCCGCGTCGGCATCCAGGCCACAGGCCCGGTGAGTGCCGGCGGCACCGCGACGTCGGCCACAGCCACGACGGGCTACACAGCCACGTCTCTGCCGGCGCAGGTGGCCGCACCCGCCGCACTCAAGCCCGGTGCTCTGGCCTACGAGTCCGACCGCGGATCGAGCAGCACGGACCCGGCGGTCGATACCGCGAAGGGGTTCCTGGCGGCGTACCTGACCGGCACGTCCGAGCTCGACCGCTACGCCTCCCCCGGCGCACGCCTGAAGGCCATCAGCCCGGCCCCGTATGCCGAGGTCAAGGTCACCGCAGTCCAGGACGACGCCACCAGCGCCGGGCAGCAGAAGGTGCCCGCCGACGGCACGGTGCTCCACCAGCTCGTCCAGGTCGACGCCACCGACCAGTCCGGGAGCTCGGTCTCGCTGAGCTACGCGCTCACCCTCACGTCCCGCGCCGGCCGATGGGAAGTCGCGTCCGTCGACGACGCCCCGGCCATCCGCGCAAGCAGCGCGCCCTCCGCGGCGCCGCACACCACCCCAGACGCCGACGCCGGGAGCGCCACGCCCTCGCCGTCGGCCTCCTGAAGAAGAAAGAGGAAACGTTCATGCATGCAGTGGCCAACCCCGACCACATCGTCCTCGCCGGCGACATCCTTGACTGGGGCACCACCAAGGCAGGCCAAGTCCGCACCCTTGTCCTCACGGTGGCAGGCCTCATGGCGATCATCGCCGTGCTCATGGCCTGGTGGAAGACGCGCTCCTTCGTCGGCACCCTGGTGGCCTTCGTCCTGGCCGCCCTGGTGCTGTGGGGCATCAGCAACCTCTCGGTCCTGAAGACCAAGGTCGGCTCCGAGATCGACGACACCGCCGCCTCGGTCTCCGTCGTCCACGTCACCGGCGATGCTCCCGCGCTGACGGGTGAGGGCCGGCGGGTGTCGTGAGCGCCTCGGAGGAAGAGCTGATCGGGCACTCCTAC
Organism: Streptomyces sp. MZ04; assembly: GCF_004684775.1. Classification (GTDB taxonomy): domain Bacteria; phylum Actinomycetota; class Actinomycetes; order Streptomycetales; family Streptomycetaceae; genus Streptomyces. Next base: position 19,897 of record NZ_SRIC01000104.1, read on the forward strand.
ACGCGGGCCCGCAAGCACCCCCTGGTCATCGGCAAGTTGCCGGGAGCCGGGCGGCTCCCGGGAGGGCCGTACACGATCACCCAGGTCATGACGATGGTGATCACGTTCGGGCTCCTCGTGATGACACGGGACCTGTGGGCCGTCTTCGGCGCCATGAACTTCGTGCTCATGGTCCTGGTGCCGTGGGGGCTGGCCTGGTTGCTGCGGTACGCGCGCCTGGACGGCCGGGACCCGGCCCGAGCCGTGCGGAGCCTGCTCATCTACTCCTCCACCCCGGCCCAAGGCCGCCTGGCCGGCAAGCCGCAGCGAGTCGCTCGTACGCGACTGGCGTCCGCCACCTGCACGGTGCGCGTCCGGTCCGCCGAGCGGCCCGCGCCCACGGCGGCACCGGCTGCCGCACCGAAGCCTGCTGCCGCACCGCGGCGCAAGACCCGTCCGGCATCCGCCCCCGCGCCCGCCGCGACAGCAGTCCGTCCGCAGCCCAAGACCGGGTTGCAGGCGCTCCTCGCCTCACTCGACGAGCACTGACCAGCCCACTCGTCGCCACCACCAGCACAGAAAGCAGAACCGCCATGCGTCTCCCCGTCCGGCACATCAGCGGCCACCTGATCTGGACCACCGCCGCCAGCGTGTGGGCGGTGTGGCGCGTCGATACGGAGAACTACGCCCATGCCTCCAAGTCGACGAAGCGTGAGCGCCTGGACTCCCTGGAGGCGCTCTTCAAATCCCTGCGGGGCGAAGCCCTGTTGCTCAGCCTGTGCCCGAGCGTGGATGCCGCGTCGGTGGTCACCCGCATGACCGCCGGCGTCGACCTCGACGCCTCCCCCGAGTACGTGGACCTGTCGCTAAAAGTCCTCGACCAGCTCCAGGACCTCGAACTCACCGGCCGCGTCGACTTCCTCGCTGTGCCTCTGCCCCACCTCGACTTCAAGCAGAGCAGCCGGGCCGTCCTCTCCTCCCTGCAGGCCGAAGTCATGGCAACGCTCGGTCTGCCGGTCGGGCCGATATCCGTTACGGAGGAACGTCAGCGCCTGGAGCAGGCCACGCGCCTGGCCGCGGGCTGGCCTTCGGGCATCAAGATGCGGCCGGCCACCGAGGCCGAGATCCTGTGGATCTACGGACACAGCGCCCGCCGCGGGCTCAGCGAGCCGCTGCTCCCCGAGGACGGAGCACCGCGTGCCCTGCGCGGCCGCGGCCACACCGTGACCGCGCACACCCAGGTGATCCTGGACGAGGGCGGGCGCGGCAACCGGCCCTCCAAGGGTCCGACCAACCCCTTCAAGCGCCGCTACCTGCGGGCCACTTCGGAGCACGGCGACTCCTTTCAGGCGTTCTGCGTGCTCTCCGAGATGCCGGAGGCCTTCCGCTTCCCCGGCAGCGAGTACCTGGCGGCCTTGGATGACTTCGGCTTCCCCGTGGACTGGGCTGTCCGTTTGAACGTGGAGACCGGCGCCAAGGCGGAGCCCAAGAGCCGGCGCCAGCAGCGCGAACTGGCCCACCAGCGGGGCGAGTACGACGGCGAGACCTCCGGTGTCCCAGCCTCGCTCGACAAAGCGAGTTTCGCCCTGGACGAGTACCGCGACCGGCTCACCGCCTCCTCGACGGAGGTCGAGATCCGCGCGACCGTCGCCACCTGCGTCTGGGGCACGACCGCCGAGGAGGCCGACGAGAAGGCCACCTCGCTGGCCAACCACTTCGGCGGCAACGACTACACCCTGGTGCGGCCCACCGGCGACCAGGTCGCGCTCTTCCACGGCATGCTGCCCGGCACCAAGACGCCCCGGCCGATGCTGGATTACACCCAGTTCCTGCTCGCCCGCGACTTCGCGATGAGCATGCCGTTCTGCGGTGCCGGCCTCGGCGACGACGCCGGCAGCCTCTTCGGGCTCCAGCTCAACGGCGGCGGTGTCCGGCCGGTCCTCGTCGACTTCTCCCACGGCCCGCGGGTCAACGCCAGCGCGTCCGCCGCGTTCGTCGGTGAACTCGGCTCCGGCAAGTCTGTGGCGATGAAGTGCGCGATGTACAGCATCCTCACCACCGGCCACCGGATCGGTCAGAGGACCAGCCGCGGCCGCGCCCTGGTCATCGACCGCACCCCGCAGCAGGAATGGTCGCGCTTCGCGAACGCGTGCCCGGGCACCACACAGATCATCAACGTCGACGAAAACGCCGGCGTTTCCCTCGACCCCCTGCGAGTCTTCCGCGGCCCGCGCGCCGCCCGCTACACCGAGTCCTTCCTGACCCCGCTCCTGGACATCGGCTCCATGAGCATCGAGGGCATCACCCTCGCCGAGGCGATCGAGGCCACACGCCTGGGGCCTCAGCCGAGCATGACCGCGCTGATCGACACGCTCGCCGAGCGGGCCCGCATCCCTGACCCGGACGAGCCGAACGACGCCGCGGTGCGCGCCGCCGCGTCCGAACTCGTCCGCAAGCTGCGCTCGCTGGCGAAGAAGGACCTCGGCCGCGTGATCTTCGATCCCTCGCTGCCGGTCGTACGGATCACGGATGCCGACAGCATCGTCTTCGCCGTCGACCGTCTGGGCCTGCCCACCAAGGAGGAACTCTCCGAGCACCGGCTGCCCTCGCTCGAGGTCGAGAAGAGGTTCGGCTGGCGGCTGATGTACCTGATGACGGCGCTGTGCAGGGAGATTGCCTTCGCCGACCCCAACGAGTTCGCCGGCGTCTTCCTTGACGAGTGCTGGTGGCTGACAAGTTCAGCCGAAGGCTCCGGCCTGCTGCTGGAGATGATCGCCGACGGCCGCAAGCACCACGCCGGCGCCTTCGCGGGCAGTCACGACCCGTACGACATCGGCCCGAAGAACGAAGTCGGCGACAAGATCAGGGCATTGCTGTCTCACATCTTTGTCTTCCGGCACCGCAGCAAGGCCTTGGCGGCGCGCTGCCTGGAGTTCATCGACCTGGACCCGGCCGACGCCGAGATGCTCAAGGTCATCACCGAGAACCTCAGCCCGCTGAACGTCAGCGAGACCGAGCGAGCCCTGCGGGCCGGCGAGTGCCTCTACCGGGACCTGCGCAAGCGGATCGCCGGCCTGAAGGTGCTGATCCCGGCGGACGAGGCCGCCGCCGCAGCGATCACCACTACCCCCGGTCAGGACCAGGGCGAAGACGAGGAGGTCGCGGAACTCGCCGCGGTGGCGGACGGAGCGTTGGCATGAGCCCCGCGCAGCGGAAGCCGGCCAACCGGCGGCGCCTGGGCCTCATCGCTCTCCTGCTGGCCGTGTTCACGGCGGTGTTGGCGCCGGCTGCGTTCGCCGATCCCCCGCCCGCCCCCGCACCGAGCACGTCGGCCGCTCCGGAACAGCCCACCGGCGGCCCCAAGGCCAACGACCTGACGAAGAAGCCGGAGGACGCCAGCGACGGCATCCTCCAGCCCTTCAACGTGACGGACAAAGACGGCGTCCCCATCTCCGCCTACACCGTCAAAACGGACACAGGTGGATGGAAGGACATCGACCTCAAGATCTGGAACATCATTGCCCAGCTGTTCTTCGGCATCTCCAAGTGGGTCGTCGGCTTCACCTGCTGGCTGATCAAGTGGGCGCTCAACTTCGGGCTGGCCGACGTCCTCATCGAGCCGGCCGACCGCATCTCCACCACGATCAAGACCCAGGTCATCGACCGGATGGGTCTGCCCGGCCTGTTCCTGCTGTTCGCCGGCTTCTACGCCGGCTGGCTGATCCTGTTCAAGGAGCGCTCGCGCGGATTCGCCGAGATCGCCGTGTCCCTGGTCGTCGCCGCGGTGACCACCACCGTGCTGGTCTCGCCCGCACAGGTGCTGCTCGGCCAGCACGACCAGCCGCAGCCACAGGGCTCGACCATGCTCCTGTCGGACGAAGGCATGCTGGGCAAGGCCAAGGACTTCACCCTGGAAATCGCCTCCATCGTGCTGGCCGACGACCCGGCAAGCGCCGAGGGCAGCTCCGACCCGAACAACGTGGCAAAGCCCATCACCGACGCCCTCGTCGATGCGTTCATCGTCAAGCCCAACCAACTCATGGTCTACGGGACCACCTTCAAGGGGCCCTGCGACAAGGCATTCCGAGAGTTCAAGCTGGCGGAGTACCGCCTCAACGAGCTGGGCGTGCCCTACTGGATGGCCGGGGCAATGGACACCATGTACGACACGAACTTCATCGACTCCCTCAACAAGGCGTCGGACAAGTTCGAAGCATCCTGCGGCGACATAGAGCCCAAGGCCAAGCGGGCATCGGCAGACCTGGCCTTCTCCTCCCTGTTCGTCGCGATCGCCGCCATCATCGTGGCCATCCTCATGATCCTCGTCACCGGCGGCTTCCTCACCGCCCAGGGCTGGCTGGCGTTCGAGGCGATCCGCGGCCACTGGGCCCTCACCGCCGGCATCCTGCCCGGCGGCGGACGCGCCACGCTGTGGCGCTGGCTCTCCGCGATCATCAAGGCGGTCGCCGGCATCATCCTGGCCATTCTCTTCCTGGCCATCTTCATCCTGATCGTCCTCGCACTCATCGAAGCGGACACCGGTGACGTCCTGGCCGTGAAGTTCATCGTCATCGACGTCACGGCCGTGGCCGGCCTGGCCGGTCACAAGCGCATCAAGCACACGGCCCAGACCATCGCCGTCAACCTGAACCGCAGGCTCGCCAACGCGCGCGTGGGCGGCAGCCGTCGCTCCGTGTTCGCCAGCCCCGGCCGCTACGCCGAGACCGCCCCGGGCCTCAAGCAGATGTGGGGCGAGGCCCGTGGCGAGGCACGGCGCGTGTCCCAGCCGGCGGGCAAGGGCCTCAAGGGTGCCCGCAGGGCCTGGGTCGGCTCGCCCCAGGCCAACCGCAAGGCCGGCCGTCTGCGGTCGGCAGCTCGGCTCGCTACCAATGCGGCCGCCGCCGTCGGCACCGGCGGTGCGAGTGCGGCGGCGAAGGTAGCAGCGCAGCAGGCGGCCAAGCAGACCCTGACGAAGCGTCTGTCCACGGCCGCCGCCAGCAAGATGTCCCAGACCCGAGGCGGCCGCGCCACCATGGCCACCGGCAAGGCCGCTGCCGCGACCGCGAAGTACGGCGCGAAGGCGGGCAAGTTCGCCTTCATGGCCACGGTCGGTGCCCCCGTGGGAATCCCGCGGGGCGTCGCGGCGACCAAGCGAGGAGCAGTCGCGGCGAAGACCCGTGCCAACGCGGTGCGCGGACAACTCCAGGCAGTCAAGGCTCGAACGGTCGACAAGAAGGTCCAGGAGGCCAAGGACTTCGGCGCCGAGTACAAGCGCAACGTTGCTTCGGCCGGCAAGTTCGTCGCGAAGACCGGGACGAAGGCGCAGGTGAATCTGGGCCTGGCCCCAATCACGCCGAACCCCGCGTCGTCGGCCCCGCCCGGGCCCCGGGCCGGCGCGATCGCATCGAAGACCCCCGGCACCGCGACGCCGAACCTCCCCAAGCCTCCCGCGCCCAAGCCCACGGCAGTGCCGACGATGCCCACCC
>NZ_SRIC01000105.1 GCF_004684775.1 Streptomyces sp. MZ04
GACCATGACGGCCGAGACGGGGTTGTCAATCTGGCGTTGACTTTTGGCACGCTGTTGAGTTCTCAAGGAACGGACGCTTCCTTTGTACTCACCCTCTCGGGCTTTCCTCCGGGCGCTTCCCTTCGGTGTTTCTTTTGTTCTTGCGTTTCCGACTCTATCAGACTCTTTCGTGTCCGATTTCCTCGGTGCCTTTCAGGTTTCCGCTCCGGCCTCTCGGCCTTTCGCGTTTCCCTTTCCGGCGGTTCCGACTTTATCAGAGATTCTGAGTCGAAATTCCCCGCCCCGTTCGGTATTGCTCCGAGCGCGTGAGCGCCGGGGGCTTCCCGTTCAGGCGGAGATGTAAACGTACTGGAGCGGGGCGCCCCGATGCAAATCGAGGCGCCCCGCTCCGTAGTTCACGCCGTGTCAGGTCAGACCTCGACCACCACGGGCAGGATCATCGGGCGTCGGCGGTAGTTGTCCGAGACCCACTTGCCCAGCGTGCGGCGGATGAGTTGCTGCAGCTGGTGGGGCTCCACGACGCCGTCCTGGGCCGACTTCTCGAGGACCTCCTGGACCCTCGGAATGACGGCGGAGAAGGCCGAGTCGTCGATGCCGGAGCCGCGAGCCTGGATGTGCGGGCCCCCGGTGATCTTGCCGGTGCTGGAGTCCACCACCACGAAGACCGAGATGATGCCCTCGTCCCCGAGGATCCTGCGGTCCTTGAGGGAGGACTCGGTGACGTCACCGACCGAGAGGCCGTCGACGTACACGTATCCCGCCTGGACCTTGCCGACGATCTTCGCCTTGCCCTCGACGAGGTCGACGACCACGCCGTCCTCGGCGATCACGATGCGGTCGTGCGGGACGCCGGTGAGGGCGCCGAGCTCGGCGTTGGCGCGCAGATGGCGCCATTCGCCGTGGACCGGCATCAGGTTCTTGGGCTTGCAGATGTTGTAGAAGTACAGCAGCTCGCCGGCCGACGCGTGGCCGGAGACGTGCACCTTCGCGTTGCCCTTGTGGACGACGTTGGCACCCCAGCGGGTCAGGCCGTTGATCACGCGGTAGACCGCGTTCTCGTTGCCCGGGATGAGCGACGACGCCAGGATCACCGTGTCGCCCTGGACGATGCGGATCTGGTGGTCGCGGTTGGCCATCCGGGAGAGGGCGGCCATCGGTTCGCCCTGCGAGCCCGTGCAGACGAGCACGACCTCGTTGTCCGGGAGGTCGTCAAGGGTCTTGACGTCCACCACCAGGCCCGGCGGGACCTTGAGATAGCCGAGGTCGCGGGCGATGCCCATGTTGCGGACCATCGAGCGGCCTACGAAGGCGACCCTGCGGCCGTACTCGTGGGCCGCGTCCAGGATCTGCTGGATGCGGTGGACGTGGCTGGCGAAGCTCGCCACGATGATCCGCTTCTGGGCGCCGGCGAAGACGCCCCGGATCACGTTCGAGATGTCGCGCTCGGGCGGGACGAAGCCCGGGACCTCGGCGTTCGTCGAGTCGGAGAGAAGGAGGTCGATGCCCTCCTCGCTCAGCCGCGCGAACGCGTGCAGGTCGGTGAGCCGGCCGTCCATCGGCAGCTGGTCCATCTTGAAGTCGCCGGTGGCGACGACCATGCCCGCGGGGGTGCGGACGGCGACGGCCAGGGCGTCGGGGATGGAGTGGTTGACCGCGATGAACTCGCAGTCGAACGGGCCGAGGCGCTCGCGGTCGCCCTCGGCGACCTCCAGCGTGTACGGACGGATGCGGTGCTCCTGGAGCTTCGCCTCGATGAGCGCGAGGGTCAGCTTGGAGCCGATCAGCGGGATGTCCGGCTTCTCGCGGAGGAGATACGGGACACCGCCGATGTGGTCCTCGTGGCCGTGCGTGAGCACGATGCCGTCGATGTCGTCGAGGCGGTCCCTGATGGACGTGAAGTCCGGCAGGATCAGGTCGATTCCGGGCTGCTCCTCCTCGGGGAAGAGCACTCCGCAGTCGACGATCAGCAGGCGACCGTTGTACTCGAAGACGGTCATGTTGCGGCCGATCTCGCCGAGGCCGCCGAGCGGGGTGACCCGCAGGCCGCCCTTCGGGAGCTTCGGCGGGGCGCCGAGTTCAGGATGCGGATGACTCAAAAGACTCTCCTCACCACACGCGCCACGTACCTCCAGGGCACGTGGCGCGCATGACGTTCGTGCAGTAGCAGTTGTCTGTGTGGGTGCAGGCGCTGTGTGCCCGCGGTGTTTCGCGTATTCAGTTGTGAAGTCTGTGGTTAGAGCTGTACCCCGCCCGCGGCGAGGTCGATCTTGAGCTGGGCCGTCTCGTCGGGGGACAGCTCGACGAGGGGCAGCCGCAGCGGGCCCGCGGGACGGCCCTGCAGGGTCAGCGCCGCCTTCGTGGTGATCACACCCTGCGTACGGAACATGCCCGTGAAGACCGGGAGCAGCTTCTGGTGGATCTCGGTGGCCTTCTGCACGTCACCCGTGGAGTACGCGTCGATCATCGCGCGCAGTTCCGGGGTGACGACGTGGCTGACGACGGAGACGAAGCCGCAGGCGCCGACGGAGAGCAGCGGGAGGTTGAGCATGTCGTCGCCGGAGTACCAGGCGAGGCCGGAGCGGGCGATGGCCCAGCTGGCGCGGCCGAGGTCGCCCTTGGCGTCCTTGTTGGCGACGATCCGGGGGTGCTCGGCGAGGCGGACGATCGTCTCGGTGTTGATCGGTACGCCGCTGCGTCCGGGGATGTCGTAGAGCATGACCGGCAGGTCGGTGCTGTCCGCGATCGCGGTGAAGTGCCGGAGCAGGCCCTCCTGCGGGGGCTTGTTGTAGTACGGCGTGACCGTGAGGAGGCCGTCGGCGCCGACCCGCTCGGCGTCGCGGGCGAGCTCGATGCTGTGGCGCGTGTCGTTCGTGCCGACGCCCGCGACGACGTGGGCGCGGTCTCCGACGGCTTCGACGACGGCTCGTACGAGCTCGGCTTTCTCCGCATTGCTGGTGGTCGGCGACTCGCCGGTGGTGCCGTTGATGACCAGGCCGTCATTGCCTGCGTCCACCAGGTGGGCGGCGAGCTGCTGCGCGCCGTCGAGGTCAAGTGCGCCGTCCGCCGTAAAGGGCGTGACCATGGCGGTGAGGACCCTCCCGAAGGGGGTCTGCGGAGTGGAGGTCGGAGCCATGGGTAACACGCTACTCGCTGCTCAGCGCGTGGTCCCCCCTCGGGGGATGTGTGCGGACCTGACAAGTGAGGAGCCCGGCACTGCCTGCTCGGGGGTTCAAGCAGTGCCGGGTCCGTTTGATCAGGCTAGATGAACTTCTCGAAATGCCGCAATACGGACACCTCGCTCAGCTCATCCGTACATCAGTGCCTTAGTGCCCTACGGAGCCACACGCCCGTTCTTGTTGAACGCCGCGTGGGTGAGCGGCATCAGCTGGGCCCACTGCGCTTCCATCTTCTCGCCGACCATCTCGATCTCCCGCTGCGGGAAGGACGGGACCTTGGCGAGCTCGTGCTGGGTGCGCAGGCCGAGGAAGTGCATCAGGGAACGGGCGTTGCACGTCGCGTACATCGACGAGAACAGGCCGACCGGCAGGACCGCGCGGGCGACTTCGCGGGCCACACCCGCGGCGAGCATCTGCTGGTACGCCTCGTACGCCTGGCGGTAGGAGTCCTCCATGACGCGGCCCGTGAGCTCCTGCTGGGCCTGGGTGCCCTCCACGAAGACGTACTTCCCGGGGCGGCCCTCCTGGACCAGCTTGCGGGAGGCGTCCGGGACGTAGAACGTCGGCTGGAGCTCCCTGTAGCGACCCGACTCTTCGTTGTACGACCAGCCCACGCGGTGTCGCATGAACTCGCGGAAGACGAAGATCGGGGCGCTGATGAAGAACGTCATCGAGTTGTGCTCGAAGGGGCTGCCGTGGCGGTCCCGCATCAGGTAGTTGATCAGGCCCTTGGAACGCTCCGGGTCCTTCTGGAGCTCCTCCAGGGACTGCTCGCCGGCGGTCGAGACACGGGCGGCCCACAGGACGTCGGAGTCGGTCGCGGCGTGCTTCACCAGCTCGACGGTGACCTCGCTGCGGAAGCTGGGCTTGAGGTCTTCGGTGGGGGTCTCGCTCACTGGCGGGGTCCTTCCATGTGCGTCACTCGGGCGGCGCCCACTCTATGGCCCGGCACTGACAATCGGTCCCTCGGTGACCCGCTACGGCATTCTTCGACTAATTTGCCGAAACAGGGCACCTTTTGGGCGATTCGAGCGTCTGTCTAGTCAACAGAGTCACGTTCGATTCGTGTGAGCCCCGTGTTGTGATCCGTGTGAGGAGAAGCGCAGCCCATGTTCCGTCGGCGCGAGCCCGTCCCATTCGCCTTCATCGCCGAAGCCGACAAGTTCCGCAGCAATGTCACTCCCCCGCCCCGTGAGCGCGCGTCGGCCAGTCAGGTCGTGGGCCGCACCCTGGTCGGACTCGTCGTGGTCGCCGGGCTCGTGGGCTCGATGCTCTTCGGCATGCCCGCCCTTTCACCCGACCAGTCACCGGCGCAGACCCAGCAGTCGGAAGCCTCCGACGGCCGCTGACGGGCGCCGGCGACCCCTGACTCGTCCGGACCCCCAAGGGTGGCTGGCGACAGCGGGGCTCGGTAGCCTCACCGGGCACAGCCCATGCGTGGATTGAGTGAGGATCAGTCGTGCCCCTGCCCTTCCTGACGGCGGACCGCGCCTTTGACGAGGCAGCGGAAGACGCCGCCCTGCCGTTCGACGATCGCGACCACTGGCGGCGTCCCTACCGGCCGGGACCGTGGCGGGTGGGGGCCGCTGCGCTGCTCCTGCTGCTCGCCTCGTACGTCCTGGTCGCCGCCGTGATCATCGCGTTCGCCGACTCCCTCGCGGGGGCCGCGGTCTGTGCGGGGCTCGCGGCGGCCATCATCGCGAGCGCGCTGCGGCTGCTGCGGATGGGCACGTGGGTGAGCGCGCACGGGCTGCGCCGGGTCGCCTTCCTGACGACGCAGACCGTGCCGTGGGAGCAGGTCGTGACGGTGCGTACGACACAGCAGCCCGTGCGGTGGATGGGGCTGCCCCGCACCGTTCAGGGACAGGCACTCGTTCTCGTACGCCGTGATCAACAGGCCGACGGGCAGCCGCCGTTGCTCACCGACCGCAACGCCGACTTCCTCGCCCGGCACGAGGCCTTCGACCGGGCGGCCGACTCCATCGAGGTGTGGGCCGACGAGTACCGCCGCACGGCCTGAGCCAGCGCTCCGCTGGAAGTGCGGTGATGAACCCGCGGATCGGTGGGGGCTTGTCGCGCAGTTCCCCGCGCCCCTTACGGGGCGCTCTACCTCACCGCCTAGACGTTTACCGGCTTGCCCGCACGCAGCGCGATCGCGCGCTGCATCGCCTTGCGTGCCCGCGGGGTGTCCCTGGCGTCGTGGTACGCCACCGCGAGGCGGAACCAGCAGCGCCAGTCGTCCGGTGAGTCCTCGGTCTCGGCCTTGCGCCGGGCGAAGACCTCGTCCGCCGAGTCACGGTCGATGCGACCGCCAGGGGTGCGCTTCAACTCGTCGACGGGGAGGCCGCCTTCGGCCTCGAGCTCGGCCGCCAGACGGTTGGCACGCTGGACGAACTGGGTGTTCTTCCAGAGGAACCAGACGCCGATGACCGGCAGGATCAGGACCGCGACACCGAAGGTGACGGTGAGCGCGGTGCCGTGCTTGATGAGGAGCACGCCGCGGCTGCCGGCCAGGACGAAATAGACGACCAGGACGGCAGCCGTGACGGCGTAAGTGATCTTTGCTCGCATGGGTTTCTTTCCCGGGTCAGCCGAGGTCCAGGAAGTGTTCCAGGCCGAAGGTGAGGCCCGGAGTGTTCACCACACGGCGCGCGCCGAGCAGGATGCCCGGCATGAAGCTGCTGTGGTGCAGCGAGTCGTGCCGGATGGTGAGGGTCTCGCCCTCGCCGCCGAGCAGGACTTCCTGGTGGGCCAGGAGGCCGCGCAGCCGCACGGAGTGCACCGGAACGCCGTCGACGTCCGCGCCGCGGGCGCCGTCGAGCGCCGTCACCGTGGCATCCGGCTGCGGGGCGCTGCCCGCCTCCGCGCGCGCCGCCGCGATGAGCTGGGCGGTGCGGTGGGCCGTGCCGCTGGGGGCGTCGGCCTTGTTCGGGTGGTGCAGCTCGACGACCTCGACGGATTCGAAGTACGGCGCCGCGATCTGCGCGAACTTCATGGTGAGGACCGCGCCGATGGAGAAGTTCGGGGCGATCAGGACGCCCGTCTCCGGGGACGCGGCCAGCCAGGTGTTCAGCTGCGCCAGGCGGTCGTCGGTCCAGCCCGTCGTACCGACCACGGAGTGGATTCCATGGCGTACGCAGAACTCGAGATTGCCCATCACCGCCTCGGGATGGGTCAGTTCGACCACGACCTGGGCGCCGGTCTCCACCAGCGTGTCCAGCTTGTCGCCCCGGCCGAGTGCGGCGACCAGTTCCAGGTCCTCGGCGGCTTCGACGGCTCGCACGGCCTCGGAGCCGATCCGGCCCTTGGCGCCGATGACCGCCACGCGCAACTTGCTCATGTGCCTGATTCCTTAAGGGAGTTAAGGGAGTTAGGAGACCGCTTCGTGCAGGCGGGCGGCCTGCTTGTCCTTCAGCGGGCCGATGGCCGACAGCGACGGACGGTGGCCCAGGACGTCACGGGCGACCTCGCGCACCTCGTCCGGGGTGACCGCCGCGATCTTGGCCAGCATGTCGTCGACCGACATCTGCTCGCCCCAGCACAACTCGCTCTTGCCGATGCGGTTCATCAGCGCGCCGGTGTCCTCGAGGCCGAGGACGGTGGAGCCCGCGAGCTGCCCGATCGCACGGCTGATCTCGTCGTCGCTCAGGCCGTTCTGCGCTACCTGGTCGAGTTCGTCGCGGCAGATCTTCAGTACGTCGTGCACCTGGCTCGGGCGGCAGCCCGCGTACACCCCGAAGAGGCCGGTGTCGGCGAAGCCCGACGTGTACGAGTACACGCTGTACGCCAGGCCGCGCTTCTCCCGGACCTCCTGGAAGAGACGGGACGACATGCCGCCGCCGAGCGCTGTGTTCAGGACGCCGAGCGCCCAGCGGCGCTCGTCGGTGCGGGCCAGGCCCGGCATGCCGAGGATGACGTGGGCCTGCTCGGTCTTGCGGTTGATGACCTCGACGCGGCCCGCGGTGCGCAGGGCGCGGGAGCCCTGGCGCGGGATCACCGGGGTGGCGTCGGTGCGGTGGAGGGCGCCCGCCTTCTCGAAGGCCGCGCGGACCTGGCGTACGACCTTGTTGTGGTCGACGTTGCCCGCGGCCGCGACCACCAGGCGGGTCGGGTCGTAGTGCTTCTTGTAGAAGCGGCGGATCCGGTCGGCGGTGAGGGCGTTGATCGTCTCCTCGGTGCCGAGGACGGGGCGGCCGAGGGGGGTGTCGCCGAGCATCGTGTGCGCGAACAGGTCGTGCACGCAGTCGCCCGGGTCGTCCTCGGTCATCGCGATCTCTTCGAGGATGACGCCGCGCTCGGCGTCGACGTCCTCCTGGAGGATCAGGGAGCCCGTCAGCATGTCGCAGACGACGTCGATGGCCAGCGGCAGGTCGGTGTCGAGCACGCGCGCGTAGTAGCACGTGTACTCCTTCGCCGTGAAGGCGTTCATCTCGCCGCCGACCGCGTCGAGCGCGGCCGAGATGTCGAGGGCGCTGCGCTTCTTGGTGCCCTTGAAGAGCAGGTGCTCCAAGTAGTGCGTGGCGCCGTTCAGGGACGGCGTCTCGTCGCGGGAGCCGACGTTCGCCCAGATCCCGAAGGTCGCCGAGCGTACGGAGGGCAGGGTCTCGGTGACGACGCGGAGGCCGCCCGGAAGCGTCGTACGGCGGACCGTGCCGATGCCGTCCTTGCCCTTGAGGAGGGTTTGGGTACGGGCGACGGCCCGCCCCTCCGAAGAGGGGCGGGCCGTCGTCGTGGTGCTACGCGACGTCACTTGTCGGTGTCGTCCTTCGTGTCGTCGCCCTCTTCGCCCTCGATGACGGGGATGAGGGAGAGCTTGCCGCGGGAGTCGATCTCGGCGATCTCGACCTGGACCTTCTGGCCCACACCGAGGACGTCCTCGACGTTCTCCACGCGCTTGCCGCCGGCGAGCTTGCGGATCTGCGAGATGTGCAGCAGACCGTCCTTGCCCGGGAGCAGGGACACGAACGCACCGAAGGTCGTCGTCTTCACGACGGTGCCCAGGTAGCGCTCGCCGACCTCCGGCATGGTCGGGTTGGCGATGCCGTTGATCGTGGCGCGGGCGGCCTCGGCGGCCGGGCCGTCGGCGGCACCGATGTAGATGGTGCCGTCGTCCTCGATCGTGATGTCGGCGCCGGTGTCCTCCTGGATCTGGTTGATCATCTTGCCCTTCGGGCCGATGACCTCACCGATCTTGTCCACCGGGATCTTGACGGTGATGATGCGCGGCGCGTTCGGGGACATCTCGTCCGGAACGTCGATCGCCTCGTTCATCACGTCGAGGATGTGCAGACGCGCGTCACGGGCCTGCTTCAGCGCGGCGGCCAGGACCGAGGCGGGGATGCCGTCGAGCTTGGTGTCGAGCTGGAGCGCGGTCACGAACTGCTTCGTACCGGCGACCTTGAAGTCCATGTCACCGAACGCGTCCTCCGCACCGAGGATGTCGGTGAGGGCGACGTAGTGCGTCTGGCCGTCGATCTCCTGGGAGATCAGACCCATGGCGATACCGGCGACGGCGGCCTTCAGCGGCACACCGGCGTTCAGCAGCGACATCGTCGAGGCACAGACCGAGCCCATGGACGTCGAGCCGTTGGAACCGAGGGCCTCGGAGACCTGACGGATCGCGTACGGGAAATCCTCGCGCGAGGGCAGGACCGGCACGATCGCGCGCTCGGCGAGCGCGCCGTGGCCGATCTCGCGGCGCTTGGGCGAACCGACACGGCCCGTCTCGCCGACCGAGTACGGCGGGAAGTTGTAGTTGTGCATGTAGCGCTTGCGCGTCACCGGGGAAAGGGTGTCGAGCTGCTGCTCCATACGGAGCATGTTGAGGGTGGTGACGCCCAGGATCTGGGTCTCGCCACGCTCGAACAGCGCCGAACCGTGCACGCGCGGGATGGCCTCGACCTCGGCGGCGAGCGTACGGATGTCCGTGACGCCACGGCCGTCGATGCGGACCTTGTCCTTGATGACGCGCTCGCGGACCAGCTTCTTGGTCAGCGCGCGGTAGGCACCGGAGATCTCCTTCTCGCGGCCCTCGAACTGCGGGAGCAGCTTCTCGGCGGCGATCTCCTTGACGCGGTCCAGCTCGGCCTCGCGCTCCTGCTTGCCGGCGATGGTCAGCGCCTGGGAGAGCTCCGACTTCACGGCGGCGGTGAGCGCCTCCAGGACGTCGTCCTCGTAGTCCAGGAAGACCGGGAACTCGCCGGTGGGCTTGGCAGCCTTGGCGGCGAGGTCCGACTGGGCCTTGCAGAGGGCCTTGATGAAGGGCTTCGCGGCCTCGAGACCGGCGGCCACGACCTCTTCGGTCGGCGCCTCGGCGCCGCCCTTGACGAGCTCGATGGTCTTCTCGGTGGCCTCGGCCTCGACCATCATGATCGCGACGTCGCCGTCCTCCAGGACGCGACCGGCGACGACCATGTCGAAGACGGCGTCCTCGAGCTCGGTGTGCGTCGGGAAGGCGACCCACTGGCCCTTGATCAGCGCGACACGCGTGCCACCGATCGGGCCGGAGAACGGGAGACCGGCCAGCTGCGTGGAGCAGGAGGCGGCGTTGATCGCGACCACGTCGTACAGGTGGTCGGGGTTGAGCGCCATGATCGTCTCGACGATCTGGATCTCGTTGCGCAGGCCCTTCTTGAAAGAAGGACGCAGCGGGCGGTCGATCAGGCGGCAGGTCAGGATCGCGTCCTCGGAGGGGCGGCCCTCACGGCGGAAGAACGAACCGGGGATCTTGCCTGCGGCGTACTGCCGCTCCTCGACGTCCACCGTCAGGGGGAAGAAGTCGAGGTTGTCCTTGGGCCGCTTGGAAGCGGTGGTGGCCGACAGCACCATGGTGTCGTCGTCCAGGTACGCCACGGCGGAGCCTGCGGCCTGCTTGGCCAGGCGGCCCGTCTCGAAGCGGATGGTGCGGGTGCCGAAAGTGCCGTTGTCGATAACAGCCTCGGCGTAGTGGGTCTCGTTCTCCACTAGCGTTTTCTCCTCGTCTTCGTCCCCTGGCCCGTGTGGCACGGGGACGGTGGCGGAGAGGCGCTCCTTCTGGTGCGGGCCGGTCTTCGATCGAAGCACCCGGGCCGTACGCGATTGCTCGATGGTCGAGTTTTCGCTGTACCCCGGGGGCCACTACCGAGGACCGGCGGCGGCGTTCCTCGAGGCGCGCTTCTCCTCGTTCGTGTGACGTCGTCTCGTCGCCTCGTGCGACGCCGTTACGTCTTTGAACCGTGCAGTCCGATTCTGCCCAGTCCGGTATGGGTGTGCGTATGACGTTGTGCGACCAGACTACAAAGGCCCGGTGACACTTCGCATGTTTCGCACGTAGAGCATGCAGGGCGTGCGTTCATCACGTACGACACACTTGCATACAGCAAAGGGAGCGGCCCCCTCTTGCGTGGGGAACCGCTCCCTTCACGATGTCTTACTTCGCGCCCGCCGCACCGCGACGGATGCCCAGACGGTCCACCAGCGCACGGAAACGCTGGATGTCCTTCTTGGCCAGGTACTGCAGCAGCCGGCGGCGCTGACCGACCAGGATCAGCAGACCACGACGGGAGTGGTGGTCGTGCTTGTGGGTCTTGAGGTGCTCGGTCAGGTCCGAGATGCGGCGGGAGAGCATGGCGACCTGGACCTCGGGGGAGCCGGTGTCGCCCTCCTTCTGGCCGAACTCGGTCATGATCTGCTTCTTCGTAGCGGCGTCGAGCGACACGCGTACTCCTCGTAGTCTTTACGTGGCCACCGAGTGCCCCTGGTCTAAGTCTCAGGGGAGCTTCCGTTACTCGGGAGGCGAGGTCCGCTGGGCGCTGCCTCCAGGTCCTCGGTCGGGGTCTTGATCAGACTCTCGGTCGAGGGGGTCCGGGGGCGCGTACACATACGGCCGTTACACAGGGTACCAGGCGGTTTGTGGGCGGGTGACCGGGGCCCCGCGGTGTCACAGCGGGGCGGATCAGCCGCTGCTCTCATAGCCTGACATCACCCACTGTTGGCCGGAATCGCCCTTCCGCCGCATGACGCTTGTGCCCGCGAGGAAAATCCGGCCGTGCCCTTCTAGGAGCCGGTCATGGCGCGAGCGATCGCATAGACGTCGAAGACGGCCAGAGTCAGCGGGACCAGTGTCAGCAGGACGAAGCCTTCCGCGATTTCCGTGAACCGGCCCCAGAAGGGGGTGACCCCCCGGCGCGATGTGATCAGGCCTACGGCGGTGACCAGTGCGGAGGCGGCCGCGATCGCAGCGATCAGCCAGAGCGTCCGGACATTGAGAGCCGCGCTGTCGCCGAGCCGGGCATCGTGCATCAGCGCGCGGGGCGGGTTGATGCAGAGGCCGAGCCCGAGCAGTACCAGCGC
The DNA here is from genome assembly GCF_004684775.1 of Streptomyces sp. MZ04. Lineage (GTDB taxonomy): Bacteria > Actinomycetota > Actinomycetes > Streptomycetales > Streptomycetaceae > Streptomyces. The sequence continues at coordinate 11,508 of NZ_SRIC01000105.1, forward strand.
TCCCAGGCCCGCGGCCAGCGTGGCGGCGACCTGTGCGGCGTAACGGAAGAGCTGGGCGCGCATCACCATCGCGATGCCGGTGGCAAGGGCCAGCAGCTGCCCCCATACGTCGTCGGAGAAGCCGAGTACCGCCGCGGCACCGACGGACACCAGCGCGCACCCGCCCACCAGGCCGACGAGCAGTTCGTGACCGCGGCGAGCCTGGGCGGCGATGCGTTCGGCGTCGATCGGCTCGTGCGGTTCCGGCTCCGCTCCGTACTCCCCGCGCGCGGCGTGCGGGGACTCGAAACCGATGGGGAGACGGGCGAACCGCATGGAAAGGCCCGGCAGGAACGCGAGGGCCCCCACGGCCAGGGGGGCGCACAGCGCCGCGGTCTCGATCGGCTCCAGGTTGCTGAGCGTCGCGATGAACACCGTGAGCAGGCCGACGGCGGAGGCGAAGACGAAGGCGACGAACGGGCCGTCCCCGCGCGGCGACACCAGGGTGAGGATCACCGAGGCGATGAGCACAGCCGTGCAGGCGAGCAGGAACTGAAGCCTGCCGATGCCCTGGCCCTCGGTCAGGGGCAGCAACCCGGAGCCGGCCACGGCCACGTTCGGCAGGGCTCCGAGGCCGAGCGCGACGGCCGAGGCCCGGTCGTCGTAGATCCGCGCGCGTACGCAGGCGAGAGTGAGCAGCAGCAGACCCGCGACCGCGGCGAGGATCCCCGGGAGGCTGTTCATGTCGTGGCGGGGCTCCGCGGTCCAGGCCACGAAGGCGATGAGGGCCGGCAGGACAGCGCCGCCGATGAGCCCCGCCACCCGCGTCAGGTCGCCGTTCCACAGCGTGCGGTCACGCGTCACCGCGGAGGCGATGGCCTCGGAGACGTCGTCGAAGACGGCGGGCGGCAGGGATTCCGAGAACGGGCGCAGGGTGAGGAGCTCACCGTCGAGGATGCGCTGCGCCGCGAAGGAACGGGCGCTGTCGAGCACGGCGCCGTCACGGCGTACGAGGTGGTAGCCGACGGGGGCGCCTTCGGCGGGGCTCTGCCGGGAGAGGCGCAGGATCTCCGGGTAGATGTCGGCGACCGGGATGTCGTCGGGCAGCGCCACGTCGATGCGGCTGTCGGGCGCGACGATGGTGACCCGGCAGAAGCCGAAACCCGTGCCGGCCCCTGAGGGGGTTCCCGGAGGCGTTCCCTGGTTGGGTCGGCCCGATCCGTTGGCCGTCGCGGAGGCCGTCATGCTCACCTTGCTGCTCCTCCTCGGTGCTGGTGGTGGTCCTGGTGGTCCTGGTGGCGATGTCATCAAGTGCTGGCGATGTCATCAAGTGGTGCTGATGTCATCAGTGGTGCTGGTGTCGCGTACGCGGCGTGTCCGCCGACTGTGCCGCATCGCGTGGTGCATCGCGGTGCAATCAGCTCCGGCTGGCTGGTTCTTGGGGGCGGCCCTCACCACATACCGCTAAATGCCCCGATTCATCGGCCAGTTGCCCGAACCCCTCTTCGGCCGGATTAGCAGGTGCTCACGCGCACATTAGGCACCCTACCGCCGCCCGGTCACCACCTGTATCAGTAGGATCACACAGCGGCCTGCGTCCGCCTGACGAACGGGGCGGCGGACGGAACACCTCGGCCCTGTAGGGGAATTGGTGCCCAGTGAGCCACATCGTCGTGAAGCGCCCGCCTCGGGCTCTGCCGTCACAGGTGCCCACCGAGGAGGTCGTGCTCCAGCCTCCACCCGAGCTGCCGCGTGGGCAGCAGGAGGGCGCGATGATGCAGCTCCTTCCCATGCTGGGCATGGGCGGCTCCGTCGTGTTCTTCTTCATGCCGAGTTCGCATCCGTTCATGAAGATCATGGGCATGGTGATGGTCGCTTCGACGGTGGCCATGTCCGTAGCCATGCTGATCCGCCACCGGCGCGGGACGCAGGGGCAATTGGCCGACATGCGGCGCGACTACCTCCGGTACCTGAAGCAGACCCGGCGCCAAGCCCTGGACACCGCGAAGGCCCAGCGCGACGCCCAGTACTACCTCCACCCGTCCCCCGAGCAGTTGTGGGCCCTTGTCGCCGAGGGCAGCCGGGTCTGGGAACGCCGTACGGGCGACGAGGATTTCGGGCAGGTGCGCATCGGGCTCGGTCCGCAGACGCTCGCCACTCCGCTTGTCCCGCCAGAGACCGCCGCGGTGGACGAACTGGAGCCCCTCACCGCGGGTGCCATGGAGCGCTTCCTCGCCGCACACAGCACACTGGAGGACCTGCCGATGGCGGTGTCCCTGCGGGCCTTCTACCACGTGACGGTCAGCGGTGACCCCAGCACGGTGCGGGCAGCCGCCCGCGCGCTGGCCTGCTCTCTCGCTTCGCTGCACTCCCCCCAGGACCTGGTGATCGCGGTTGCGGCGGGGCAGTCGGCCGCTCCGGAGTGGGAGTGGTCGAAGTGGCTCCCGCACTGCCAGACGCAGGGCGCCACGGACGGTGCGGGCAGTCGGCGCCTGATCACCGGCGACCCGACAGAACTCGAGGCCATGCTCTCCCCCCGGCTGCAGGGGCGCCCCCGTTTCCACCCCGGCGGGGCTCATGTGCCGGACGAGCCCCACATCGTCGTCGTACTCGATGGTCTGTCGCTGCCTCCCATGTCGGTCCTCGCCTCCCCTGAAGGGCTTCAAGGCGTGACGGTCGTGGAGGTAGTCCCGGGAGAACTGAGCAGTGGACGTGGCGGGTTGTCCGTCGTCGTGCAACCGAGGTCGCTGCACATCGAATCCGGCCACGGCCTGGTGTACGAGGGCACGCCCGACCTCCTCTCCTACGAAGCGGCCGAGGCGCTGGCCCGGCAACTGGCCCCACTACGGGTGGCATCGGGCGGGGACGACGACGAACCCCTCCTTGCGAACCTGGAGTTCACGGATCTGCTCGGCCTGGGTGACGCGAACTCGGTCGACACGGACCGGACATGGCGCCCGCGCGCGCAGGCCGAACGGCTGCGCGTGCCGATCGGCGTGGGCGAGGACGGCCGCCCCGTGATGCTGGACCTCAAGGAAGCAGCGCAGGAAGGCATGGGGCCGCACGGCCTGTGCGTGGGAGCCACCGGTTCCGGCAAGTCGGAGCTGCTGCGCACGCTGGTCCTCGGCCTCGCCGTAACCCACTCCTCCGAGAGCCTGAACTTCGTCCTTGCCGACTTCAAGGGCGGTGCGACCTTCGCGGGCATGGCGCAGATGCCGCATGTCGCCGCCGTGATCACCAACCTGGCGGACGACCTGACGCTGGTCGACCGCATGGGCGACTCCATCCGCGGCGAGCTCAACCGGCGCCAGGAGCTGCTGCGCGACGCGGGCAACTACGCGAACATCCACGACTACGAGAAGGCCCGCGCGGCCGGCGCCCCGCTCCAGCCGATCCCGTCCCTGGTCCTCGTCATCGACGAGTTCAGCGAACTGCTCACCTCCAAGCCGGACTTCATCGAGATGTTCGTGCAGATCGGCCGCATCGGCCGCTCGCTCGGCGTGCATCTGCTGCTGGCTTCGCAGCGCCTGGAGGAGGGCCGGCTGCGCGGCCTGGAGACCTATCTCTCGTATCGGGTCGGCCTGCGTACGTTCTCCGCAGCGGAGTCACGTGCGGCGCTCGGCGTGCCGGACGCCTACCAACTCCCGAACGTGCCCGGCTCCGGCTATCTGAAGTTCGGCACGGACGAGATGGTGCGCTTCAAGGCGGCGTACGTCTCCGGGGTGTACCGCTCGGGCTCCGCGCAGGCCGCGGCGCTGGGTGGCCCGCGGCCCGTCGATCGCCGTCCGGTGCTGTTCACGGCGGCCGAGGTCCCCGTGCGCTACGCCGCCGCGCCGGCGGTGCCGGAGCCGCGCACGCAGTCGGCGACGGACCCGGACGACGCGCTGGCCGACACCGTCCTCGACGTCATCGTGCGCCGCCTGGAGGCGCAGGGCCCAGCGGCCCACCAGGTGTGGCTGCCGCCGCTGGACAGCCCACCGTCCCTGGACCAGCTGCTTCCGGGGCTCGCGGCCGTGCAGGGGCGCGGCCTCACGCAGCCCGGTTACGAGGGAGCGGGGCGGCTGGTCGTCCCCATCGGCCTGGTCGACAAGCCGTACGAGCAACGCCGTGACGCACTGTGGTGTGACTTCTCGGGCGCGGCCGGCCACATGCAGATCGTCGGTGGCCCGCAGTCCGGAAAGTCGACGTTGCTGCGCTCGCTGATGGCATCCTTCGCCCTCACCCATACTCCGTACGAAGTACAGCTCTATGGACTGGACTTCGGCGGCGGCGCAATGGCGTCCGTCGCCGGGCTCCCCCACGTCGGCGGGGTGGCCTCACGCCTCGACCCCGAGCGGGTTCGGCGCACGGTCGCCGAGGTGTACGGCGTCATGACGCGCCGCGAGGAGTACTTCCGGGCGTCCGGGATCCCGTCGATCGCCGACTTCCGGGCGCGCAGGGCTCGCGGTGACATCGCGGTGGCCGACCAGCCGTGGGGCGACGTTTTCCTGATCATCGACGGGTGGGGCAACTTCCGTTCGGAGTACGAGGGTTTGGAGCCGGCGGTCCTGGACATCGCGGCGCGCGGCCTCGGCTACGGCGTCCACCTGGTCCTCACCGCATCGCGGTCGATGGAGGTCCGTGCGAACCTCAAGGACCACCTCATGAACCGCCTCGAACTGCGTCTCGGCGACACGATGGACTCCGAGATCGACCGCAAAGTGGCGGCCAATGTCCCGGCCGGGGTGCCCGGTCGTGGCCAGTCCCCCCAGAAGCAGCACTTCATGTCGGCCGTCCCGCGCATCGACGGCCTTTCGTCCGACACGGACCTCGCCGATGCCACGTCCACGCTGACCGCCGAGGTGTCCCGCCACTGGCCGGAGCCGGGCGCGCCGGAGGTCCGTCTGCTGCCGAGGGAACTCCCCTCCGAACAGCTCCCGCCGGGCAACGTCTTCCCGAACCGGGGTGTCTCCTTCGCCCTCGACGAGACCAACCTCGAACCGGTCTTCGTGGACTTCGAGCAGGACCCCTTCTTCTTCGTCTTCGGCGAGAGCGAGTCGGGCAAGTCGAACCTGCTGCGCCTGCTGATCACCCGCCTCACGGAGCGCTACAGCGGCGACGCGTGCAAACTCTTCGTGGTCGACAACCGCCGCTCCCTCCTCGACGTGACCCCGGCCTCGCACCTGGCCGAGTACATCCCCATGTCCAACGCCATGGACCACCACATGACCGCCCTGGCCGATCTGATGCAACGCCGCACGCCGACGGCCGACGTCACCGCTCAGCAGCTCCGAGAGCGCAGTTGGTGGCGGGGCCCGACGGTGTACGTGATCGTCGACGACTACGACTTGGTGTCCACGTCCAGCGGCAATCCCCTGGGCCAGCTCACCGAGCTGCTCCCCTTCGCCCGCGATGTGGGCGTCCGCTTCATCATCGCGCGGTCGACGGCGGGCGCGGGGCGTGCTGCGTACGAACCCTTCATGCAGCGGATGAAAGAGCTGGGGGCGCAGGGTGTGGTGCTCGCCGGGGATCCGGGCGAGGGCGACATTCTCGGCGGGGTGCGGCCGCGGCCGATGCCGGTGGGGCGGGGAACTTTCGTCTCCCGGAAGCGGGGGAAGCCGTTGGTTCAGACGGGGTTGGTGGCGGGGGAGTTCTGAGTGCCGCTGCCTGATCCAGACCACATCCTGATCCAGACCACATGAGGACTTCAAGCGTGATCGACAACAGGGAAGGGACTCGACCGGGGCACGGCCGACGGTCCCGCCTCGCGGACCTGGCCGACATGACGGTGCCTGCGGCTGCCGTGCCCGCGGCCGCCGTGCCCGCGGCCGCCGTGCCCGCGGCCGCCGTGCCCGCGGCCGCCGTGCCCGCGGCCGCCGTGCCCGACGCGCGGGACGAAAGCAGCCGAATACGCCGGGAGTTCGCCGCCCTGCTCGGTGAATTCCGGCGCACCGCGGTCCTGTTGCCGCTCGGTGAGGACGCGTGCCCGCTCACTGCGGATTTCAACGGCATCCGGTGGATCTACGCCTTCTCTGACGAGGCGGCCCTGGCCCGGTTCGCGGTCATGCGAGGGGACGGCGCTCGCGCGTGGGACTACCAATGCCTGCTGGGCGCCCGACTGCTGGACGGGGTCGTTCCGGCGGTCGGCGTGCCGTGCGGCGTGGCCTTGGACGTAGGGAGTGAGGGCGACGAGGTGCTGCTTCCGCCGCTGCTGGGGATCGTCCCTGACGCGGTGGCAGTTGACGCCGACGAACACGGGGAGGACGGACAGTGAGTGACGACGGGTCTGATCTGAGAACAGGTGGCCTGGACCTGATCGCCCAGGGGATCACCCTGACCCTGGAAGAGCTCAAAGAGCTCGGACCGATCGGTGCGGCCAGCGCTGGTCGTGGCTTTGAGGACATCGCGTTGACAGGTCTTGAGCTGGGGCACGGCGGCCTGACGTCCACCTTCGATTCGTTCTGCGAGCGCTGGGAGTGGGGAGTGCGGGCCCTGTTCAAGGAGGGGAACGACTTCGCACAGGGAGTGGGCCTTTCGGCCGGGACGATGTACGAGACCGAGCAGTACGTGGGTGGATCCTTCAAGGTCCTGGCGAACTCACTGGGCGGCAACCCGTACGCGACCGAGGACGAGGTCACCCAGATGAGCTGGGGCGAGCTGGCCGAGAACCATGCCTTCGCCGACCCGGACTACAGCGAGGAATCGTTCGAGGAGGCGGGGAAGAACATCAAGCAGGGCTACCAGGACGCCGGCCGGGACGCGCTGACCTCGACCTTGCTCGGACCTGGGGCCACCCAACGAGCCGCCGGTATGAACGACGAGCAGTACGAAGCCCTGCTGGACGAGGGCTTCGGCCCCTCGCCCGAGGAGCGTGCACAGGCCGAGGCCCAGCAGGGGACGCAGCAGGGCGGAGACGCGGGCTGATGGGGTTCGGTGGTCTCGGTGATGTCGTCAACTCGGGTCTGGGAAAGCTGGAGGACGGCTGGGACACGACGAAGAAGGCTGCTGGTGAAGGCATCGAATGGGGCTCCGACAAGCTCGCTGACGGTCTCGATCACCTCGGTGCGGACGGTGCCGCGGACTTCGTCACGGATGTCGGTGGCGGCGTCGCCTCCGCTCTGGGCGCGGAGGTCGACGAACGGCAGCTCGGCGAGACCGAACAGGCCAATGAACTCATCCACGGCAACCCCGGAACCATCCGCAAGAGCGCGAAACATCTGAAGGACTTCCGCAAGGCCTTCGACAAGGTCGGCCAGGGCATGCGCAGGCTGGACTCCTCCCACTGGAAGGGCGAGGCAGCCGGCACCTTCCGCGAGAAGTTCGCCGTGCACCCGGTCAAGTGGCTGCACGCGGCGGACGCCTGCGGAAGCGCCGGTGAGGCCCTGGAGAAGTACGCGGACACGGTCAAGTGGGCGCAGGGCAGGGCGCAGGACGCGATCGACCTGTACAAGAAGGGCCGGCAGGCATCCGAGTCAGCCGTGGAGGCGTACAACAAGAAGGTCGATACCTACAACGCCGCACTCAAGGCCGACAAAGATCCGGGCCCCCGGCCCGAGCCCTTCAAGGACCCGGGCAAGGCCGACCTCGAACTGGCCCGCGAGATCCTCGCCGAGGCCCGTCGTCAGCGCAACGAGGCAGGCCAGTCGGCGGAGTCCATGGTCAAGACCGCTCTGGCACACGCTCCGGCCGAACCGCCGCCACTGGACCGGTTGCAGTCCAATTCCCTCGACGGCCTCAAGACGATCAACACGGAACTCCAGCACACCATGGGCGGCGCGCTGAAGGGGTCAGGAGGGCTGATCAATTTCGTACGCGGCCTGAGCCCGATCGACCCGTACAACATCACGCACCCCGCCGCCTATATGCAGAACGTGAACATGACCCTGGCCGGGCTCGCGTCCACGGCAACACACCCCGACCGTGCGGCGAAGGACGCGTACGAGAGCTTCAAGAAGGATCCCTCAGAGTTCGGGGGCAGGATGCTGCCGGAGGTGGCCGGGGCCAAGGGTGCCGGTTTCGCACGCGGAGCGGCCCGGGCCGGTGTCGAGCAAGGGGTGAAGGGCGCCGCGAAAGACGCGGCGGAGTCCGGCGCGCGGCGCGGGGCTCGTGAGGCCGTCGGCGAGGACCCGGCCGGGCGCTCCCGCTCCGAGGGCAGCGTGGAGAACCGGGGCACGGACCCCATCGACCTCGCCACCGGCAAGATGTACCTGCCGCAGACCGACGTGGCGCTGCCCGGTGCCCTGCCTCTGGTCTTCAAGCGCAGGGTGGAGTCCGGCTACCGGCTGGGGCACTGTTTCGGCCCCTCCTGGTCGTCGACGATCGACCAGCGCCTCGAAATCGACGTCGAGGGCGTCGTCTTCGTCACCGAGGACGGCCTGCTGCTTGCCTACCCGCACCCGGCACCCGGCCTGCCGACCATGCCGAGCCACGGCCCGCGCTGGCCGCTGGACCGCGAGGGCGACGGCTACACGATCACCGATCCCTCCACCTTGCGAAAGTGGCACTTCGCCGACCGGAGCGACGATCTGGCGGTCCTGGAGCAGATCGACGACCGCAACGGCAACTGGCTGACGTTCGAGTACGACGCCGAGGGCGCACCGCGGTCCTTGGTGCACAGCGGCGGCTACCACCTGAAACTCACCACTGAAGACGGTCGCGTCACGGCCCTGCACCTGGCGGGTGCGGCCGCCGACGGCACGGATCAGGAGCTGGTCCGCTACCGGTACACCGACGGCCACTTGACCGAGGTCCGCAACTCCTCCGGCCTCCCCCTCCGTTTCGCGTACGACGACTCGGGCCGGGTCACTTCGTGGACGGACACGAACGACCGCAGCTACACGTACGCGTACGACGACCGGGACAGGTGCGTTGCCGAGGGCGGCTCCGAAGGCCATATGAGCCTGCGCCTCACCTATGACACGACGGACCCCGAGACCGGGCTCAGGGTCACGACGACCACCACCGGCGAGGGCCGCACCCGTCGCTTCCTGATCAACGACGCCTGGCAGGTGGTCGCCGACATCGACCCACTCGGCGCGATCACCCACTACGAACGCGACCACTACAACAGGCTGCTCTCCCGAACCGACCCATTGGGCCGCACCACGTCCTTCAGCTACGACACGGCAGGCAACCTGCTCACCGCCGTACGCCCGGACGGACGCGAGGCGCGTTCCGAGTACAACGAACTCGGGCTGCCCTTGAAGGTGGTGAACCCGGACGGCACAATCTGGCGCCAGGCCTACGACGAGCGCGGCAACCGCACGGCGGTGACGAGCCCTTCGGGCCGGACCACTCATTTCACGTACGACGAAGCGGGCCGCCTCACGACGGTCACCGACCCGCTCGGCAACGCGACGACGGTTCGCTGCAACGCGGCCGGACTCCCCCTCGAGATCACCGACCCGCTGGGCTCAGTGACCCGCTACAAGCGGGACGCCTTCGGCCGCCCCGTCACGATCACGGACGCGATGGGCGCCACGACGCGTCTGGAATGGACCGTGGAGGGACAGCTGGCCCGGCGGACAGCTGCCGACGGAGCCGTGGGGTCATGGACGTACGACGGCGAGGGCAACTGCACCACGCACACCGACGCGATGGGTGGTGTCTCTCGCTACGAGTACACCCACTTCGACGTGCTGTCCGCCCGCACGGGCCCAGACGGGGTGCGCTACGACTTCACCCATGACCACGAACTGCGCCTCACCGAGGTGGCCAACCCGCAGGGCCTGACCTGGACTTACGCATACGACCCGGCTGGCCGCCTGATATCGGAAACAGACTTCGACGACCGCACGCTCACCTACGTCCACGACAGCGCCGGGCAGCTGCTGTCCCGCACGAACGCCGTCGGACAGACGGTCTCCTTCGAACGCAACGCTCTGGGCCAGGTCACACGCAAGGACGCAGACGGCCAGGTCACAACGTTCGCCCACGACCTGACGGACCAACTCGCCCAGGCGCTGGGCCCGGACAACACCAAGCTCGTGCTGCTGCGCGACCGCTACGGCAGCCTCAGGTCAGAGACGGTCAACGACCGCAAGGTCACGTACGCGTACGACGAACTGGGCCGCCGCGTCAGCCGCACCACCCCGTCGGGTGCCACCAGTTCATGGACCTACGACGAAGCAGGCCGCCGCACCCAATTGGTCACCTCCGGCCGAACCATCGACTTCGCCTACGACGCGGCCGGCCGCGAACTCGCCCGCCACATCGGTGAATCCATCACGCTGGACCACACCTTCGACGAGCTCGGCCGCGTCACGGGCCAATCGGTCACCGCTGCGAACGGCCGCTCGATCCAACACCGGACCTACTCCTACCGCGCCGACGGCAACCTCATAGCCATCGACGACCAGCTCTCCGGCAACCGCAGATTCGACCTGGACGAGGCGGGCCGGGTGACGGCGGTCCACGCGGCGAACTGGACGGAGACGTACGCCTACGACGCGGCGGGCAACCAGACGGAAGCGGCCTGGCCTGCCGAGCATCCTGGGCAAGAGGCGATGGGGGCGCGGGCATACGTCGGCACGCGGATCACGCGCGCTGGCGGGGTCCGCTACGAGCACGACGAACTCGGCCGCATCACCCTCCGCCAGAAGACCCGCCTGTCCCGCAAGCCGGATACGTGGCGCTACTCGTGGGATGTGGAGGACCGCCTGACGTCGGTGATCACTCCCGACGGCACGCTATGGCGATACGCCTATGACCCACTGGGCCGGCGGACGGCCAAGCTGCGCCTGGCATCCGACGGCGAGACGGTCGTAGAGCGGGTGGACTTCAGGTGGGACGGCACGACACTCTGCGAACAGACCAGTACGGGCGAGGGGTTGCTGCACCCAGTCACTCTTACGTGGGACCACCACGGCCTGCACCCGGTGGCGCAGACAGAACGCATCACTGCAGCCGAGGCACCACAGCAGGAGATCGACTCCCGCTTCTTCGCCATCGTCACCGACCTGATCGGCACACCATGTGAACTCGTCGATGAGCAGGGCGAGGTCGCGTGGCGGACGCGGAGCACGCTGTGGGGTTCGACGGCGTGGGCTGCGGGCAGTGCGGCCTACACGCCGCTTCGCTTTCCGGGGCAGTATTTCGACCCGGAGACTGGGCTGCACTACAACTACTTCCGTCATTATGATCCCGAAATAGGGCGCTACTCCACGCCTGACCCTCTTGGCCTTGCCCCTGCCCCCAACCCGAATTCCTACGTCGATAACCCCACAACCTGGGCCGACCCTCTGGGGCTCGCGCCCGAAGTATGTCCTGATGGACGCGACCCGTTCGACTTCCGCGATCCTAACCCTGCTCACCCTCCGAGTGGAAACCTGACTGATGCAATGAGAGCGGCACCTCAAGGGTCGGAAATTGACTGCTCCGATATCGCTTCGTTTATATCAAACCGAGCTGGCGGCGAAGGGAGAATCATACACTACGTGACTCATTCCGGAAATGACATCAAGATTCCAGAGCGGGGCGGAAGTGCAGTAGAGGACTACACTTTCCACGACGTTTACACCGACGGCCGCTACGCCTACGACCCCACGCTCAGCAGCACGCCAGTCCCTCTCGGAGACTACGAGAGGGCACTTCGACACATGAACGACGGCGAGAAGGTCATCAGGCACAACGGGGATTACCAGATGCCCCCACCTTGGGGGCGTCGCTAAGGTGCGAAGGTAGATCATTGGTTGACAATACGCGACGCGAAAAGATCAAGCGAGTGCTGAACAATTTCGGCTCGGTAGTCTGGCTCAGGTCCCCTGTCGAGCGCCACCCCACATATGGATACCTCCAAGTATCCTTTATCGCTTGGCGCTTCGAGGAGCCTCGTGACAGCCTCAAGGGAATTTTCGAGGCGATCATCCGAGAGACACCAAACAGCCTTGAATGGACATTCAAGGCCACAAGAAATTGGATGATCGCACCTACTCGCCTTATCGAGCAGGCCGGCCCCGATGGAAGTAAGTTCAATGAGGCTATGGTCAACATTACAGAAGAGGACCAAGAATTCTGCGCAGCAGCGAGGGAAGACCTCTTCAGGATTCTCGAGGCTCTTGAGTCGGCGTCACACTAATTAGCCATGCGCCGGGTACGGAGCCCGATGTTCGATTGGATAGAGACTGAGACCCTCGCGCGATGCACAAGCCAGGCCATTTCGGAGCGGACCCCCAAGGGCTCCAAGTAGGCTGAGCCCACAGTTCGTTGGCACGTCAGGAAGGGGCCGGTTCATCATGGCCGAGGCACAGGACCAGGAGTCGGAGCAGGACGTCAAGGCGCGCAAGGAGCGAGTGAAAGATGCGCTCTACGCCCTCGACATCTCCCACGTCGAGTGGCACAGCGCACCGGGCACCGAGGCCCACGAGGAGCGGGTCGAGATCGCGTACCTCCCCGAGGGTGCCGTAGCCATGCGATCGTCCGTCGAGCCGGAAACTGTGCTGCGGTACACCGAGGCGGAGTGGCGGGCGTTCGTACTCGGGGCGCGGGACGGGGAGTTCGATCTGGAGCCTTCGCCGCGGAATGGTGGGGTTTCGGCGGAGTAGGACGCATCGGGCTCCGGTCCTCCAACGGCGGTCTCCAGGGTCGCCCCTTTGTGGACCGGGTCCGCACCTTCGCCCGCAACGCGGTGATCAGCTTGCCGAACTGACGCGGGCTCAACCCGGTGAACGGACCTACCCAGGACGGCTCCGACTCCGTGATCACACCAGCCGCGACGAGATCATTTCAGTCGCCGACGCCCTTTGCTCAGGCCGATCCTGCGTGCTCGGTCAACGAGGAGGACACTTGCTCGTTCTGTTCCCAGGAGACGACGACACCAGCAGCCCGGACGTGTCCTGGTCCTACACCGGCTTCGGAGTGTTCCGGCGGTGGCTGGCGCAAGCCGAGGGGTTGGCACTCGACGAGATGCACGGCTTCGGCGGACAGCGCCCCTGGCACGATGCCTCCACCGCCCTGGCACCACTTCTCAATCATCCCGATGACGATGGCCCCGACCTCACGCCGATCCAGTGCGCCGCGATCCTGCCCCGCCTGCAGGAAATCGCCGATCAGCCTCAAGAGGGAAGTATCGACCCGCTCCTCCAGCAGCACATCGACAACACCCACCAGTTGGTGGTCGTCCTGCAGATCTGCATCGAGAAGGACGTCGACCTCCTCTTCGGCTGACTTCGGCCAGCGTTACCGGCTCACCGTGACCAGCAGTTACGGGGCAACGCTTAGGGAAGAGACGCTGACGCGATGGCGAAGGTGCACCAGACCTGCTTCTCGTCGAAACCGGCACTGTGCCAGCCCCACCGGCGCGAAAGCGCATCGACCAGATGAAGCCCGCGCCCCTGCTCGCTAAGCGGACTACCGTCCCCTGCCAACTCGGGGATCCGGTCCGGCCGATGGTCCATGACGAGCACGCGCAGTACGGGCGGGGCGTACTGCCGGGACGCTCCCAAGATCAGCTCAAGCCCCACGAGTCCGCCCCCCATGACGTACGGCATTCGTGCACAGCTCCGCGACGGCCAGCTCGGCTGAGTCGGCCAACTCCATTAGCTGCCAATGCTGTTGAACCCCCACGCGGGAGCGGTGGCGGGCTTCAGCGACGGAACGGAGCGGGTCGAGGACGGAGGCGTCCCAGCCGACGTGGGTGGGGGTGGCGT
>NZ_SRIC01000106.1 GCF_004684775.1 Streptomyces sp. MZ04
GGTCGGGCTCGGGGCGACGCCGGTCGGCGCGGTCAGGGCTTGTCGGCGCGGGCGGCGCGGGCGGGCCCGGAGCGCCGCGGGTCGGCGCGGGCGGGCCCGGAGCGACGCGGGTCGGCGCGGGCGGGCCCGGAGCGACGCGGGTCAGCGCGGTCAACGCTTGTCGGCGCGGGCGGCGCGGGTCAGCGCCGGGACGCCTCGGCGGCCGCCTTGACGTGGTCGTTACGGGTGCGGATGAGGTGCGGCATATAGCGGTTGAGCACCGCCCACTCGGCCAGGGCGCCCAGCGGGCCGAGCGGCGCGGCGAAGTCGATCACGTCGCGCATCACGGTGCCGCCCTGCCCGTCCGGCTCGAAGTGGTGGGCGTGGTGCCACCGTTTGAACGGCCCGGACAGCTGCTCGTCGACGAAGTGTCCGGGCCGGTCGAAGGCGGTGATCCGGGACGTCATCCGCCACCGCACGCCGAAGTGCCTGGCCTGCCAGGTGACGGACTCCCCAAGGCGCATGCCGCCGGCCGCCACCCCGCCGATGACCTGCTCGCCGGATGCGGCCATCGACGCGGTGTGCACATCGACGTCCAGCGAGACGTCGAAGACGAGCTCTGGCGGCGCGGCGACGCGGGTGACGGCCTCGAAGCGGGTCATGCACCAACCCTATGACGCCCGCCCCGCCCGCCTGTTGCCAGGGGCGGGCGTCATAGGGCACAGCTGCGCACGGTAGAGCGACGTGGTCGGTCGCGGCTTCCTTGGCGCGGCCTCGATCCGGCCGCGATCGATTATCCGCCCGGTGCGGAACGGTGCGCCGCGACACCGGTCAGTCCCGGGGCGACCTCCGGACGCAGGACGAGGTCGCCGCCGTAGTCGCCGCCGTGCTCGTGCCGGTAGGGCAGCGGGTCGGTCACGGGCAACTCGCGGAGCCTGTCCCGCAGTTCGGCGGTGCGGTCGCGATAGCCGGCGTCGTCGAGACGATCGGCGCCGTAGACGACGTACGGCGGGAGCGCGGCCATCCCCGTATACCAGAACACGCCGTGCAGCAGCGGGAAAAGGACCTCGTCCACCTGCCCGTGGACGCCGCGCGGCCCGAATCCCGACTCCCGCGCACCGACCGAGGTGACGACCATGGCACGCTTCCCGGCGAGGCCGCCGTCCCCGTACCGCAGGGTCCGCCCCGCGTCGTCCTGGAGCCCGAAGGCGAAGCCCTGCACGAGCACCCGGTCGAACCACCCCTTGAGGATGGCGGGCGGCCCGAACCACCACAGCGGGAACTGGAACACCAGCGCGTCGGCCCAGGCGATCTTCTCCTGCTCGGCCGCGATGTCGTCGCTCAACTTGCCTGCGGCGTAGGCGTGTTCCTGCTCGGCGCCGACCAGCAGCCGGTCCACCGACTCCCGGTGAAAGTCCTCGGCGTCCACCACGGGCTTCCACCGCATGACGTACAGATCGGACTCACGGACCTCGTGCCCGAGCTCACGCAATGTCTGTACGCCGTCGTCACGCAACGCCCCGTTGAGGGACCGGCCTTCGGGATGGGCGAACACCCAGAGAATCTTCATGCCATCGATCCTCCGCCGCGCCCCGGAGCAACATCAGCGGCCAGACGGCCATGCACCGCAAGGATCTGGCCACGCCTGCGCGCACCCCGCCCTCAGCCCTGTCGGGCCACCTACCTGCGCCTGACCTCGGCGAGCTGCTCTTCGGTCAGGGCCGGCACGGCGACGGGCCGGGCGGCGTCCGCCCGCAGTCCGTCGACGTAGAAGGCAAGGCAGCGCCGCCAGGCGTGCGGCGCCGTATCCACCGACTCACGGATCACCTGCGCCATGGCCCAGATCAGGGTGACCAGGTCCGCCGGCTCGAAGTCGCGGCGCAGCTGCCCGCTCTCCCGGGCCCGCTCGATGATCCGCTCCACCTGCAGAAAGCCGCGACCGCAAGCGTCGTTCACCTCGGTGGCCAGGGGAAACCGCTGGCCCAGCGCGTCGTTGAGACCACGGTCCTCGGCCTGCAGCGCGAAGAGCTCCTCGACGAAGCGGACGAAGCCGTTCCAGGGATCCGGGTCGGTCAGAGCCGTCTCGGCGATGCGGTCCACGGCGGCGATACGCTCCGGGAAGATCGCGTCGAGGAACGCCTCGCGGGTGGGGAAGTGGTTGTAGAGCGTGCCGATGCTGACCCCCGCCCGGCGCGCGATCTCCTCCAGCGGCGCGTCCAGACCGCGCTCACCGAACACGTCGGCGGCGGCGGCGATGAGCTTGTCCCGATTGCGCGCGGCGTCTGCCCGCAGCGGCTTGATTCCGGCTGCCATGACCCCATCATACGAAACCTGAGGCGCCCCTCAGATTCCATGCTACGGTCGAAATGAAGTTGAGGTACCCCTCAAGTTCACGGGTAGGAACGGGTAGGAATGCGACTCGCTCGATTCACTTGATCACTTGATTCGAAGGGCACCGCCTTGTCTGCATCAGCACGATCAGCACGATCCGCACGCAAGACCGCCGTCGTCATCGGGGCAGGACCCGGACTCGGCATGTCCATCGCGCATCGTTTCGGCCGTGAGGGCCACGCCGTCGCACTCGTCTCCCGCAGCGGCGCCCGGCACTCCGGATACGTCGCCGAGCTGGCCGGGGCGGGGGTCGAAGCCGGGGCCTTCGTCGCCGACGTACGGGACCGCGGGCACCTCCTCGCCGCCCTCGACGCAGTCGCCGAGCGGTACGGGACCATCGACCTCGTCTACTACGGGCCGGGCGCGGTCGACCCGGACGCCCGGCCGAAGTCGATCACCGAGACCGATGCCCGGAGCACCCAGGAGGCGATGTGCATGGTGTATCCGGCCATCGACGTGGCGAACAAGGTGCTGCCCGGCATGCTCGAGCGCGGCACCGGCGGGCTGCTCTTCGCCGGCGGGCTGAGCGCCGTCACGCCGATGCCCGACCTGGGCGCCTTCGCGGTTTCGTCGGCGGCCCTGCACAACTACGCGCTGACCCTCAACGCGGCGGTCTCCGACAAGGGAATCCACGTCGGAAGCCTGATCATCGGCGGGCTCGTCGAGCGCGGCGACCTCCACCGGTCGGTGACGTCGCAGCCGGAGGCGTTCGGCGACGTGGGCAGCATGTCCCTCGACCCGGACGCGATCGCCGACACCGCCTGGGAGATGCACTCCCGACGCGACCGCGCCGAAGCGGTGTTCAGCGCCTTCGGCTGACACCGGCCTGCGGGCGCACGAGCGTGCGCCCGCACCGGACAGAGAGCCGACGGGCCCGCGTCAGACGTCCCGGCACTCCACGTGCCCCCAGCCGTGCGCGTTCTTCGTGATCTTCTCGCCGGCCTCGTACGGCTTCTGGCAGTGGCAGCGGCCGGGGAACTTGGCCTTGATGACCGGGGCCGAAGTCGCCTTGCCGGAGGCCGACTTGGTTGCACGTCCGGCGGTGGCCTTGCGGGCGCGGCCCGCGGGTGCGGACGTCATGCGCTCGGGGCGCGGCTGCGGGATCTCCTGCGCGCCGTGGGCGGTACCGGCCCGCTCCTGCGAGGTCGCGGCGTCGCTGGCCGCCACGTCGGCGATCGCGTTGAGGTGGTCGCCGTCCACCTGGTGGGCCGCGACGTGCCGGAACGTCACCGCGCGCCCCTGCAGGAGCGCGTCGATGCGTACGACGAGGTCCTTGTTCGCGACCGGCTTCTTCGCCGCGGTCAGCCAGCCGTTGCGCTTCCAGGAGGCGATCCACTTGCTGACCGCGTTCATCGCGTACTGGCTGTCCATCCGGACCTCCAGCGGGACCGCGGGGTCGGTGGCCTCCAACAGCTCGGCCAGCGCGGTCAGTTCGGCCACGTTGTTCGTCGAGTGGCCGAGCGGGCCGGCCTCCCAGCGCCGCGGCGTTCCGTCGGCGTCGGCCACCACCCAGGCCCAGGCCGCCGGTCCGGGGTTCTTCTTCGCGGCTCCGTCACAGGCGGCGATGATCAAGTCAGACATTCCTCGATGATGCCAGCCGCCGTGCCGGGGCCGTGTAGCAGCCCCGGCACGGCGGGTTCGGGCTAGATGCCGAAGGGTGCGGCGTAGCGGACGGTGCCGCCGGGCAGCGGGTGCGCGGCGTCGAGGGCGAGGGCCATCATGGCCTCGTCCGGGACGTCGATGCCGATGCCGATGCCGTGGGCGGAGGCACGGGAGAAGCCGAACCTCGGGTAGTACGCCGGGTGCCCGAGGACGGTGACGAAGCGCTCGCCCCTGTCCTTGGCGGCCCACAGCGCCGTACGGATGGCCGCGGACCCGGCACCGGTCTTCTGGTACTCGGGCAGTACGGCGACGGGAGCCAGGCACAGGGCCGGGGTGTCGCCGATGTGGCAGCGGGTGAGCAGCGCGTGACCGACGGGCCTGTCGTCCCGGTCGGTGGCGACGATGGAAAGGCCGTCCAGCCAGGACGAGTCGGCGCGCAGGGCGTCGACGAGGTCGGCCTCCGACGGCGTGTCGAACGCGGCGAGGACGATGTCGCGGATGGCGGGGATGTCAGCGCTGGTCTCGGCGCGCGTGATCCAGTCGATGCTCATGATGGATGAGAGTCCGTTTCATGGCGGGTTCGTGTGAGTGTCGCCCCGCGAGCTCACGCTCCCGGCGGGGGCACATCCGGCTGAGGTCGAGCCGGCTGACGTCAGGCCGCGGCCCGGGACGTGAGGGAGGTCCGGGCGGTGCGCAGGGCAGCGGCCTTGAGCGCGGTCATCAACCCCACCTCCCGACTTCCTCGGCAATCCGGTCGTACACGAACGCCAAACACAATGTCAGTGAGGTCAGTAAGGGCTGTGCATCGTGAGGTAGCGGATCTCGAGGTCGGAGGCCAGGTAATCCATCCGCCGCTCCCAGAAGGCGCGCATGTGCGGGAGCGCCAGGTGCGCGTCGAGATCATCCTGGGTGCGCCAGGCCTCGTAGAAGACGAAGACGCCCGGCTCATTTCGGTCTTCGTGGAAGTGGTACTCGAGACAGCCGGGCTCCTGCCGGGTCGGCTCGACGAACGAGAGCAGGAGCCGCTTCAGCTCCGCGGCGCGTTCGGGCTTGGGACGAGCGGTGCCGACGAGCGTGAAGGGCCGGGTCGTGGGCTGGGTCATGAAGGTTCTCTCCTCGATGGATACGCATGCCGATGGATACGCATGCCGATGGACACGCGTACCGATGGACACGCATCGACAGTCGATAGGTACGACGAAATTCGTACCTGCCGGACGCTAGCGACCTCGCAGGTATGATGCAAGTCGTACCTACAGGGTCGAGCCTGGCCGCGCCACCTCGGCGTACGTGGCCCAGCGGAAGGAGTCCGGATGCCCGACGACGAAGGTCACCCGACCGTCGAGGAGATGGAGCTCGGCCCGGTGCTCGCGGCGCTGGCGGACCCGTTGCGCCGCCGCGTGGTGCGCGAGCTGGCGGCCGCGCCCGACGGCACGGCGCGTACGTGCAGCTCCTTCGGACTGCCGGTCTCCAAGGCGACGGTCACGCACCACTTCCGGGCGCTGCGGGAGGCCGGCCTGGTCCAGCAGGTCTCGCGGGGCAACAGCCGGATGGCGACCCTGCGCAGGGCCGATGTCGAGCAGCGGTTTCCGGGACTCCTCGGCATCGTGGCGGCCGAGCGGGAGAAGTGAGCCCGATACCCGGCGTCAGGCCTCCATGCGGCTCAGCACCACCCACGCCCAGATGACCACACTCACCGGCACCACGATCGCCACGGCCCCGAGCCCGACCCCGACCCGCGCCCAGCGACGGTCGGCCGCCTCCTCGCCCCGCAGGGAGCGCAGCGCGCCGAAACCGGCGACGACAGCGCAGATCCCCGCGGGCACGATCAAGTACACGGGGAAGAAGCGAAGCCACGGCGAGACGCCGCCCGGCAGCCAAGGGCACCCGATCATCGAGACGGCGACAGCACCGAGTACCAGCGACCCCGCGCCTCGCCGCGGGGTGCGTACCGTCACCCGGTCCGGGTCGGTGACCTGCTGAAAGTGGCTCATGCCCGGAGGCTAGACGGCGCGGCACGGGTGCCGCGTGAGGTCGGCTACTCATGCCGGGGTGAGTAGCACGGGTTGACCTCAAGCGCGCACGGTGACTCCCCTCGGCTCTTCGGAGGGCATCGCCGCCCTTGACCAGACCGAAGAGACGATCGGAGAGCCACCCGCCCTCCCCGCGCGGCGATGAGCCCTCCGAGGACTGCTCATGCTGCTCGACGGCGAGCCGTTCGGTCTCGTACAGCGCTGCCGCCTCGCCGACTACCCCGAGTATCTGGCCGAGTTGGTGGAGCAGGCCGACGTACCGGAGGGCGCCGTGTCCGTCGACTACCTCATCGGTGACCCGCGCAGGGCCGGCCGCGGCCTCGGCACGCTCATGCTGCGGGCGGTCATCGAGGCCACCTGGAGCGACCACCCCGACGCCACCGCGATGCTCGTCCCGGTGCACGTGGGCAACACCGCGTCCTGGCGCGCGCTGGAGAAGGCGGGCATGCGCCGCGTCGCCGAGGTCAGTCTGGAGCCGGACAATCCCCTCGACGACCGCGCTCACCACCTCTACCGGATCGACCGTCCTGCCGGGGACTTGATGACCTAGCCGCTCACCGCACCGCGATCCGGTCGAGCCGCTGCCACTGCTCGTCACTGAGCCGGAGGCTTCCCGCCGCGATGTTCTCCTCCAGGTGGCCGAGCGAGGCGGTGCCCGGAATCGGCAGTACGACCGGTGAGCGCGCGAGCAGCCAGGCTAGGGCCTGTCCGGTGGGTCAGGCCGGCCTTCGCGCCGGGCGCCGATTGGTCAGGGCCGGGCGGGCCCTGGTGCGTGCGGCTGCAAGGCGGAGTAGGGCGACAATGCGGAGCGTTGGCAACCGACGACAACGCCGGAGGGGGCACCTCCCTGCTCGAGCGAAGCCGAGAGCTTGGGGGAGCGCGTGCCAGGGGTCGCGGCCCCGGCAGGACCCATCGGACAGGCCCTAGGGCACTGGCGCGGCCGTGGCGTCGAGTTCGGCCGCCACGGCGGCGATCTCGGCCGTTTCGGTCGATGCCGCGGGGTGCACCGGCCGCCAGGGCAGGAAGGCGATGCCCGCGTCGGAACAGGCGTCGAGCACGCTCTCGTGCTCGCGGTCGAGCAGGTTGTAGCGGTTCTGCACGCTCGCGACGTCGACGATCCGCCGCGCCTCGGCGAGCTCGTCGACGGTCACCTCGGAGAGTCCGATGTGGCCGGTCTTGCCGTCGTTCTGGAGCTCCCGCAGCACACCGAGCTGATCGGCGAGCGGCACCTTCGGATCGAGCCGGTGCATCTGGAGCAGCTCGATCCGCTCGGTCCGAAGCCGGCGCAGGGCCTGCTCGACCTGGCCACGGAGGAATTCCGGCCGCCCGTTGATCTGCGCCTCTTCGCCGGGAGCCGACTGCTCGACGGCGACCTTGGTCGCGATGAGCACGTCGTCCGGGTACGGATACAGCGCCTCGGCCAGAAGCTCCTCGTTGGCGCCCCATCCGTACATGAACGCCGTGTCGATCAGTGTGACGCCCAGTTCGACGGCGCGCCGGATCACCGCGATCGAGGCTTCCCGGGGCGCCCCGTCCTCGGTGGGCAGCCGCATCGCCCCGAACCCGAGCCGCCGTACGCCGATTTCGCCACCGATACGGAAGGTGCCGCTCGCTGCTGTCATGTGTCTGTGCCCGCCTCTCGGTCAACGCCCGCCGCAATCAAGGGCATTGTGCGGACGACCGCTCCGTGGGCTCGTCGTAGTCGAGGCGGGCCTGCTCGATGCGGTCCAGGTTGGCGGTGGACCACTCCGCGAGCGTGGCGAACAACGGGCCGAGGCTGCGCCCCAGTTCGCTGATCTCGTACTCCGCCCGCGGCGGTACTTCGGGGTAGTAGGTGCGGACGACGAGGCCGTCGCGCTCCAGCTGCCGCAGCCGCTGCGTCAGCACCTTGGGCGTGATCCCCTCGATGCCCCGCTGCAGCTCCACGAAGCGCTGGCGGCCGTACTCGTTGAGCGTCCAGAGGATCGGCGTGGCCCAGCGGCTGAAGACGATGTCGACGACGGGGCCGACCGGGCAGACCTGCACACTCACCGGAGCGATCTTCGCCTGATTCGATGGAGTCGATGGAGTCGATCGAGTCGATGGAGTCGATCGAGTAGGTCTGGCGCTCATAAGTCCCCCTCTAAGGCCCCCTCGCTTCCTCAAGTCAACCACCCTACCGAGGCCCCGAATTGCGCATACGCGTGCATAGACACCGCAAGGCGCCCGGTTCAGGGTGGCCACGCACCCATCCGAGGAAGGACCCTTCATGCGAAGACGCGCATTCGTCCGTGGCTTTGCCGCCACCGGCGCCGGGTTGACCCTGCCCCTGCCGTCGGCCGACACCGCTGCCGCCGCCGCTTCCGCCGCCGCCCGGCCATCGGCCGCCGGATCGTCAGCGGCCGGTTCGTGGCAGGAGGTACCCGCCCCGCCCGGGCAGGAAGCCGCCCACCTCGTCGCGGTCGCCGCCGCGGGGCCCACGCTCGCCTGGGCGGTGGGCGAGCAGGGCCGTTACGGCGGCACCGTCGGCACCCCGATCGCCCTCAGCTGGGACGGCTCCGCCTGGTCGACCGCCGACCTCTCCCACCTGACGTACAGCGGCGGACTGCGCGCGGTCGCCGCGGGCCCGCCCGGCGGCGCGGCCTGGGCCCTCGGCACGAACACGGCGGGGCAGGACCAGCTCCTGGCCTGGGACGGCACGACCTGGCGGGAGGCGGACTTCCCCGGCCGGGGCGAGCCGGGGACACGGCTGACGGACGTCACGTCCGGCCCCGACGGCGGTTTCTGGGTGTCGGGGCGGCACGGCGACCGCGCGGGGCTGCTGCACGGCGACGGCGGGACGTGGCGCTGGTGCGGGCCGCTGCCGGACGAGGCCGCGCCCACACCGTCGGGCGTCCACGTGACGCCGGGCGGTGAGGTGTGGGTCCACGGCGACATCATCGCCCGGTGGGACGGCGCCTGGACGGTGGTGCCACGCCGGCTCGGGATCCGCGCGTCCGTGTCCGGTCTGCTGCCGGTCGCGCACGACGACATCTGGCTGACCGGCTTCGCGTACGGCGTGGGCGGACCGCCCGGCAAACCGCCCGGCGTCACGCTGCAGCACTATGACGGCACGCAGTGGACCGACATCAAGGCCCCGTTCGGCGTGGGCCTGTTGAGCGGCATCGTGGGGGACGCCGACGGCAGGCCGGACCGGATCTCCGGCTGGGACTTCTGGGACCAGAAGCGCGCCCACTACCTGCGGTGGGACGGCACGGCCTGGGTCAGCGAGCGGGGCCCGGAGACCGCCTCCACCTTCCTGCCGGAGGCGCTGACCCGGATCCCCGGCGCCGACGGCGGCTACTGGTCGGTGGGCACGACCGCCTTCTCGCCCTACCCACCGGCCCAGCTGCGCATCGAGCGCTACGCCTGACCCACGGCTCAGCCCCCGCGCGGCGCGATGCTGAAGTCGAACGCGGACGTTCCGGGATCGACCGCGGTCACCCCTCCGTCGACGGTGAGCGTCGCGCCGTTGACGAAGGAGGCTGCGGGCGAGAGCAGCCAGGTGATCGCCTCGGCGACCTCCTCCGGCTGTCCGGGACGGCCCGCGGGGACCAGCCGCGTCGCCTCGTCGTACGCCGCGTCGGCGCCGCCGTCCCCGAGACCGGCCTCCTCGGCGAACCGGTTCATCCGTCGGTCGGCCATCTCGGTGCGCACCCAGCTGGGGCAGACGGTGTTGGCGCGCAGGCCGTCCCTGCCGTAGTCGACGGCGAGCGACCGGCACAGCTGGAGCAGCGCCGCCTTGGACGTCGCGTACGCCGCGTTGGCCACGCCGTTGCGCAGGGCGGCGACCGAGGCGACGGCGACCACCGAGCCGCGCGCGTCGAGGAGATGCGGCAGCGCGGCGCGCAGCAGCTGGAAGGGCCCGGTGAGGTTGGTGCGAAGCACCGCGTCCCAGTCCTCGTCGGAGAGGTCGCCGACCGCTCCGCTGCGCCCGATCCCGGCGTTGAGCACAAGACCGTCGAGGCGGCCGTAGGTCTCGGTGGCCGCCTCGACGAGTCCCGCGACGGCCGAGGGGTCATCCGCGTCGGCGGGGTGGGCGAGCGCCCCGGTTTCCTCGGCGATGCGGCGCAGCGGCTCGGGTCGCCGCCCGGACACGACCACCTGGTGCCCGGCCGCGCGCAACTGCCGGGCGGTGGCGGCACCGATACCCGTTCCGCCGCCCGTGACGATGACAACTCTTCGCTCTGTCATGCCTGTTCAGCCTCCGGAAACAGTCGAATGCACATGCCGCGATCATACGGAGCCGCGACCACCGCACGGCGGTGAGATCATGACCGGTCACGCTCCGACGCCGACCGCTGCTGCGGATGGGCCGTGGTGGGTGGTGTGGTGGCCCATCGGCCTGCCGCTCAGCGTGGTAACCCTTCAGAGGGCGGCGGCGCGTTGGGCCGGTACGAGGGGTGAGTCGGCGGGGCGGCCGTCAAAAATAGTAGCCATGGACATAGTAGCCATGTACTCTATTTGCCATGAGCAAGGCTTCACCGGGTCCCACACCCGGCTTCCTGGTATGGCGGCTCGCCAACAAGTGGCGCGTCGCGGTCGATCGCGCGGTGGCTCCGCTGGGACTCACCCACGCGCAGTACTCACTGGTGGCGTCGCTGTACGGCATGCAGCGCACCGGCGAGCGGCCCAGCCAGCGCCAACTCGCCGACCACACCGGCCTTGAGGCGCTCTACGTATCAAAGCTGGCGCGCGCCCTGGAGTCGGCAGGGCTGATCGAGCGCACCCGGGATCCGCGCGATCCGCGCGCCGTGCAGCTCGCCCTCACCGAGCAGGGCCAGGCCGTCACGCGGCAGGCCATCGCAGTGGTCCAGGAACTGCTTCAGCGGTTGCTGGAGCCGCTGGGCGGTCTCGACGCCCAGCGGACGCGCGCGTTCACCGACGAACTGAAGACCCTGCTCGACGCACCTCTCGCTCCATCCTTTCCGGCCGCTCCGGCCGCTCCGGCCCTTCCGAACGACGAGAGCACTTAGGGGACACGACACCATGACCACCACCGCACCCGTCGCCAACGCCCGCGACCTCGCCCTGGCCCACTACGCCGCCCGCGGCGTCCTGGAGCACGTCCTGGGCCTGCACGGCATCACGTACCAGCAGCAGATAGCCCTGCGCGCCGCCATCACCGCCGACGCCCCGCGGACGCCGGACGAACTCGTCGCCGAGGTCCGGGGCTCCCTCAAGGCCGATCCGGCCGACATCCGCGTCACTCTCGACGAACTCCTCGCCAAGCAGCTGCTCGTCGCGGACGGCGCGCACCTTCTCGCATCGGATGCGGGGCGCGAGCTGACCGACACCGTCGGCGCGGAGACCGCCCCCGTCTCCGCCCGCATCTGGGGCGGGATCCCCTCCGACGACCTGGTCGCCGCCGGGCGCGTCCTCGCCCTGGTCACCGAGCGCGCCAACGCGGAGCTCGCGGCGCTGACCGCCTGACCGAGCCGCTCAAGGCAGCATGCGGGCGAACAGCCGGGTGAGCGGGTGGAAGCGGTAGCGGCCCGGCGCCCGGGACTCCAGGAACTGCACGTCGACCAGCTGCTCCAGGATCACCTCGGTCGCCGACGGCGCCCCGCCCGTCGTCGCCGCGGCGTCCGCCACCGTCAACTCGCCCTGTTCCGCCGCCAGCAGGGGGAGCGCGAGAGCCGCCGCCCGGCCGGTGGGACCGCGGGTCAGCAGTTCCCGGTGGCCCGCCTCCAGGGCCGTACGCATGTCCAGGTCCGCGAAGGACAGTTCCGCCAGGCGGCGCGCGGGGTCGGCGAGCCGCCCCGCGAGTTCCCGCGCAGGCCACCGGGGGCGTGCCGCGAGGCGGGCGCCCGCGATGCGCAGGGCCAGCGGGAGGTGACCGCAGTGCCGCGCGATCGCCTCGGCGGCGTCGCGATCGGCGCCCAACCGGCCCTGCCCCGCCCAGAGTTCGAGCACCGCGATGGACGCAGGGGGCCGCAGCGGTGCGAGGTGGAGGTGGTTGGCGCCGTTCACGGCGGCGAGGACGCCGAGGCTGGTGACCAGGACCGCGCAGCCGTGCGCCGCGGGCAACAGGGGCCGGACCTGGGCGGCGTCGCGGGCGTTGTCCAGGACGATCAGCACCCGTCGCTCGGTGAGCAGCGTGCGGTAGGCCGCCACCGCGTCCGCCGCGCTGCACGGATACAGCCTCTGAGCACCCAGCGCGCAGAGAAATCGCCTGAGCACGTCAGCGGGCGCGACGGGACGCTCGTCATGGCGTGAGCCCCGCAGGTCGGCATAGAGCTGACCGTCGGGGAACCGCTCGGCGAGTCGATGGGCCGTGTGCACGGCGAGTGCCGACTTGCCGACACCGCCGGGCCCGTCGAGCGCGACCACGACGGGGCCGCCGCCCCGCGCCTCCGGGCGGAGCACGTCGAGCGCGTCCAACTCCCATCCACGGCCCGGGAGTTCCGGCACATCCGCGGGCAATTGCCGTGGTACGGGCGGTAACGGACCGGCGTCGTCCGTGCCGGGCGGGCCGGTGCGGCCGCCCGCGGCCAGACGGGAGCGGCGCGCCTCCTCCACCCGGTCGCGGGCCGTCGCGAGGAGGCGCAGTTCGCGGCCGGTGGCGCCGAGCACCTGGACCAGCGTGTCGAAGCGGTCCGTGGGCGGCAGGGTCTTGCCCGCGAAATAGTCGCCGATCACCCCGTGCGCCCAGCCCGTGCGCGCCGCGAGCTGCCGGTAGGTGAGCTGTGCGCCCCCGTTCCTGCGCGCGGCGCGACGGCGCAACTGGCGCAGCAACGCGGCCAGTGCGTCCGTCGTATCCACGTAATCGACCGGGCCGACGCCTGCCGCCGCCCGCCCGCAGCCCCCCGTCCGGCGGGTGCTCCGCCGCCCCCGTTCCCTCTGCCACCGCTCGCATCCTCCGCACCGGCTCGCGCCGGCGACGCCCTGTGAACGTCGCCTGGCCGAGGCCATCCGGATCTGTCCGGCGGTGCCCGACTTCGCGGACCGCCCCCAGGGGCGCGTTGCGAACATCCGACTACCGCTCGGATCCCGCGTATCGGCGACCGGGCACCGCACCGGCTGTCACTACGGCATTCGTGGAATGCCGTCCGTCGGTTTGGTGCGGCTTCCCGCCGAACGCCGGACACCGGACACCGGGCGTCGCAACACAGCACGACCGACACACAGCACGACCGACACACCGCACCACCGACACACCGCACCACCGACACACCGCACTACCGACACACCGCACTACCGACATCGGACAACCGACATCGGACAACCAAGGAGGCACGACCTATATGAGTAGGGTCTGCAACAAAGCCCCCAACCTGCCTGACGGCAGCGTGGCCGAACAGTCCCTGTACGAGCGCGTGGACGGCCCCATCGCCACCGGCTCGGCCCACTTCATGCGGGCGGGCAGCGAGCTTCACCTGATGCACTCCGACCTGGAGCTCAACGACGTGCGCCAGGCAGCCCTGCGGGTACGCTGCGCCGCCGCCGCCATCCGCGCCGGCCTTGTGGAGTACCGCAGCTCGCACCGCGTCGCCCACGAGCTCGGCTTCTACCCGGTCCACGACGAGCGGCTGCGGGCCGCGGGCGGCGGGACCGCCCCGGTGCGCGAGACGCTCACCACCGCCCGTGACGCCGACCTGGTGCAGCTGGACAAGGCCGCCGTCGAGGCCATCGCGCTGCGCTACGAAGAGGGCGGCGACGAGGCGGCGTTCGGCCACTTCGTGACCGCGCTGACCGCGTTCTCGGCGGACCTCGACGGCTTCGCGGCACACGCCGCGGACGCGCGTCCCGCCGACTGGCAGCGCGTGGCCTGGCAGTTGCTCACCGCGTTCGACCGCATCCGGATCTACGGTCAGGCGCTGGCCGTCATCAACATCCTCGGCATGACCCCCAGTGCCGTCGCCGTCGTCGGCGCCGGGCAAGGAAGGAGGAACGGGATATGAGCGCAGTCTGCAACAAGCTCCTCAGCCTCAGCGAGGAGGACCTGCGCGACAAGAAGCAGCTCGCGATGGCGGCGGGCACCGAAGTGACCGCGGCCACCAGCGAGTTGTGCCGGGCGCTGGAACTCGCCGAGCACGGCGACGGTCTTGCCGGTTCCGCGGTGTACGCCGCGGCGGCACGGGACCGGCTCGGCGGCGCCGTGCGGATGCTGGCCCAGGTGGCCGACATCCTCGCGACGGGCACCATGACCAAGGAGACGGCTGCTTGGTACAGCAGGCTCGACTACGACCGGCTCTACCGCCGGGGCACCAGCCTCGGCGAGGTGCCGCACGCTGCCGAACTGTGGCAGGCGTTCACCGAGCAGGCCACGACAGGCGGCCCGCTCGGCATCTGCCACGACATGCTCGACCGCACCCGCGCCGTGGCCACGCTCATCGGTGACTGGCTGGAGCGGATCGACGCCCCGGCGGCGGACACCGCGCTGCCGCGGATCCAGTCCGCGATGGCCGACCTGGCCGCGTACACCCAGCTCGTGGCCTTCGCCAACAAGGTGGAGCCCCGGGACCCGGCTTGGGTGGTGGCGCAGGACGCTGCCGCATAACCGTCCGCGGGCAGAAAGTCCGTAGACAGCAACAGTCCGTAGGCGGCAACAGTCCGTAAGAGGAAAGTCCGTAAGAGGAAAACAGAAGGAGCGCCGGCCCGGGCCGGCGCTCCTTCCGCGTGCCCGTCACTGGTAGGCGCGCGCCTGGACTCCGTACATCTGCGCGTAGAGGCCACCTCGGGCGAGGAGTTCCTCGTGCCGGCCCGTCTCGGCGACCCGCCCGTGGTCGAGTACGACGATGAGGTCGGCGCCGCGTACGGTCGAGAACCGGTGCGAGACCAGCAGCGTGACCGTGCCCGGATCGCCGCCGTCGGGCCGGGGGCGGCGCGCGGCCTCGATGTACCGCTCGAAGATGACGTGTTCGGTCTCCGCGTCCAGGGAAGCGGTCGGCTCGTCCAGGATGCGCAGCAGGGGTGCCGGGCGCATCAGGGCGCGCGCGAGCGCCAGCTTCTGCCACTGCCCGGTCGACAGATCGACCCCGCGCTCCCAGCGACTGCCCAGCTGGGTGTCGGGGCCGTCCGGCAGTGTGCCGGGCAGGTCGGCGGCACCGGCCCGCTCCAGAGCGGTCACGACAGTCCGCGGGTGGTCGATGCGTGGCAGATCTCCGACGCCGACCGTCTCCCGGAGCGTGAACTCGAAGCGTACGAAGTCTTCGAAAGCGGCGCCGATCCGCTCGCGCCACCGCTCCGGGGCCAGGGCGTCGAGGCGGGTCCCGTCGACCATGATCCTGCCCCGCGTCGGCTCGTGCATCCGGCACAACAACTTGACGAGCGTCGACTTCCCGGAGCCGTTCTCACCGACCAGGGCCACCACTCCCCCGGCGGGCAGCCGCAGTTCGACGTCGTGCAGCGTGGCCGCGGCGGTCCCCGGATAGCGGAAGGACAGCCCTTCGAGGGCGATGCCCTGCCGCAGCTTCGACGGCACGGCGGCGCAAGCAGAAGCCGTGGGCGCGAGGCTCGCCCGATCCGCGTACACGCGCAGCCAGCGCAACCGCTCGGCGCTCTGCAGGAGTTCGACGACGGCGCCCGTGGCCTGCACGAGTCCGCCGACGTGACCGGTGAACCGTCCGGCCAGGACGACGGCGAGCAGTACGGCGCCGAGGCCAGCCCGCCCGGTCACCGCGAGATGCACGACGAAGGCGACCGCACCGATCAGGCCGAGCGAGTTGAGCAGCCCGGCCGCACAGCCGATCGCGGTCACCCGCCACTGCGCCCGGCTCTTCACACCGTCCGCGCGGCTACGTAACTCCCCTATCCTGGCCCATAGTTCGGGCCCCGCATCAAAGACGCGCAGCTCCTTGCCCGCCGCCGGCGATGTGGCGAGGCGGGCAAGCCGCCCGGCGAGCCGGTAGTCGGCCGCCGTGGCCTCCTGGGCGCGGGCCATGACGCCGCGGGCGGAGATCTGCAGGCGCAGGGCGAGTGCCCCGATGAGCGGAAGCGCCAGCAGGGCCGGGTGGACGGTGGCCAGGAGAGCGGCGGTCACCAGGAAGCCGCCGAGCTGTTCGAGCAGGTTGAGCACCCAGTTGAGCAGCGCTCCCATGGCCAGGGTGCGGTCCCGCAGCAGGTGCAGCCGGTCCTGGAACGCGGGCGACTCCTGGTGGCGAAGGCCGGGAATGCCCGCGGAGAGCCGGGCGAGGAGACGGTCGAAGGCGAAGCCCACCCGCTCGCTGAGCCCGATCCTGGCGCCGATGGCGGCGAGTTCGACCGCTTCCCACACGCCGAGGCTCACCACGAGCAGGACCGCCGCCGTCACCGTGGCTTCGAGCAGCCCCTGTTGGGCGCCCTCGGCCATGGACCTCAGCCACAGTGCCTGCAGGGCCGCGAGTCCGGCCGCGGCGGGCACGAGCAGCAGCCCGAGCACGGCGAGTTTCCACGACTCCCGGAAGGACTCGGCGATCAGGGTGCGCAGCGCGTCGAGCACGTCGCGCCAACCGCGTCCGGAGACCTCGGGGGCGTCGACTGCGGGTGGGCCTTCCACCATGGCCGGAGGTGCCTGCGGGGATACACAGGCACCAGCGGCATCATCCCAAGGCTCAGCAGCATCGGAGCCACCGTCACCGTCGGCGAATCGCTCGGCCTGGAGCCGGTACATCCGGGCGTACCTGCCGCCCAAAGCCATCAACTCGTCGTGCGTGCCGCTCTCCACGATCCGCCCGCCGTCCAGGACATGGATGAGATCGGCCTTGCGTACGCCCGAGAAGCGGTGCGAGACCAGAATCGTGGTGGCGCCCCCGCTCACCGTCAGGAACCGGTCGAAGAAGGCGGCCTCCGCCCGCGCGTCGAGATGCGCGGTGGGCTCGTCGAGCACGAGCACGGCCCCCGACCGTGCGGCAAGGAGCGCGCGGGCGAGCGCGACCCGCTGCCACTGGCCCGCGGACAGGTCGGCGCCGCCCTCGAACTGCCGGGAGAGCACGGTGTCCCAGCCCGCCTCGAGCATGCGGGGCAGCTCGGCACCGTCGGCCAGTTCCAGGGCGCGCTCAAGGGCGTGGGGGTCTCGGCCGTCGTCCCGGGCGCCCATCGCCACGTTGTCGCGCAGCGTCAGCGGGTACTTCACGAAGTCCTGGAAGACGACGGAGATTCCCCGGCGCCACTGCCGCGCGTCGCACTCCCGTACGTCCGCGCCGTCCACGGTGATGCGCCCGGCGCCCGGTTCGTAGAGCCGCGCGAGGAGTTTGATCAGCGTCGTCTTGCCGGAGCCGTTGGCCCCGACGAGCGCCACGGAGGTCCCGGCCGGGACCTCCAGGTCGAGTCCGCGCAGCACGGGTTTGTCCGTGCCGGGATAGGTGAAGTCCACGGCCTCGAAGGCGATGCGACGGCGGACTTCCGGAGCCCGCCCGCTCGTATCTCCGATCCGGGCGCTGTTGGCGGTCCCCCGCCGCTCCAGCTCGGCGAGCGACCGCAGACCCAGCAGCGCGTCGCGCACCAGGAGGTCGTCGTCGCCGACCCAGCCGAGCGCGGGCAGGGCGAGCGCCGCCTGGGCACTGATCACGAGCTGGGTGAGGCTCAGTTCGCCGCGCGCGGCGGCGAAGGCCGCGTACCCGAGGACCACGCCCTCCGCGAGCACCACGAACCCCACCGCGCCGTAGGCGCGCCGCGCGGCCGTCCCCCGGGTGGCCCAGACCCTGGCCATGCCCGACTGCCAGACGGCCGTCATCCGGTCGGCGAGCCAGTCACCGAGCCCGAAGACACGTATCTCCTTGGCGGGCTCGGAATCCACGGCAAGTGACCGCAGATAGCCCGCCCTTCGGATCACCGCGCTCGCCGACTCCATGCTGCCGTGCACCTGGCGCGACAGACGCAGATAGGAGCGGTAGGTCAGCACCGCGGCGAGCCCGAGCAGCGGCGGCGCCCACCACGCGAGCGGCGCCAACAGGAGGAGCAGGCCGATCCCTTCGAGCCGGGGACGCACGATCTCGGGCAGCAGGGCGGCGAGTTGGTCCGGCCTGGTGCCCGGCTCGGTGGCCAGGCGCAGCGTATCGGCGTAGCCCGGCTCTTCGAGGTGTCCGATGCCGTCCGGCCCTGTCCCGGCCGCGATGGCCCTGTCCTCCACCACGCCGGCCGCGCGCAGCCGCAGCACCGCCGCGAGCCCGCCGTCCAGGGCGCGCAGTCCCGTGCGTACGACGATCAGCACGGCGAACACGACGAGGACGCCCAGTGCGTGCCGGGCCTCGGCCGACCCGGCGCCCGCCGCCACGGCTCCGGGCAGCGCGCCGACGAGCCGTCCGGTCGCGACCACGATGAGCGGGCCGGTGAGCGCCCCGCAGACCACGGTCAGGGCGAGTGCGACGGTGTGCCGGGGCCCCGCTCGCCACAACAGCCGCACTGCCGCCGTCCATTCCTGCCATGTACGCATACCGGTCTCCTGAGCCGCGCGCCATTGGGGGCACGATGCTCACAGAGGGGCAGGGCGGCCCGGCGACGGTCCCGGCCGCGACCGGACGCCGCCGGTCGCGGGCCGAGCCACGACACCGGCTCAGGGCGACCGGTCCAGCCCCTCAGCCGGTCCGCACGGACTGCCAGGCCGAGGCATCGAGGAAGTGCACGTCATAGCGGTCCTGCTCGGACAGGAGGCTGTCAAAGGACTCCAGGCCGTGCTGGATACGACCCAGAGCCCTGAAGTAGCCGAATCGGTCGATGCCCGGCGTCAGGACCGCGATCAGGTCGGCGGTCGAGCCGCGAGCGGCGCCGAAGGCATGCGGCATCCCGGGCGGGACGACGACAAGACCACCCTGGCCCACGGTCGTCACCGCACCGTCCAGGAAGAATTCCATCGTGCCGTCGAGTACGTAGAACAGCTCCGACGACAGCATGTGGCGGTGCGGTCTGGCGCCGTCGGCGCCCTCACCGAGGGTGAGCCGGTTGGCGCCCAGCGCGCCGCCGGTCCCGCCGGCGTCGGCCAGCAGCCGGAAGCCTCCGCCATGCGGCAGCGGTACGTACTCGGCCTCCTCGGGCCGCACGATCAGTGCGTCCCCGGTGTCACCCGTGTGCCGCGTCATCTTCTCTGCCCCTTTCCTCACATCTCCTGAGATCAGGTCCATTTGAACCGGGGAAGAAGCCGCGAACCAGAAGCGGTTGTCGCCTACAGAAATCACCGATCGTGATGAATCGGAGGAGCGTATGGAGAGGAACGTATGGAGCTGAGACAGCTGCAGTACTTCGTGGCCGTCGCCGAGGAGGGCGGTTTCGGCCGTGCCGCCGAGCGCCTCAGCATCGTCCAGTCTGCGGTGAGCCAGCAGATCCGTCGCCTCGAACGCGAGCTGGGGATCACGCTGTTCGAACGCTCGACCCGCCACGTGCGGCTGTCCGGCGCCGGCGAGCGGTTGCTGCCCGAAGCACGCGCCGTACTGGCGGCCGCGCGCCGCACGCGTCAAGTGGCGGCCGACATCGCCTCCGGTGACGACGGGATCCTGCGATTGGGCAGCGTCCAGGGCCCCGGCGACCGGACCTACCGCCTGCTGAACCAACTGGCCTCCATCGCCCCTCAGTTGCAAGTCCGCCTGCGGCGTCTGCCCTTCGCGGACCGACTGGCCGCCGTGCGTTCCGGTGAACTCGATGCCGCCCTGGTAAGGGCCCTGCCCAGGGCGGCGGAACTGGAGCTCATACCGGTGTGGAGCGACCCGCTCTACGTGGCTCTGCCCGCCGGCCACCCCTTGACGGCCGAGCCGGCCCTGCGCCTGGAGCAGCTGTCCGATCTGCCGCTGAGGCTCGCACCGCGCGAAAACAATCCGCCGTTCCACGACCTGATCACCGACGCCTTCCGTGCCGCAGGCGCTGAACCGCTCATGGGACCGCCGTTCACCACCTTCCAGGAGACACTCACCGCGATCGGCACCAGCCCGTCCTCCTGGACAGTCTTCTATGAGGTGGTCGGGCTGCCGCTGGTCCCAGGAGTCGCCATACGCCCGCTGGCCGAGCCCACCCTCACCACGATGCTGGCCGTCCCACCGGGCCCGCCCGGCCCATCGCTACGCCACCTGCTTCAAGCCTTTGCCCATGAGTCCGACCGGCCATGAGACACATCCAGTCCGCTGTACAGGACTTCTTGTTGCCATTGAGGTCGTGCCTGGGCGTGCAGGCGCCAGTAGTGCTCGGCGATGTCGTCGGGATCGAAGGCTGTGCCCGGAGCGACGGGACCGGCCACGGTGACCGTGGCCACATGGACACCGGAAGGCCCGTATTCCATGTCGAGCAGCTTCACCAGCGTCCGCACTCCGGCCTTGCCCAGCGAGAGACTCACGTACTGCGGCTTGGGCTCGGGCATTCCGCCGGTGATGATGAACGAACCGTTCGCTCGCCGCGCCATCGTCGGCGCAACGTGCGCGGCGGCGGTGAGCGCTCCGATCACGTTGACCGCCCATGCGTTCAGGTGTCCGCGCAGCGGCAGCTCACCGGGCGCGTCGGGCTGGATGGCGGCGGCGTTGTACACCACGACGTCCGGCGGACCGAGCTCGTCGGCCGCGGTGTCCAAGGCGGCGCGCAATGCCGTCTCGTCGGCGCTGTCGGCAGTCAACGGCACAACCCGCACGCCGAAGGGGACCACGGCGTCGGCTGTTGCCTGCGCCGTCTCACCGGTCCGTGCCACCAGCGCGATGGGCAGGCCCTCCCGTGCGAACCGGCGGGCCACCGACCGGCCGATCCCCGGGCCCGCCCCGATGATCACTGCTCCCGGCATCACCACTCCTTCCTCTGGGTGATCACTGACAATGGGGACACTAAGGCCTGCCATTGATGTGAGGGTCAACCGTAGGAATGAGGGAGTCGCATGCGGATCGGTGATCTGGCCGAGAAAACGGGCGTGAGCCGGCGGCTGCTGCGCTACTACGAAGAGCAGGGACTGCTTCGGCCGGTACGGCAGGCCAACGGCTACCGTGAGTACGCCAGCTCCGATGTCGCCGCGGTGCGTCACATCCGGGCCCTGCTTGCCGCGGGCCTGCCCACCGCGGTCATAGTCCAGATCCTGCACTGCGTCCACGACGACGGTGAGCGGCTGATTCCATCGCCCTGCCCGGGCATGGTCGACCATTTGCGTCGGGAGGACGCGCGGATCACCGAGGCGGTCGCGCAGCTCCAGGCATCCCAGAAGGCACTCGGCACCCTGCTTGCCGCCGCCCGGCGGGGGGCTGACACAAGCTCCTGATCGGTGCGCATGCCTGCCGCGCATGCCCCAACGGGCGCCACGCCGGCTCCCGGGCCGGGTGAGGTCGTCACCCAGATGAAGGCCGCGGGGCTGTGCGGCAGCGACCTGCACATGTTCTACCGTCCGACACCACAAGAGCGGCGCGGCGAGATCCGAGACCAAGGGCCGGAGCCTGGAAGACATCGAGCAGGCGCTACGTCGCCCGGCGAGTGCGGGCGCCGACGAGTGGTGTTATCGATACCGTGTCGGCAGAGGGTGTGCCGTCAGTGTGCGAAGCCCTCAGGCTGCTGCGGGACCTAGGGAGAGCTGGAGCGCGCTACGCGCCGTACCGCACCACCGTCGTCGGCACGACCGTTCGACGCGCCTGCCCCTTTGACGCGTCCGCCCCCTGCTCGATCCGGTCCAGCAACAGCCGCGCCGCCCGGCGTCCGACCTCGTCCGCGTCGTACGACACGACGGTGACCGGTACCCCCAGCATGTCCGCCATCTCGAAGTCGTCGAAGCCCGCGAGTGCGATGTCGGCGCCGAGGCGGCGCACCGCACGGTAAGCACCCAGCGTGATGCGGTTGTTGGTGCAGAACAGTGCCGTCGGCGCGTCTTCGCGGTCCAGGAGCTCCATCGCCGCCGCCTCCGCGGTGGCGATGTCGTGCGGGCCACGGCGCACCCAGTCCTCGCGCGGTGTCAGCCCGGCTTCCTCATGCGCGGCCCAGTAGCCGCGGAAGCGCTCGGCCCCGGTGAACAGAGCGGGCGGATTACCCAGGAAGCCAACGCTCCGGCGCCCTTCGGCGAGCAGCTGTGCCGTGGCCTCGCGGGCCCCGCCGAAGTCGTCCACGAGAACCGTGTCGGCCTCGATTCCGGAGGGCGGCCGGGACGCGAAGACCACGGGAGTGCCGCCGAGCGAGGCGGGGCTGAGATGACGGTGCGAGGCGCCGGCCGGAACCACGATCATGCCGTCCACCCGGCGCGAGACCAGGTCCTCCACCAACTCACGTTCGCGCTGGGCCTGTTCCGCCGTGTTGCCGAGGACAAGACGAAGCCCCGCCTCCTCGGCGACCTGTTCGGCGCCGAGCGCGAGGCGGGAATAGAAGGGGTTGGCGAGATTGGTGACGACCAGGCCGATCATGCCGCTGGGGCGACCGAGGCGCAGATTGCGGGCCACCTCGTTGCGGCGGTACCCCAGTTCACTGACGACGGCGAGCACCCGTTCCCTGGTCACGGGGTTGACCCGCTCGTCCTGCTTCAGGACCCGTGACACGGTCATGGCACTGACCCCGGCGCGGCGGGCGACATCCCGCATCGTGGGGGCGGCGGGGCCCGAGGACCCAGGGCTGCCGGACGGAGGCACTGAGTTCACGCTCTCCTCGAAGCCGAAGGCTACGGGCGCTTCCGCAACACGCCCGCAGCCCCATCTTATCGGCCTGTCAGCGGCCTCCCGCTGCCGCGGGCCGCGGCCGCACCGCCCACCGGGCGGCGCCGAGGAGCGGTGCGTCGTGAGCGCGCTCGGCGGTGCGGGCCACCAGTTCCCCGGCGGGTTCGGCGTCCACTCCCGCTCTCAGCGATGCCTCGATCACATCCCAGGACGCGGCGATCGAGCCGCCGACGACCAGCGCGGTGGCTTCGAACCGCGCCAGCCATGGCGCCAGGGCCGCCCCGAGCGCCCGGAAGGCGTGGTCCACCACGGCCCGCGCATGGCGATCGCCGCCCCGGGCAAGCTCGACGATGGTCCAGACATCGGGAACGAGGTCCGGGTCGTCCAGCGCCGCACGGGCGTAGGCGGCGCGGATGCCACGCCGCGAAACGGTGTCCTCCAGGGGCCGTCCGCCGTACGACAGCAGATGCACGCTGCCGTCCGGC
The DNA here is from genome assembly GCF_004684775.1 of Streptomyces sp. MZ04. Taxonomy (GTDB): domain Bacteria; phylum Actinomycetota; class Actinomycetes; order Streptomycetales; family Streptomycetaceae; genus Streptomyces. The sequence goes on from NZ_SRIC01000106.1 coordinate 23,017, forward strand.
GGCACCAGCGGGCCGTCGTTGACGGGCTGCCCCTGGTCGAGGAAGGCCGAGCCGACACCGCTGCCGAGCGTGATGCAGACGGCACGCGCATGGCCGACGGCCGCCCCGGCGGAGGACTCTCCGATGCCGAAGGCGTCCGCGTCGTTGAGGAATCGCAGCGCGGCCGGCGCCGGACGCAATCGCCGCGTCAGCTCGGCTCCCACGTCCACGCCGTACAACGCGTCGAACTTGCCGACATCGTGGAAGAGCCCGATGCCCGCTTCGTAGTCGAACGGTCCTGGCATGGCCAAGCCCCAGGATGCCTCCGAGGGGGCGTCGATCCGAGCGGCCGCTGCGGCGATGCCGTCGAGGATCTCCTCGGCCGTGCCTTGGGTGGGCAGCGGCTCGCGCACCGCATCGCCGACCAGTCCCCTGGCGGCCAAGTCCACCAGCGCGGCGGTCACATGGGTGCCGCCGACCTCCAGGACGGGTACGGGCGCGCTCGGCATGCGATTCTCCCCTGGCGTGCGGCCTCGGCAAGACCCTGATGCTGCGGGGCGCGTGCGAACAGCGTGGCCTGGAAGACGTGGTACAGGTCCGGCTTGCCGTCCCAGATGGTGAAGGCGGGCTGCCCGTGCTCATCGAGCTCGTGCCACCAACTGCCGCTCGTACGATCGACCATACGCCGCTCGGCGTAGCCCCAGAAGGTGCGATACCAGCGCTCGTAGGCCGGGGCACGAGTCGTCCGGTGAAGGAGGGGCGAGCCGCTCCACGCGGGCCCTGGGGGCCGGAGAGTGGGGTTCATGGTGGCGTTTCCTCGTGTGTGCAAGATCTGTGGCCGTTCCGCTCAACGCATCACGCGGAACGTGCCCGCGCGCAGGGCGCCTTCGATGTCCTCCAGGCTGCGGCCCCGGGTCTCGGGGACCCAGAACCACACGGCGAAGGTGGACACACCCACCGCCACCGCCCGGACCTTCAGCGGGAACATCTCCGGTCCTGCCAGCCAGACCACGACCGAGAGGCTGCCGCCGTTGAAGGCGATGTAACCGAGGATGCCCAGGACCACGATCCACCGGGCGTTGCCCTGCGGGGCCTGGCCGTTCACGAAGGCGGCGGCGAGCGCTGCGAGGCACAGCACGGCGCCGGGCAGCAGCACAAGGAGCAGCACAAGGAGCAGCACAAGGAGCAGCCTGCGACGGCCTATTCGGTCCACGAGCCAGATGCCGAGGGCGACCATGAGGAAGTTGACGACGCCGACGCCGACGGTCGTCAGCATCGCGGCGGAGCGGCCGAAGCCGGAGTCGCCGAGGATCGTCGGGGCCTGGTAGATGATCGCGTTGATGCCGGTGATCTGGGACGCGACGACGAGGCCGATGCCCGCGATCAAGGCCGGGCGCAGCCAGCGGGCACGCAGGCCCCGTTCGCCCTCCTCGGCCGCGGTCGCGGCGAGTTGACGCAGTTCGGTGTCCACGGCCGCGGTGTCGGGGCGCACCCGGGCGAGGACGGCGCGCGCGGCCTCGGGACCGCGGTGGGTGAAGAGCCGGCGCGGGCTCTCCGGCAGGGCGGACATGCCGATCAGGAGGGTGACGGCGGGCAGCAGGCCCAGGCCGATCATCCAGCGCCGGCTCTCGTCGAGGAGATGGCCGGAGAGATACGCGGTGAGGATGCCGAGGGTGACGGCGAGCTGGAAGGTCACCACAAGCCCGCCTCGCCGGGTGGG
>NZ_SRIC01000107.1 GCF_004684775.1 Streptomyces sp. MZ04
CCGTCGCGCGGCAGCACCCGCCCCGCCACGACGAGGAGGACCGCGCCGACCGGCACGTTCACCAGGAACACCGGGCGCCAGCCGGTGCCGAACAGATCGGCGCTGACCAGGATTCCGCCGAGCACCTGCCCCGCGGCGGCGCCGATCGCGAGGGTCGCCGAGTACGCGCCGAGGGCCCTCGTCCGCGCCTCGCCGGTGAAGTTGCGCTGGATCAGGCTGAGCACCTGCGGGATGAGCAGCGCCGAACCCGTGCCCTGCAGCAGCCGGAAGGCGATCAACTCGCCCGTGCCCTGGCTGAGTCCGCAGGCGAGCGAGGCCACGGTGAAGACCGCGAGCCCCACGAGATACATCCGCCGGTGCCCGACACGGTCGCCGAGCCGCGCGCCGGTGATGAGCAGCACGGCGTACGTGATGGTGTAGCCGGCGATCACCAGCTGCAACCCGGCGCCGGACGCGCCGAGTTCGTCGCGGATGGTGGGGGCGGCGACATTGACGATGAAGACGTCGAGCAGCGCCATGAACTGGGCCGCGATGACGACCCAGAGCAGCCGTCCGGGGCGGTTGTCAGTGCCAGGGGCTTTACTGAGTGGGTGACTTGGACCAGTGGGCTCTGTCGGAGTTGCCGTTGCCATGGCAATGAGCCTGCGGGCGGCTCGGTACGGGTAACGAGAGCCTGCCGATGCTGGTACTGACAGCACCTGGCAGTGCTCGGGGCGGGCACGGACGATGGGGGATGTGACGACGATGGGGACGAATCAGCGACGGCGGCCGGAGCTCGCCGCCTTTCTGCGCAGCCGCAGGGCGCGGGTGACACCGGCCGATGTGGGCATGCCGCCGGGGCTGCGCCGTCGCACGCCGGGGCTGCGCCGCGAGGAGGTCGCCCAGCTGTCCGGGGTGGGCGTCACCTGGTACACGTGGCTGGAGCAGGGCCGCCCCATCAACGCGTCCGCGCAGGTCCTGGACGCCGTTGCGCGCACGCTGCGCCTGGAGCAGCCCGAGCGCGAGCATCTCTACCACCTGGCCGAGGTGCCCTACTCGCCGGACCCGGAGGCCGCCGCGAAGGCCGTCGGCCCGGAGATCCAGGGAATCATCGACGCCCTCGATCCGCACCCGGCGGTGGTCTACAACGCGCGGTACGACATCCTCGCCACCAACCCCGCCTACCGCGACCTCTTCTTCGTCCCGCAGATAGCGGCCCTCGGCGTGCCGAACGTGCTGTGGACGCTGTTCATGGTGCCCGACCCCGTGTGCCCGCTGATGTTCCGGGAGACGGAGCTGCCGGTGATGGTGGCGACGCTGCGCAGTGCGTACGGCCGGCATGTGGGCGAGCCCGCCTGGGAGGCCTTCATACGCCGCCTGTCCGCCGCGAGCCCGCTCTTCACCGAGTTGTGGGAGAGCGGAAACGTGGCGCCGCCGGGGCCCCGCGTGAAGACCTTCCGTCACCAGGCGGTCGGCGAGCTGCGGATGACATCGGTCTCGCTGTCCATCAACGGCATGCCGGACTGCCGGATCGTCGCGTACACACCGGACGACGAGGAGAGCAGGCAGCGGACGGCGCGGCTGCGGGAGTTGCGGGAGCCGCTGTGGCCCATGGAACCGATGGGGCCGATGGGGCCGATGGGGCCGATGGAGCCGAAGAAACCGAAGGTGGCCCCGGGAACGGAAAATCCCGCCCTCTGACGAGGACGGGATCCGGATTGTGGAGCTAAGGAGAATTGAACTCCTGACCTCCTGCATGCCATGCAGGCGCTCTACCAACTGAGCTATAGCCCCTTGTGTTCTTCGTGTTCTTCCCGCTTGGCGGGCGAACAAGAAGAACTTTAGCCTGCGACCAGCCGGAATGTGAAATCCGGGTCCGGCCGCCCGCCGGGGGGCTCAGTCGTCGTCGCCGAGCACCGGTTCCGGCAGCGTTCCGGCGTTGTGCTCGAGCAGGCGCCAGCCGCGCCCGCCCTGGCCGAGAACGGACCAGCAGCAGTTGGAGAGCCCGCCGAGGCCCTCCCAGTGGTAGGACTCCAGGCCGAGCAGTCGGCCGATGGTCGTGCGTATCGTGCCGCCGTGGCTGACCACCACGAGCGTGCCGTTGTCCGGCAGCTTGTCGGCGTGGCGCAGGACGATCGGCGCGGCCCGGTCGGCGACCTCGGTCTCGAGCTCGCCGCCGCCGCGACGCACCGGCTCACCACGCCTCCACGCGGCGTACTGGTCGCCGAAGCGCGCGATGATCTCGTCGTGCGTCAGGCCCTGCCACTCACCGGCGTACGTCTCCTGGAGACCCTCCTCGTGCGTGACGGGGAGGCCGGTGATGGCCGACAGCTCGCCGGCCGTGTCCGCGGCCCGCTTGAGGTCGGACGCCACGATCGCGTCCGGCTTCAGCGAGGCGAGCAGCCGGGCGGCGTGCCTGGCCTGCGAGACACCGGTGTCGGTCAGCTCGATGTCCGTGGAGCCCTGGAAGCGACGCTCCAGGTTCCAGGCCGTCTGGCCGTGCCGCCACAGGATGATCCGGCAGCCGCGATTGCTCACCGGAACTCACCGTCAAGGTCGGCCTCCTCCGCGGCCTGCCGCTCGGTGTGCTCGGCGGCCTTGCCGCGGGTCGCCTTGGCGTCCTCGGGCAGGTCGATCTCGGGGCAGTCCTTCCACAGGCGCTCGAGCGCGTAGAAGACCCGCTCCTCGCTGTGCTGGACGTGCACCACGATGTCCACGTAGTCCAGGAGGATCCAGCGGGCGTCGCGGTCGCCTTCGCGGCGGACCGGCTTGGAGCCGAGCTGCTTGTTCAGCTGCTCCTCGATCTCGTCGACGATCGACTTGACCTGGCGGTCGTTGGGCGCGGAGGCGAGCAGGAAGGCGTCCGTGATCGACAGCACGTCGCTGACGTCGTACGCGATGATGTCGTGCGCGAGCTTGTCGGCGGCCGCTTGCGCGGCGACGTTGATGAGCTCGATGGAGTGGTCCGTGGCGGTCACAGTTGAGCTTTCCTTCGGAGGGCAGTACCTCCCCAAGGATCTCACGGACCGCCGACACCACTCTCGACGTTTGGTCGAGCACCCTGTCTACTGCGTCACCCCGCCTCTCAGCCCGTCTTGTAGTCCTGCCCGAGCACCACCGAGACGTCCGCGTTCGGTGCGGTCTTGCCCTTGCGGACCGCGCTCGCCGGCAGGCCGAGGGTCTTGGCGACCTCGGCGGCCTGCGTCTTCTTGGCCGCGTCGGCGTACGTGACCTGCGATGCCGGCTGTGCGGCCGGGCCCGCGCCGCTGTCGACGAAGGTGTAGCCGCCGTTGACCAGGGAGATCCGTGCGTCCTGCCCCGCGCCCTTGGTCCCGGAGGCGTTCTTGACGCCGACCCGCACCGCCGCGCCCTTGTCCGGGTTCTTGACCGCGCCGCCCAGGACGTTCTCGACCACGCTCTCGCCGGCCTTCTCCGACAGCGTCCCGTCCTGCTGGACCGGGAGCAGCTGCGTGGCGTAGTCGCCGCCCTTGGCCCGGTCGGCGAGCTTGGCGAGGAAGGCGCCCAGGTCCTTCTCCTTGAGCGACGGGTCCAGGATCTGGGCCAGCGACTGCACGGTGGTCGTCGCGGCCTGCGGGTCGGACGACAGCTTCCGCAGGACGCCCTGCATGACCGCGCCGAACCGGCTCAGCTGGGCCGTCTCGGTCTCGCCCGACGCCCGGTAGGTGGCGTACGCGACGGCCATCGGGCCGCTCAGCGTCTGCTGCTCGCCCTTCTTGACGAGGGGGGCCTCGCCCTTCTTCGCCTTGGGGTCGGGCACATTGGCGTTCGTGTCGATGTCGATGTTGCCGACGAGCTCGACGAGGTTGTTCAAGTAGGGGGTGTCCAGGCGCCAGGTGCCCTCGACCTGGGTGCCGAGCAGCGCGTCGATCGACTCGCGCGTACCGGTCGAGCCGTCGTCGTCGACCGACTTGCCCAGCGTCGTCCCCGTACCGTCGTCGTCCGTCACGGAGAGGGAGTTGGGCAGCAGCACGGTGGTGCCCCGCTCGGCGGTGGTGTTGTTCACCAGGAGCGCCGTGGAGGTGCCGCCGCCCTTGGTGTTGTGCAGGTGGACGACGATCACGTCGCGGTTCTGCGGTCCCGCCGCGGCCGCGCCGCCACCGGTCTTCTCGTCCGAGAGGCCGGGCAGCTTGCCCGCGTACCAGAGGTAGCCGACGCCGCCCGCGACGACGAGCGCGAACACCACGATCAGCACGACGACCCGGGAACGCCCGCGCCGCTTGGCCTCCTCGCGCCGCTCGGTGCGGCTCTCGGTGAACTTCAGCCAGTCGATGACGTCTTCGGAGTCCTCGTCCGGCTCCTCGATGAACGAGAACTGCTGCGTCTCGTACGCCCGCTCACGCTCGCGCTCCGGCCGACGCTCGGGCGAGGGCGAGGGCGAGGGCGCGGGCCGCCGGGGCTGCGGCGGTACGGCCTCCGGCGGCGGCTGCTGCGGAGGCTGTTGCTGCTGCGGGATCCAGCCGGTCCGGGTCTGCTGGGCGGGCTGCTGCCGGGGCTGTTGCTGGGCTTGCTGCTGGTCGTACGACGGGTACGAACCCGTGTCGTACGGCGGCACCGGCGGCTGCTGCCCCGTCGCGTACGGGTCGTAGCCATAGCCCTGCGGCTGTTGCTGCTGCGGAGGCTGTTGCGGCTGCTGCTGAGCCCCGTACTGGTCGTACGAAGCCGAGGGCTGCACCTGCTGGTACACCGGCTGCCCGTACTCGTCGTACCCGACGACCTGGTACTGGTCAGCCGCGTACTCGCCCGCATACGGGTCGCCGCCCGCGTACGGGTCGCCGCCCGCGTACGGGTCGTACTGTCGGTCGTTCACCGGTGCCCCTCTCGGCTCAGTCGCCGCGGTACAGCTCGCGCTTGTCGATATAACGCACCACACCGTCCGGCACCAGGTACCAGACGGGGTCCCCCTTGGCCACCCGCGCACGGCAGTCCGTGGACGAGATGGCGAGAGCGGGCACCTCCACAAGGGAGACGCCGCCTTCGGGAAGCCCGGGGTCGGCCAGCGTGTGGCCGGGCCTGGTGACGCCGATGAAGTGCGCCAGGGAGAAGAGCTCCTCGGTGTAGCGCCAGGTCAGGATCTGGCCGAGGGCGTCGGCGCCCGTGATGAAGAAGAGGTCCGTGTCGGGATTGAGCGCGCGCAGATCGCGCAGCGTGTCCGTCGTGTAGGTCGGTCCGCCGCGGTCGATGTCGATGCGGCTCACCGAGAACTGGGGGTTCTCGGCGGTCGCGATGACCGTCATCAGATAGCGGTCCTCGGCCGGGGACACCACCCTGTCGCTCTTCTGCCACGGCTGCCCGGTCGGCACGAACACCACCTCGTCGAGGTGGAACTGCGCGGCGACCTCCTGGGCCGCCACCAGGTGTCCGTGGTGGATCGGGTCAAACGTTCCGCCCATGACGCCGAGGCGGCGCTTGCCCTTGCTGGCCGGGCCGGTACCGGGACCGGTAGGCATGTCCTGCTCTCCCATGCGTGCAGACCCTACCGGCCCGGCGGACGGGCCCTGTTTCAGCGGTCCCGTTCGGGGACTCGTCCGGGGACTCGTCCGGGGACCCGGCTCAGCGGTCCCGGTTGAAACGCGTGGTGATCCACAGGAGCAGCAGCAGAATGACGAACGCGCCGCCGCCGGTGACCAGAGGGTTGAGGCTTTCGTGTTCGCCGCCGTGCTCGCCGCCCTCGGAGGCGAGAGTGACCAGCTGGGCGGCGGTGCTGTGGAGGCTCATCTCAGGCAGGACCTATCCGGGGGTGGGATGGACATAAAGACTTCCGGGCCATCGTATGCGGGGCCCGTGGCGGAGCTCACGCCGACTCAGCTGTCGCGGTCCTCGCGCCGGCCCTCGGGCTGCCCATCGGACCGAGCCTCGGACCGCCCATCGCCCTCGTCCTGGCCCTGCCGGTACCCCCGGAGCAGGAACCACCCCACCAGGACGCAGCCGACGACCATGACGATCAGCACGACGCGGAGCAGATTGCCCGCCCCCTGCTCCTTGGCGGCCAGGGCTGCCGCCTCCGTGACCCAGTGGTGGGCTGCGGCGCTGTGCTCCATGACGGACGACATGACGGACGACTCCATTCGCTGTGCTGCCCTGTCACGGTATCTCCGCCTACCCTGGGAGCCACCTCGGGGGCATGACTGGACGAGCATGGGGGATGGGGCATGACCGACGACAACGACCACGGCCACGCGAACGGCGGCCAAGAAGACAGCGGTCACGAGAACGTGCCGAGCCGGCAGCGCAGGCGCTTCCCCGGCATCTCGTCACGGGCGTACGAACACCCGGCGGACCGTTCGGCCCTGGTGGCCCTGCGCAAACTCAGCGGCTTCGACACGGTCTTCAAGGCCCTCAGCGGACTGCTCCCCGAGCGGAGCCTGCGGCTCCTGTTCCTCTCGGACTCGGTACGGGTCTCCGACGCGCAGTTCGCGCACCTCAACTCCATGCTGCGGGACGCCTGTTACATCCTGGACCTGGAGAAGGTCCCGCCGATGTACGTGAATCAGGACCCGAACCCGAACGCGATGTGCATCGGCCTCGACGAGCCGATCATCGTGGTGACCACGGGCCTGGTCGAGCTCCTCGACGAGGAGGAGATGCGGGCGGTCATCGGCCACGAGGTGGGGCACGCGCTCTCCGGCCACTCGGTGTACCGGACGATACTGCTGTTCCTCACCAACCTCGCCCTCAAGGTGGCGTGGATCCCGCTCGGCAACGTGGCGATCATGGCGATCGTGACCGCCCTGCGCGAGTGGTTCCGCAAGTCCGAGCTGTCGGCGGACCGCGCGGGGCTCCTGGTGGGCCAGGACCTGAAGGCGTCGATGCGCGGCCTGATGAAGATCGCGGGCGGCAATCACCTGCACGAGATGAACGTGGACGCGTTCCTGGAGCAGGCCGCGGAGTACGAGGCCGGGGGCGACCTGCGCGACTCCGTACTGAAGATCCTGAACGTACTGCCGCGCACGCACCCCTTCACCACCGTGCGCGCCGCCGAGCTGAAGAAGTGGGCCGAGACCCGCGACTACCAGCGGATCATGGACGGCCACTACCCCCGCCGCGACGAGGACAAGGACACCTCGGTCTCGGACTCCTTCCGCCAGTCCGCCTCCAGCTACGCGGACGACGTACGCCAGAGCAAGGACCCGCTGATGAAGCTGGTCAACGACATCGCGGGCGGCGCGGGCGACCTGGGCGGCAAGCTGCGCGGGAAGTTCACCGGGCAGGGCGGGCAAGGCGGGCAGGGCGGGAAGAGCGGGAAGAGCGGGAAAAGCGGGCAGGACGGCCAGGACCGCGGCCCCGCCGAGGACAAGTAGCCCGCACGGTTCACGGCACGGTTCACAGCGAAGGCTGGGCGGTCGCCGCCAGCGATCCGCACAGCGCGGTGGCGTCACCCGTCGCGTACGGATCGGTGCCCGCGGGACCGCCCGCCTTCGCCTTCTGGCCGGCGAGCAGCGGCCGCAGCTGGTTCGCCGCGTCGGCGGAGCAGGTGAGCGGTCCCGCCTGCATGTACGAGACGATCAGCTCGGTCTGGCGCATCCGCAGGTCATCGCGGTCGAAGCGGAACTGCAGCTCGCGGCGGACGGTGAACAGCGAGGCCTTGGCGTGTTCGTCCTTACCGACGGGCCGCAGCGCGTAGACGAAGGTGTGGTCCGAGGTCACCTCGAGGGTGTTCTTGTCCGTCTCGGTGGCGTGCATCGTGCCCTGGACGCGGATGCCGGTCGAGGCGAGGGCGACCTTCGTCGGGTCGAACCGCACCAGCCAGCCGGTGGGCGCGTGCCGTCCGTCCGCGGCGGGGTGCGCGAAGCTCTGGTCGAACTGGTCGAGCTGCTGCGGGTCGAGCAGGATCCGCGCGGACCGCACGGCGCCGCCGGTGAGCACGTCCGGGTCGAGCGAGGACTCGACCAGATAGTCCTTGGCGATGGTCATGGCGGACGTGATCTGGCTGTCCGAGAAATGTGAAGTGCGCTGCGACGAGGGCAGGTTGATGCCGGACGCGCCGACCCGGAACTGGGCGGCGGGGCTGTGCGCGTACAGCTCGGCGGGCTTCTCGGCGCCGGGCACGGGGCCCTGCGGGGCGAGCGGTATGACCGTGATCCGCAGCGGTTCGGGGGGCTGGGCGACCGGGGTCTGATAGGGGTGTCGTACACCCATGTAGATCGCGGTGCCGAAGGCGACGGCGATCAGCAGGACGAGGATCACGGCCTGCTTGGAGAGGTTCCGGCGGGCGGCCGCGGGGCGGCGGCGCACGGCACGTGCGTGATCACCCATGCGCTCCTGCGCGGAGTACTCCTGGAGCCGCGCGGCGCGGACGAACGACTCGTCGAAGACGACGGATCGGTACTCGTCCTCGCCACCGGCGGGAGCGCCCTCGGGTGTCCCCTCAGGTGGTTCTCCTGGCCCGCCCATACCTTCAGGGTAGGTCTCCTGGCCGTCAGGTAAACGCGCTGGTGCGCGACAACTTCTGACAAGTTCCTACGGCGTACGGGGCGCCGCCGAGACGGGCGGCTGGCCGTACTCCGCGGAGGCCGAAGGCTCCGTCGACGCGGGCGGCGGAATGCGGTCCTGGCGGCCCGACGAGGCTCCTCGGTAGACCGCGGTGAAGGCGAGGGCGACCATGCCGATGCCCATCAGGAGGGCGAGCATCCAGGCGACGGGGCGGTGCCAGCGGGCCTGGCCGGTGTAGCCGCCCGGCCGGCCGTACCCGTCCTCCGTGAATTCCCGGTCGTACACGTCGTCGAGGTCCGGGTCGTGGCCGAATTCTCCGCCGTCGTCCGGGCCGAAGCCGTCTTCGTAGAGGTCGTCGTCCGGTGAGTCGCGGCCCGGTCCGCGGGTGCGGGCCCGGCGGGCCTCGGCCTCGGAGGCCTCGGCGCGCGCCTGGGCGGCGGCCAACAGCCGCTCCACCGCGGTGGGTTCATGGACCTCGGCGGCCTTGACGAAGTCCTCGTCGAAGACCACGGAGGCGAACTCTTCGTCCGCACCTCCGCGGTCGCGGTCGTCGTCGGGCTCCCAGCCGTCAGGAAACGACGGCGTGCCCCCCACGTCCTCCGGCACCCTTCCAGCGTAGACCCGGATGGGGCAATCTGGGCAGACGGAACGGGAATTCAGCCGGTGCGATGCCCCGGCGGATTCAGCGGGTGTGGCCGTCGCCCGTGACGATGTACTTCGTCGAGGTCAGCTCGGGCAGCCCCATCGGGCCGCGGGCGTGCAGCTTCTGCGTGGAGATGCCGATCTCGGCGCCGAAGCCGAACTGGCCGCCGTCCGTGAAGCGCGTGGAGGCGTTCACGGCGACCGTCGTGGAGTCCACGAGCTGCGTGAAGCGGCGCGCGGCCTGCTGCGAGGTGGTGACGATGGCCTCCGTGTGCCCCGAGGTCCACAGCCGGATGTGCTCGACGGCCTGCTCCAGGGAGTCGACGATGCCCGCCGCGATGTCGTACGAGAGGTACTCGGTCTCCCAGTCCTCGGTGGTCGCGGGCACGACGGTGGCCTTGGACGCGTCGGCGTAGGTGAGCACACGCTCGTCCGCGTGCACGGTGACGCCCGCGTCCGCGAGGGCGTCCAGGGCCCGCGGCAGGAAGGCGTCGGCGATGTCCGCGTGCACGAGCAGCGTCTCGGCGGCGTTGCAGACGCTGGGGCGCTGCGCCTTGGAGTTGATCAGGATGTCGACGGCCATGTCGATGTCGGCCTTCGCGTCCACGTAGACGTGGCAGTTGCCGGTGCCGGTCTCGATGACCGGGACGGTGGACTCCTCCACGACGGTCTTGATCAGCGAGGCGCCGCCGCGCGGGATGAGCACGTCGACGAGGCCGCGGGCGCGCATCAACTCCCGTACGGAGTCACGGCTTTCGCCCGGGACGAGCTGGACGGCATCGGCGGGAAGACCCGCGCCGTGCACCGCGTCGCGCAGCACCCGCACGAGTGCCGTGTTGGATTCGTACGCCGATGACGAGCCCCGCAGCAGCACCGCGTTGCCGGACTTCAGGCAGAGGGCGGCCGCGTCCACGGTGACGTTCGGGCGGGCCTCGTAGATGATCCCGACGACGCCGAGCGGGACGCGGACCTGGCGCAGGTCGATGCCGTTGGGGAGCGTCGAGCCGCGGACGACCTCGCCGACCGGGTCGGGCAGGGCGGCCACGTCGCGCACATCGGCGGCGATGGCGCGGACCCGCTCGGGGGTGAGGGTGAGCCGGTCGACGATCGACTCGCTGGTCCCGGCCTCACGGGCGCGCGCGGTGTCCTTGCCGTTGGCCTCGATGATCTCGGCGGTGCGCACCTCGAGCGCGTCGGCGATCGCGAGCAGCGCGTCGTCCTTGGCGGCGCGCGGCAGGGGCGCGAGCGTGGCGGCGGCGCCGCGGGCTCGGTAGGCGGCCTGGGCGACCGGCGAGAGGTTGTCGTAGGGCGAGACCGGCGAGAGGGACGTCATGCCCGCAGGGTAATGCGAGGCGGGCGCGGTCCACCCCGCGTTTCAGCAGCCGAGACCACTGTGCTCACGACGGCTCAAAAAGGGTGGACACCGACGGGCGTGGCCGGTAGCGGACCGTAGCCCTCCGCGATCCGGTGGTGATAGGTGTCGCGGTCGATCACTTCGAGCCCCACGATCTCCCAGGGCGGGAGCTGCGCGCTCTGCCGGTGCTCGCCCCAGAGCCGCAGGGCGACCGCGGCCGCGTCGTGCAGGTCCCTGGCCTCTTCCCAGTAGCGGATCTCCGCGTGGTCGGGCGCGTACCTGCTGGTCAGCAGAAAGGGGTGGTCGTGGGCGAGCTGTTCGAGGCCTCGCCTGACCTCTTTGAGCGGGGCCTCGGCTCCCGAGACGCTCAGCGTGACGTGCCACAGACGGGGGGCCTCCACCGTCTCGCCCTCCCTCTCGTCCGTCTCAGGCAGCTCGCCCGTCCCGTCCGTCTCGCCCGCCGCTCGCGTGTCACCCGCGTACGTCGCCCCCGCGGCGACGCTCGTCAGGGCCCGCTCGGCCGACCCGCGGGACGCCGCCCCTGGGCGCACTCGTCTCACGACGGCCTCCTTTACTCAATGGTGGTGCGGATACGCAACGGTCGTGCGGAAGTGTCTGGAACAAAGTTGAGCAGGCCAAGCGCCCCCGCGGGGCGGTTTTGGGGAGTTTCACCTCGCAGGGGCCGGTCGGCGCTGGGCGTTCGCGCCTGTTTTCGGCCGAGACCCCCGGCGGTCTCTGTGGCTGCCGGTGCGGCGGAAGCACGGACCGCCCAAGGCCCGCGAGGGGCTAGTGGTGCAGCAGGACCAGATCGTCGCGGTGCACGACCTCCCGCTCGTACGCCGGTCCGAGCTCCCGCGCGAGCTCCCGCGTGGAGCGGCCGAGCAGCTGCGGCAGTTCCTTGGCGTCGAAGTTCACCAGGCCGCGCGCGACCGGGCGCCCCGCGGTGTCCCGCAGCTCGACCGGGTCGCCCGCGGAGAAGTCGCCCTCGACGGCCGCGATGCCGGCGGGCAGCAGCGACTTGCGCCCCTCGACGACCGCGCGGACCGCCCCTTCGTCGAGGGTGAGCGCGCCCTGCGGCTCGGAGGCGTGCTGCAGCCACAGGAGACGATCGGCGGAGCGGCGTCCCGTGCGGTGGAAGTACGTGCCCGTGTCGCGGCCCGCGAGGGCGTCCGCGGCCTGGCTCGCGGTGGTCAGGACGACCGGGATCCCGGCGGCCGCCGCGATCCCCGCGGCCTCGACCTTGGTGACCATGCCGCCGGTGCCGACGCCCGCCTTGCCGGCGCTGCCGATCTGGACGTGCGCTATGTCGGCGGGACCTGTGACCTCGGAGATCCGGGCGGTCCCGGGCCTGGCCGGGTCGCCGTCGTAGAGGCCGTCCACGTCGGAGAGCAGGACGAGCAGGTCGGCGCGGACGAGGTGGGCGACGAGGGCGGCGAGCCGGTCGTTGTCGCCGAAGCGGATCTCGTCGGTGGCCACGGTGTCGTTCTCGTTCACCACGGGCAGCGCGCCCATCGCCAGGAGCTGGTCGAGGGTGCGGGACGCGTTGCGGTGGTGGGCGCGGCGTGCCATGTCGTCGGAGGTGAGGAGCACCTGCCCGACGCGTACGCCGTAACGGGCGAAGGAAGCGGTGTAGCGGGCCACGAGAAGGCCTTGCCCGACGCTGGCGGCCGCCTGCTGCCGCGCGAGGTCCTTGGGCCGCCTGCGCAGCCCCAGCGGCGAGAGGCCGGCGGCGATGGCGCCGGACGAGACGAGCACGATCTCGCGCTCGCCGCCGCTGCGGCTCTTGGCGAGCACGTCGACGAGGGCGTCGACACGGTCGGCGTCCAGACCTCCCGCGGCGGTGGTCAGGGACGAGGACCCGACCTTGACGACGACCCTGTGGGCCTCTGCGATGCCCGCCCGTCTCCCACCACCGCCCTCAACCGAAGCCCTTCGGGCAGCCCCTTTATCCATACTTGCCCCAGCCACGTTCTACCCCAATGATCCCTGCGCGCTTGGACCGTCAATCTACGCGAGTGCGGACAGCCGGTGCCCGCGTATTCCGAGGGGCGGACCCCTGCCCCCGAGGGGAATCACGGCCCCTGGGTTCCGTTACCTTTGCCCCTTTATCCGGTGATTGCGGTCACGGAAGATTGCTACAGAGCCGCCGTACGTCATACGGTCAGTGGTCGACTTCCCCCCATCCGATCCTTCCGATCCCCCGCCAGGAGCCCAAGCCCGTGCCCTCTGCCGGACTCGCCCCACGCCGCATCGCACAGCTCTCCGCGCTGTTCTCGATGTTCGCGCTCTTCACGGCCCAGCTAGTCAGCGCGCTGGTCCCGTACGTCCCGGTGTTCGTCGCCGCGTCGGCAGCGAACCTCGCGCTCGACGTCTATCTGCAGTACAAGCAGCCGGGGCTCCTCTCCCTCCTTGGCAAGATCCGCTTCGACGTCACGGTGCGCCAGCTCCTGCGCGACATGCTGATCCTGGTCGGCCTGCTGCGCATCGACGGCATCGAGCCGCTGTCCGAGCAGTCGCCGCTGACGATCGCGCTGCTCGCCTTCTACTTCCTGCACTTCGGCTGCCAGGCCACCGCCATACTGGTGCGCCGCAGCCGCCAGCTGCCGATCGTCACGCGGAACATCGACACCTCCGCGCTGCACCTGACCGCGGCCCCGCCGCGGATCCTGGCCCGCCGCCAGGCGCACCGCCTCCTGACGTTCTCGATCCCCACCACGGTCGGCCTGGTGATCACCGCCGCCACGACGGACGCGTACTGGGGCGGCATCGGCCTCGGCGTCTCCATCGCCCTGATGGGCCTGGGCGCGCTCTACCTCGCCACTTGGCTGCTTCCCAAGAAGCGCGCGAAGAACGACCAGCGGGTCATGGAGTGGCTCGACGCGTGGCTGGCCGACTACCAGCCGACCGTCGGCATGTACTTCTCGGGCGGCACGACGTCCGCGTACCAGGCCAACATGTGGCTCTCCACGCTCTCCCAGCTCGACGGCAAGCCGCTGATCGTGCTGCGCGAGCGGTTCATGGTGCAGAAGATCGACGCGACGGACGTCCCGATCATCTGTTTCCCGAAGGTCGCGACGATGTTCTCCCTGGAGACCTCGACGCTGAAGATGCTGCTGCACCCGGCGAACGCCGCGAAGACCTCGCAGGTCCTGCGCATCCCCACGATCAAGCACGCCTTCATCAACCACGGCGAGAGCGACAAGCTGTCCTCCTGCAACCCGTACGCGAAGGCGTACGACGAGGTGTGGGTGGCGGGCCCCGCCGCGCGCGACCGCTACCAGGCCGCCGACGTCGGCGTCGAGGACAAGGACGTGGTCGAGGTCGGCCGCCCCCAGCTGTCCCCGATCCTGCCGTACACGGGCGCCCCCAAGGGCGCGTACACGACCGTTCTGTACGCCCCCACCTGGGAGGGCTGGGACGGCAACCCCGGCAACACGTCGGTGACCCTCGCGGGCGAGAACATCGTCCGCAACCTCCTCGCCGACGACGGCGTACGCCTCATCTACAAGCCGCACCCGATGACCGGCTCGCAGGACCCGCGCGCGGGCGCCGCCGACGAGCGCATCAAGGCGATGATCCGCGACGCCGCCGCCCGGCGTTCCGGTCCCCGCCCGGGCCCGGAGGCCGCGGCCGAGCTCGAGCTGCGCACTGCCGAGCTCGACAAGCTGACCTCCACCGCGTTCCGCAAGGGCGTGGACGAGATGGAGCGGATGATGCTCCAGGGCACGCCCGACGGCGACCAGCAGGCCGCGGTCGCCGAGGCGACGGCAGCCTGGGACGCGGCGTACTGGGCGTCGTTCCCCGAGTGGGAGCACCAGATCATCACGACCGCGCGTCCAGCGATCTTCTCCTGCTTCAACCAGGCCGACCTGCTGATCAGCGATGTCTCCTCGGTGGTCTCGGACTGGCTGTTCAGCGAGAAGCCGTACGCCGTCGCCAACACGTCCGGCATGACCGAGGCGGACTTCCGCGCGAGCTTCCCGACGGTGAGCGCGGCCGCGATCCTCACCCCGGCCGCCGAGGAAGTCCCGGCCCTGATGGAATCCGTCCGCTCCCCGGAGAAGGACCCCCACGCCGAGGCCCGTGCCGGCCTCAAGGAGCACCTCCTGGGCCCCTCGGACCCGCCGTCCCTGGCGCGCTTCAACGAGGCGGCGCTCGCACTGTCGGCCAAGGCCGACGAGCGGCGGCTCCGGATGGCCACGCGCATCGACGCGGAGATCCCCGGCCAGCGGGCCGCGGAGGACGCGGCGGAGGAGATGGAGTCCGAGGCTGCTGCTGAGCAGAATGGTGCGGAGGACTCCGTCACGGCGTAGCGCCCCGTAAGGGGCGCGGGGAACTGCGCGCCAAGCCACAACGCACCCGCACGGTGCACGAACAAGGGAAGGGCCCCGGAGCCGAAGCTCCGGGGCCCTTCCCTTGCTGCGTAAGGCCTACGGCCTAGAACGGCTCGAAGTCGTCGTACTCCTGGTCCGCGTCATCCCGATCCGCGTCCCGGTCCCGCCGCCGCTGCGCCGCCGGACGGGGCGCCTCGAGGCGGTGGTCCTCGCCACGCCGACCCAGCATCTCCGCGCCCGCCATGACCGACGGCTCCCAGTCGAAGACGACCGCGTTCTCCTCGGGGCCGATGGCGACGCCGTCGCCGGTGCGCGCGCCCGCCTTCATCAGCGATTCCTCGACGCCGAGCCGGTTCAGCCGGTCCGCGAGGTAGCCGACGGCCTCGTCGTTGTTGAAGTCGGTCTGGCGGACCCAGCGCTCCGGCTTCTCGCCGCGCACGCGGTAGATGCCGTCCTCGCCGAGCGTGACGGTGAAGCCCGTGTCGTCCACGGCCTTGGGCCGGATGACGATGCGGGTCGCCTCTTCCTTCGGCTTGGCGGCACGGGCCGCGCCGACGACCTCGGCGAGCGCGTACGACAGCTCCTTGAGGCCCTTGTGGGCGACCGCCGACACCTCGAAGACGCGGTAGCCGCGCGCCTCCAGGTCGGGCCGGACCATCTCCGCGAGGTCCTGTCCGTCGGGTACGTCGATCTTGTTCAGGACGACGATGCGCGGACGGTTCTCCAGTCCTGCGCCGTACTGCCGCAGCTCCTCCTCGATGATGTCGAGGTCGGAGACGGGGTCGCGGTCGGACTCCAGAGTCGCCGTGTCCAGGACGTGCACGAGCACCGAGCAGCGCTCGACGTGCCGCAGGAACTCGAGGCCGAGGCCCTTGCCCTGGCTGGCGCCCGGGATCAGACCGGGCACGTCGGCGATCGTGTAGACGGTCGAACCGGCCGTCACCACACCGAGGTTGGGGACGAGCGTCGTGAAGGGGTAGTCCGCGATCTTCGGCTTGGCCGCGCTCAGGACCGAGATCAGCGAGGACTTGCCCGCGCTCGGGTAACCCACGAGGGCGACATCGGCGACGGTCTTGAGCTCCAGGACGACATCGCCCGCGTCGCCCGGCTCACCGAGGAGTGCGAAGCCCGGCGCCTTGCGGCGGGCCGAGGCGAGCGCCGCGTTGCCGAGGCCGCCGCGGCCGCCCTGGGACGCCACGTACGTCGTGCCCTGGCCGACCAGGTCGGCGAGGACGTTGCCGTCCTTGTCGAGGATGACGGTGCCGTCCGGCACGGGCAGGACGAGGTCCTGGCCGTCCTTGCCGGAGCGGTTGTCGCCGGCGCCGGGCATGCCGTTGGTGGCCTTGCGGTGCGGCGAGTGGTGGTAGTCGAGCAGCGTGGTGACCGACTGGTCGACGACCAGGATCACGTCACCGCCACGGCCGCCGTTGCCGCCGTCCGGGCCGCCGAGCGGCTTGAACTTCTCACGGTGGACGGAGGCACAGCCGTGGCCCCCGCTACCCGCGGCGACGTGCAGCTCGACGCGGTCCACGAAGGTGGTCATGGGATGTGCCTCCAGAAACGTACGGAATGTCAAGGGCGAAATGCCCTAGGTGTAACACGCGAAAGGCGGACCCGCTTCCCGTACGGAGTCCGTACGGGAAGTGAGGTCCGCCTCGCGAAGAACGTGTTCTACAGAAGCCTGATTCAGGCGACCGGAACGATGTTCACGACCTTGCGGCCACGGTGGGTACCGAACTCCACCGCACCGGCGTCCAGCGCGAACAGGGTGTCGTCCTTGCCGCGGCCGACGCCCGAGCCCGGGTGGAAGTGGGTGCCGCGCTGGCGGACCAGGATCTCACCGGCGTTGACGGTCTGACCGCCGAAGCGCTTCACGCCGAGCCGCTGAGCATTGGAATCGCGCCCGTTCCGAGTGGACGATGCGCCCTTCTTATGTGCCATCTTGTCTCAGTCCCTTACTTCGCAGCCGCGGGGATACCGGTGACCTTGATCGCCGTGTACTGCTGGCGGTGACCCTGGCGACGGCGGTAGCCGGTCTTGTTCTTGTAGCGAAGGATGTCGATCTTCGCGCCCTTGTGGTGGTCCACGACCTCGGCCGTGACCTTGATACCGGCAAGCACCCACGGGTCGCTCGTCACGGCGTCGCCGTCGACAACGAGCAGGGTCGAGAGCTCGACCGTGTCGCCGACCTTGGCGGTGGGAATCTTGTCAACCTCAACGATGTCGTCGACAGCAACCTTGTGCTGGCGACCACCGCTGCGCACGATGGCGTACACGCGGATCTCTCTTTCGCTCGGAACGGTGCCCCCGCAGTCCAGCCGCCCACGAAAGCGGGCGGCCTCTCCCGAGCCCGAAGCCGGGAGGAAAAGGTTTACAGGGGGTGGCAATGCATAGGAACACGCCGACGGTCAAGGTTACGGGGCCCGCCCGGAAGGGTCAAACCGGCCCCGTATCGCCCCTCACGTCGTCGTCTTCTCACCGTCCGGCGGCAGCGGCTTGACGCCCTTGCACAGGTCGGTGGTATCGGCGCTGCCCGGCCAGGCGATGGCGCGTACGTGGTCGAAGTGCGAGCGGTAGGTGTCGTGCACCGAGTCGTCGTCGACCTTGACGATCGCCTCGTCGTTCTCGCGCAGGGCCGGCGCCGTGTAGTTCTGCGAGCCGGTGAAGGAGAGCTTGTTCCGCCTGCCGTCGTACACGCCGTCGATGAGCAGGTACTTCGAGTGGACGATGTAGGGCGTGACGAGCTTGGTGCCGGGGTGCAGCGGGTCCCGGTCGTCGTTGAAGCATCGCACGGAGGGGCCGCCGGACTTGTGGAGCGTCTCCCAGGTGCCGGGCGTGCCGCCCTGGCTCTTGGCGCTGTCGGTCTCGGCGTAGACGATGCTGACCGAGCAGCCCGCCTTCTTGAGCGAGACGAGCTTGTCGGCGATCTGCTGCCGGGTGATCTTGAATATCGAGGCGCGGACCTTGGTGTGCTGGGTGACCCCGGCCGCGTCCTTGTAATTGCACTGCACGTTGTTCAGGACCGAGTACATCGTGTCGGTCTCGTTGACCGTGCCGGCGCGCGGGAAGAAGTACGCCTTGTAGAGGCCGCCGCTGACCGTGCGGTAGTCCCAGTTCCGCCAGTCCTTGCCGATCATGTCGGTGAAGTAGTCGGCGTACGCCTCGTACATGGTCGGGTTGTTCGGGAGCAGCAGCGCGTCGTTGAAGAACTTCGTGTGCGCCGACGGCGTGGAGTTCGACGTGGTCTGTACGACGACGTCCCTGGCCCCCTCGACCTCCGAGAACAGCCAGAACTTGTTGTGCATGATCGACTGGCCGTACTTGGGATCGCCCAGGCAGGACTTTCCTGCCGGGCAGAGCGACACGAAGGACGACTTGCTCTTGTCGGTGCCGAGCGCCGCCGCGAGCGTGCTGTACGAGGTGTTCGTCGGGCGGTCGCTCCTGCTGGACTCGTCGAGCAGGATCTGCACCTTCACGCCGCGGTCCTTGGCGGCCACGAGCGCGTTCACGACCGAGGCCTCCCAGACGTGGTAGACCGCGACCTTGATCGTCGAGCCGGGCACCGCGGAGTTCGTCAGCTCGATCAGGCGGGTGCGGATCGCGTACTGCTCGTCGGTGGTGCCCAGCGGATCGTTGAAGATCGGGCCCTCGGTCCACATCTGCGCGTCCGCGGCGGCCGTCCCCATGGCGCTGACGGTCTGGATCCCCGCCGCCGAGAGGACGGTGGCCAGCGCGACGGCCTGGCGTCCGCCCTTGATCTGCTTCACGGCACGGTGACGTCCCGTGCTTCTCAGGCGCATGTGCGCCATCTGTGGTCCCCTCCCCTGACACGAACCCGACGTTTCCCCAAACGTCACGTTCGCGTGTTCCTTCATCAACCGCATGAGTTTTACAGGTACTTCACCGCCCTCCAAGAGGGCGGGTGGCACGAACGCGGCTGCCGTGACGCTTCGGTGATCTTACGTACGAAGGTCCGCCCAGCCTGTGCGACGTGCCGGAACGCCTGTGCCCCCGGCTCGGCGGAATGCGCCGTGCCGGGGGCACAAGGTCATGCGTACGTGCCGACCGTGACGGAGGATCAGCCCTCGTCGCCCGCGGAGGCGTTGACGCCGGACGGCGCCTGCTCCGCCGCGGCGGTCTTCTTCGTCGCCTTCGACGCCTTCTTGGCCGTCGTCTTCTTGGCGGCCGTCTTCTTGGCCGCGGTCTTCTTGGTGGCGGCCTTCTTCGCGGTCGCCTTCTTGGCCGTCTTGCGCGCCGCCTTCTTGGCCGGAGCCGCTTCCTCGGCGGGGGCCTCGGCCTCCGCCTGCTCGGCAGGCTGCTCGGCGGCCGTCTCAGCCGCCTTCTCCGGCGACGGGACGACCAGGAAGGCCGCGTCCTCGGACGCGGTCGGCGCGGTCGCCTTGCGCACCGCACGGCGGCGCGGACGGGCCGGGGCGGCGTCGGCGGGGGCCTCGGCGACGACCGGCTCCGGGGCCGGCTCGGCGACCGGCTCGGCCTTGGGCGCCTCGGCGACGATCACCTCGGCGGCCTCCGGCTCGGCGCTCTGCGCGGGCTTCGGCGAACCGGCCGGCGACGTCGCCTTGCGGGTCGCACGACGGCGCGTACGTCCCTTGGGAGCGGCGTCATCGGCAGGTGCCTCGGCCTCGACGGCAGGGGCTTCCACGACCGGGGCCTCGACGACCTGAGCGGCCTCGACCGGCGCCTCGGCCACGGGGGCCTCGGCCTCCGGAGCCTCGGCCTCGGCCCTGGCGGCCTTCGACCTGCCCCGCCGCTCCGACCTGGGCGCGGTCTCCGCCTTCGGGGCACCGGCCGGAGCCGACGCCCGCCGGGTCGCCCGGCGCCGCGAACGGCCACGGGACGCGGCGGCCTCGGCCTCGTGCGCGCTGCTGTAGAGCTCCTCGTCCGGGACGAACTCGGGCTCGGGCAGCGCCACCGGGGCTGCGAGCTCCGCCTCGACCTCGGCCTCGCTCTCGACGGCCTCGTGCTCGTGACCGTGGTCCTGCTGCTCGGAGCCGCCGCGCCCGCGCTTCTTGCGCTTGCCGCCGCCACCGGCGGAGGTCGGCTGCTCCATGTGCACGATCACGCCACGGCCGTTGCAGTGGACGCAGGTCTCGGAGAAGGACTCCAGGAGGCCCTGGCCGACGCGCTTACGGGTCATCTGTACGAGACCCAGCGAGGTGACCTCGGCGACCTGGTGCTTCGTACGGTCGCGGCCCAGGCACTCGAGCAGACGCCGCAGCACGAGATCCCGGTTGGACTCCAGGACCATGTCG
Organism: Streptomyces sp. MZ04; assembly: GCF_004684775.1. Lineage (GTDB taxonomy): Bacteria > Actinomycetota > Actinomycetes > Streptomycetales > Streptomycetaceae > Streptomyces. The sequence continues at coordinate 20,034 of NZ_SRIC01000107.1, forward strand.
ATGAAGTCGATGACGACGATGCCGCCCAGGTCACGGAGGCGCAGCTGGCGCACGATCTCCTCGGCCGCTTCGAGGTTGTTCCTCGTCACGGTCTCTTCGAGGTTGCCGCCCTGGCCGGTGAACTTGCCGGTGTTGACGTCGACGACGATCATCGCCTCGGTCTTGTCGATCACCAGCGAGCCGCCGCTCGGCAGCCAGACCTTGCGGTCGAGCGCCTTGGCGAGCTGCTCGTCGATCCGGTACGTCGCGAAGACGTCGACCTCGGAGGTCCACCTCGAGAGGCGGTCCGCCAGGTCGGGCGCGACATGCGAGACGTATCCGTGGATGGTCTCCCACGCCTCGTCACCGCTGACGATGACCTTGGAGAAGTCCTCGTTGAAGATGTCGCGGACGACACGGACGGTCATGTCCGGCTCGCCGTAGAGCAGGCTCGGCGAGCTCGTCGAGGTCTGCTTCGCCTTCTTCTGGATCTCTTCCCACTGCTGCTGCAGACGCTCGACGTCACGGCGCAGCTCGTCCTCGCTCGCGCCCTCAGCGGCGGTGCGCACGATGACGCCCGCGTCCTCGGGGACGATCTTCTTGAGGATGGTCTTCAGACGCGCGCGCTCGGTGTCGGGCAGCTTGCGGCTGATGCCGGTCATCGAGCCCTCGGGCACGTAGACCAGGTAGCGGCCGGGCAGCGAGACCTGGCTGGTCAGGCGGGCGCCCTTGTGGCCGATCGGGTCCTTGGTGACCTGCACGAGGACCGACTGGCCGGACTTCAGGGCCGACTCGATGCGGCGCGGCCCGTTGGCCATGCCGAGCGCCTCGAAGTTGACCTCACCGGCGTACAGCACCGCGTTGCGGCCCTTGCCGATGTCGATGAAGGCGGCCTCCATGGACGGCAGCACGTTCTGGACCTTGCCCAGGTAGACGTTGCCGACGTACGAGGTGGCCTGCTCCTTGTTGACGTAGTGCTCGACGAGCACGTTGTCCTCGAGGACGCCGATCTGGGTGCGGTCGCCGTTCTGGCGGACGACCATCACGCGCTCGACGGCCTCGCGGCGCGCCAGGAACTCGGCCTCGGTGATGATCGGGACACGGCGGCGGCCCTGCTCGCGGCCCTCGCGGCGACGCTGCTTCTTGGCCTCGAGGCGGGTCGAGCCCTTGATGGACTGGACCTCGTCGGCGCCGGTGCCGGGCTCGCGCTCTTCCTTCTTGCGCGGCTCACGGACCTTGACGACCGTACGCTCCGGGTCCCCGTCGGCGACGGTCTCGGCCTCACCGGAGTCACCGGCACGGCGACGACGGCGGCGACGGCGACGGCTGCTGCTGGAACCGGCACCCGATCCGTTGTCCTCGGCGCCGTTCTCCTCCGCCTGCTCGGCGTCGGACTCGGCGTCGGCGTCCTGGTCCGCCTGCTCGGCGCCCTCGTCGGACTCGGTGTCCTGCTGCTCGCCCTCGGCGTCGGCGGACTCACCGCGGCGGCGGCGACGGCCACCACGACGGCGACGGCGGCCGTGCCGCTCACCGGCGTCCTCGGCATCCTCGCCGGTGTCCTCGGCTTCGGCCTCGGCGGGCTCCTCGGCCGGCTCCTCTGCCTGGGGCGCGGCCTTGGCGGGCTCGCGCTCGGCGGCGGGCTGCTCGTCCGCGGCCCGACGGCGGCGGCGACGGCGCGGGCCGGTCTCCTCCTCCACCACCGGAGCGGCGACGGCCTCGGCCTCGACCTCTTCCTCGACCTCTTCCTCGACGGGCTCCTCGGCCGCTTCGGCGGCGGCCGCGGCGGCGGCGCGCTCCGGCGTCTGGAACATCGGCTCGGCGAACACCGGCGCCTGGAAGACGGCGACGGCGGGCCGCGCGGGCCTGCGCCCGGAGTCCTCGTCGCTGTCGCCCTGGGTGGCCTTACGGGTCTTCTGCGGGGCGGGCGCCGAGAATCCGGCGGCGGCCTTGCGGGTGGCGCGACGGGGCCTGCGGCCACGGGGCGCCTCGTCCTCGGCGGGCTCCGCGTCGGCGCTCTCGGCGGCCTTCGGCTCGGCGACGGGCGCGGCCTCGGCGGCCTCCGCGACGGGCGCGGCGGTGGCGCGGGTCGCACGGCGGCGGGAACGGCGCGGCGCGGCATCGGCCTCCGGCTCGGGCTCGGCGGCGGTCACGGGCTCCTCGTCCTGCACGGCGGCGGGCTCGGCGGCAGGTGCTGCCTCGGCAACGGGCGCGGCGGTGGCGCGGGTCGCACGGCGGCGGGCGCGGCGCGGCGCGGCGTCGGCCTCCGGCTGCGGCTCGGGCTCGGCGGCGGTCACGGGCTCCTCGTCCTGCACGGCGGCGGGCTCGGCGGCAGGCGTCTCGACGGCGGCCTGCGGCGCACCGGCCGGTGCGGAGGCGCGACGCGTCGCACGGCGACGCGGACGGGCGGCGGCGGCCGGAGCGGCCTCCTCGGCCTCGTCCTCGGTCTTGGCGGGCTCGGTCTTGGCGGGCTCGGTCTTCGCGGGCTCGGCAGCGGGAGCCTCGGCCTCGGCGGCCTGCGGGGCACCGGCCGGTGCGGAGGCACGGCGGGTGGCGCGACGGCGCGTACGGGGGGCGGGAGCCGCCTCCTCGACGGGCGCGGCCTCGGCCACGGCGGTCTCGTCCACCGCGTCGGCCGCTACGGCCTCTTCGGTCTCTTCGGTCTCATCGGCGGCGGGGGCGGCCGGTATGGCCGGCGCCGTGGCCTTGGCGGCACCCGTGGGCGGGCCTGCGGGACGCGACGCCGCACGGCGCCTGCGGCGCGGCGGCAAGGTGTCGCTGGGGGTGTTGTTGTTGTCCGAGCCCTCAGTGGGTTCGTTCGGCTCAAGCATGCGGGCGGTTCTCCCGTCAGGCCCCCGGGCGCCGCGCCTGGTCCGGTGATGTCCGCGGCCCTCGCTATGTCCTACGCGGGGCCGCCATCCGGGGGCGTGGGCGCCGCACGGGAGCTCTATGTGTCTGTCTCACCGGTTCCGTACGCCCAAATGCGGACGGCCTGGCGAAAGTCTCGGTCAGTGCGCTGCCCGACCCAGGTGGCTCCCGAGTACAAGGGCGGCGCTGCTGTTTCTCTCGGCGGACTTCCCTACGCGGGACCTTCCGGCGCCGACGCCGTCGCGGCGGCAGCGGGTGCCCCGTCGTTCACAGGTGGGGCGGTGGCTGCCTCGCGGTCGGGCGCGAGCGGGTCGGTCACCGTGCCGGTCTCTTCGTGAAGGAGCCCCTGCGCCAGCCTGGTCACCGCTGCGGGGACCGGCGGCGCCAGGTCGGCCACAGCTCGGAGACCGGACAGGACGTCGTCGGGTCGTACGGCAGGTGTCACGTGCCGAACAACCAGCCGCAGTATCGCACAGGGCTGGTCGGTCGGCCTATCAGTGTCGTGAGCAAGCGCTTCGTCAGCCGTGACCGCCTCGAGGCGCACGACGGCCTCGCGGGCGTCGAACGTCCGGATGCCGTTCTTCGTGCGGCGCTGGACCTCGACGCTCTCCGCGGCCCGGAAGGCCTCGGCGGCCCGCGCCGCGTCCGCGGGCTCCACGCCGTCGAGGCGCAGCTCCCAGATGGACGCGGTGAGCCGGTCGGCGAGCCCGGAGGTGTGCGACTCGACGGCGTCGATGATGTCGAGTCCGACCGGCATCGACTCGTCGAGCAGCTCGCGCAGCTTGTCGGGGTCACGCGGCTCGGTGAGCGCGATCTCCAGGTACTCGGCCTCACTGCCCGTGCCGGTGGGTGCGGCATTGGCGTACGACACCTTCGGGTGCGGGGTGAACCCCGCCGAGTACGCCATGGGCACCTCGGCGCGGCGCAGCGCCCGCTCGAAGGCGCGCTGGAAGTCGCGGTGGCTGGTGAACCGGAGGCGGCCGCGCTTCGTGTAGCGCAGGCGGATGCGCTGCACCGCGGGAGCGGGCGGCGGGCCTACGGGCTGTCGCTTGCCCAGTGGAACTTCTCCTTGTGTGCGGTCCGGGAACACCCCGCGTCGGCGGGGAGCAGTCTGGGTGACGCTTACCCAGCGTCGTCCAGTCGGGCTCACCCCCGCACAGGCGGGGAAACTGCACTCCCAGAATTCTTCTCTCCTAGGTTACGCGGCTCCGGCGTCTCCGGTTCCCGCCGGGCCGCAGGCACCGGCACCGGCTCCTTCGGCGTCCCGAACAGCATCCGCCGTACGTCGGCCCGTGCCTCACGCACGCTGCGGCGGGCCGATGCGATCGCCTGCCGGGTGGCGCGTCCGGCCTCCTTCGCGGCCTGGACGGCGGGCCGCCAGACCCCGTCGCGCAGCACATGCCCGACGGGTGTGAGGACGGTGCGGTAGACCCAGCGCACGGGGTCGACGAAGACCCACCGCAGGAGCCTGCCGACGAACCTCCACACGGCCCGCGACACATGTCCCGCGACACGCCAGGCGTGCCCGAGCGCATCGCCGATCTCGCGCAGGACGACACCGATGGCGCGCCCGACGGGCACGAAGACCCAGCGCCACACGGCGACGAGGGGCACCACGAAGATCCAGCGCAGCAGCGTGCCGATGCCCCGCAGCAGCCACCCGATCCCGGCGCCGATCCCCGCCCCGACCC
>NZ_SRIC01000108.1 GCF_004684775.1 Streptomyces sp. MZ04
GACAGGTCCGGCGCTTCCCAGGGTTTGCGCGCCGCGCCACCGTCGCACTGCGGGCATCGCCCGTCGGGCCCCAGCGGTGCCGTCTGGCATCGCGTGCAGTTCATTTCCCCGCCCCCGATCTCAACTCGGCTGCACGGAAGGCGTGTTCCGCGGTTCCGTCGAGCGATCAGGCTAGGCGATCAGTGCTGTGAAATTTAGCCCGTCCGGCGTTTGAGGACGAACTCGGCGGAGCCGGTGATCAACGGCCACCCCGGCCGGCGGAGCCGGAAAGTTCGGGAAGGGGCGGGGTCGGGGAAAGAGAACGCCCCGCCCGCTCCACCAGCAGCCACCCCGCCAACGCCATCCCCACCGCCACCGGCGCCGTCACCCGCACCGCGACCAGCATCGCCGTACGTCCTTCCAGGAGTCCTCCGAAGCCGACCATCGAGAGGCCGAGCACCCCGAAGAGGCAGAGCGTGACGCCCACGGCGGCCGCCGGGCCCGATGCCGGGCCGGGGGTCAGCCTCAACTCCCCCGCCGCACCCGGCCGTTCGAAGCGGCGGAACGCGGCGACCAGGACCCCGGTCAGCACCCCCGCAGCCGCCATCCGCAGCGGAACCTGCGCCCACCACGCCATCGACGCGGGCTCGGGGAGGCGTACGTCGAGGGCGAGCAGCATCCCGTACACACCGAGCATCGCCGTGAGGTGCCACAGGAACGCCGTCATCGAGATGCCGTTCGCCGTCACCACGCCCCGCCACACCCGGGGCCGCGCGAGCCACCGCGTCGCGGGCCCCCGCAGCAGCTCCACCGCGCCGACCAGCCACATCCCGTGGCAGAGCAGGGCGAAGGTCGGCGGCGCCATGTTCGAGACGCGCTCGCCGGGCATGCCGACCATGGAGAGGGGGTACGGGCCGAAGGCCACCAGGAGGGCGGCGCCCACCAGGCCCGCTCCCGCCAGGGCGGACGGCGCCCGCAGCCTCCCGTCCGCCCGCAGGAATCCGAGCTGGTGCACCGCGAGCCAGACGAAGGCGAAGTTGAGGAACTCGACGTAGGGAACGCCGAAGGCGAAGCGCGCCGCGTCCACCGCACCCGCGGCGAGCACGAGCCCGCCGAACGCGCCCCACCCGTACCGCTCATGGAGTCTCAGCAGCGGCGGGGTGAACGCGACCATCGCCAGGTAGATGCCGATGAACCACAGCGGCTGGGCGACGAGCCGCAGCGTCACGTCGAGCAACGCCCCGCCCTCACCGATGAGTTGGAGCAGCAACGCGGCCGCGCCCCACACTCCTGTGAACACCATGGTCGGCCGGAGCAGGCGCTGCAGCCGTGCCCGCAGGAACGCCGAGTAGACCGAAACCCGCTCCGGCGCCTTGCGGCTCAGCGAGCGGTACGAGAGCGCGTGCGAGAAGCCGCCGACGAAGAAGAACACCGGCATGATCTGCAGCACCCAGGTGAGGATCTGCAGGTCCGGCACCACGGCGAGAAGGTTGCCGACCTCGGTCCTGCCGTCGTCGCCGACCGTCACGGCGGCCATCAGCCAGTGCCCGATGACGACCGTGCCGAGCGAGGCGACCCGCAGCAGGTCGATGTACCGGTCACGCCCGGCGGGCGTCTTCTCGGCCAGTTCGCGAACGCTTGATCCCATACGGGTACGGTCGCGCGCGGCGACCGCCCCGCATCAGCGCGCCCGTACTCAGATCCGCGCCTGAGTACCTACACCACCACTGCGCCCTGCGCCGGCGCCTCCGCCACCCGCGCCGCCCGGCACGTGCCGGAGGCCAGCAGCGCGTCGGCCACCCGCCGTGCCCCGTCCGCGTCCTCGGCGAGGAACGCCGTCGTCGGCCCGGAGCCGGAGACAAGGGCTGCGAGCGCGCCCGCGGCGGTGCCTGCCGCGAGGGTGTCCTTGAGGGACGGGAAGAGCGAAAGGGCCGCGGGCTGAAGGTCGTTGACCATGCTGGACGCGAGTCCGGCCACGTCGCCCTTGCGCAGCGCGTCGAGTAGCGCCGGAGACGCCTCTGGCTCCGGCGCGACCGGGATCAGCCGGTCGAACTCCCGGTACACGGCCGGGGTCGAGAGCCCTCCGTCGGCGACGGCGAACACCCAGTGGAAGGCGCCCCCGACCTCGAGCGGCTCCAGCTTCTCCCCGCGCCCCGTCCCGAGCGCCGCCCCGCCCACCAGGCTGAACGGCACGTCGCTGCCCAACTCGGCGCAGATGTCGAGGAGTTCACCCCGCGAGGCGCCCGTCCCCCACAGCGCGTCGCACGCCACGAGCGCGCCCGCGCCGTCCGCGCTGCCGCCCGCCATGCCGCCCGCGACGGGGATGTCCTTGGCGATGTGGATGTGCACGTCGGGCGCGATCCCGTACCGGGCGGCGAGGAGTTCCGCCGCCCGCGCGGCCAAGTTCGTACGGTCCAGGGGCACTTGATCGGCACCGGGACCCTCGCAGGTGACCCGCAGCTCGTCCGCGGGCGTGACCGTGACCTCGTCGTAGAGGCCGACGGCGAGGAAGACATTGGCGAGGTTGTGGAAGCCGTCCGCGCGTGCGGCACCCACCGCGAGCTGGACGTTGACCTTCGCGGGCACCCGTACGGTCACGCTCACGCGCCGGCCTCCTTGTGCTCGGCGATGCGCGCGAACTCCTCCACGGTGAGCGCCTCGCCGCGCGCCTGCGGCGAGACCCCGGCGGCGACGAGCGCGGCCTCCGCGGCGGCCGCGGACCCTGCCCACCCGGACAGGGCGGCCCGCAGCGTCTTCCTGCGCTGCGCGAAGGCGGCGTCGACGACGGCGAACACCTCGCGCTTGGAGGCGGTGGTCTTGACCGGCTCGGTCCGCCGCACCAGCGAGACGAGCCCGGAGTCGACGTTCGGCGCGGGCCAGAAGACATTGCGGCCGATGGACCCGGCGCGCTTCACGTCCGCGTACCAGTTGGCCTTCACGGACGGCACTCCGTACACCTTCGAGCCGGGGGCGGCGGCGAGGCGGTCGGCAACTTCGGCCTGCACCATGACGAGCGTGCGCTCGATGGTCGGGAAGGTGTCGAGCATGTGCAGGAGCACGGGGACGGCCACGTTGTACGGGAGGTTCGCGACCAGTGCGGTCGGGGCGGGGCCCGGCAGCTCGCGCACCAGCATGGCGTCGCTGTGCACCAGCGCGAAGGAGGCGGCCTTCGCGGGGAGGCGGGCCTCGATGGTGGCGGGCAGGGCGCTCGCGAGTACGTCGTCGATCTCCACGGCGGTGACGTGCGCGGCCGTGTCCAGGAGGGCCAGGGTCAGGGAGCCGAGCCCGGGGCCGACCTCGACGACGTTGTCCTGCGGGCCTACCTCCGCGGTGCGGACGATGCGGCGGACGGTGTTGGCGTCGATGACGAAGTTCTGGCCGCGCTGCTTGGTGGGGCGTACGCCCAGGGCGGCTGCCAGCTCGCGGATGTCGGAGGCGCCGAGGAGCGCGCCGGGCTCAGTGTTGCTCACCGCACCAGGTTACGGGGGATCCGGGAGGCGAACGCTCAGCCCTACAGCCGCGCCCCGCAATGCGGCCACGGGCTCGCCCCCCGCTGCACGTACAGCTTCTTCGCGCGGTACGTCTGCTCCTGTGCCGGGGCGTCCTGCGGGCGCCCCTGACCGCCGAGGCTCTGCCAGGTCTGGGTGTCGAACTGGTAGAGGCCGCCGTAGGTGCCGGAGCCGTCCACCGCGTTGGGGCGGCCGCCGGACTCGCACTGGGCGAGCCCGCCCCAGTTCAGGCCGTCCGCGCCCGCCACCGAGTCCGGCGGCTGCTTGGTGCCGACCTTCACGATCCGGGTCTGCGGCTCGCGCACCACCTCGGACTTCACCCGGCGCGGCTTCTGCTTGACGCCGTTGACGGTCCGCAGGGCGTAGGTGACCCGCCGGGTGCCCTGATGCCCCGGGCGCTCGACGACCTCCGTACCGCTGAACTGCGTCGGGTCCTGGACCCGCCGCACGTCGAAGGGGATCGGCTCCTCGCGCACCTCCTTGCGTCCGGAGATCCGCATCACGGTGATCGTCTGGCCGTCGCGGGGGAAGCTGCCGGGCGCGACGGAGGTGGTGTCCTGGCCGTGCAGGCTGACGCCGGACTCCTCGACCGCCTCGCGCACGGTCGCCGCGTTGGTGCGGACGGTGCGCTCACGCCCGTCCGCCATGACCGTCACGGTGCGCTCGGTCCGTACGTCGAGGTCGAGGCCGCCCCGGTCGATCCGCTTGCTGCGCGAGGCCGACAGATAGGCGCCCTCCGCGCGCACGCCGAGCTGGCGCAGCGCGCCGTCGACCGTGCGCGCCGTCGTCCACACCTCGCGCCGCTCGCCGTCGAGGGTGAGTTTGACGGGCCGTCCGTAGCGGACGGCGATCTCGTCGCCGCTGGCCAGGGCGGTGTTCGCGGTCGGCGCCACGATGTCGTGGGTGCCGAAGTCCACGTCCTCGTCCGCGAGCAGCTCGCCCACGTCGTCGGCGAAGGTGTGCAGGGTGCGCGCCTTGCCGTCGACGGTGAGCTGTACGGCCTTGTCGTTGGCGACGAACGCGGAGGTGCCGCCGGCGAGGAAGGCCACCACGAGGGCCTGCGGCAGCAGCCTGCGCAGCGAGTCGGGCCGCTCCGGGCCGCTCTTCCTGCGCCGCGCGGCCCGCCGTGCCTGGGCCCGGCCGCCGACGGGGCGCGGGGCGTCGGCGGGCTCGGGCCCGGTGGACTGCCGGGGGAAGTGCTCGCCGGGCTCCGGAGCAGGGGCGGGGGACGGTGTCCCGTAAGACGTCCCGTACTGCGCATGACTCACGACGACGCTCCACGGTTCGGTTCCGGTCCGGATCGGGCGAGGCGGACAGAACCTAGCGGAGCGATCGTCACTCTCCAAAGCGCCACGGCTACGCAGTGTCGCCGTACCGCCCTGAACTATGGGGCTATTGGCGTTATCGGTCAGTAATCAAAGGCGCGCGCGGTGTTCACGGAGATCGCCTCGGCCATGGCGTCCTCACCGATGCCCCGCACCTCGGCCATGGCCCGCAATGTGACCGGAATGAGATACGGCGCGTTAGGCCGTCCGCGGTAGGGCGCGGGCGTCAGGAAGGGGGCGTCGGTCTCCACGAGGACGAGTTCCAGCGGGGCGACGGCCAGGGCGTCCCGCAGACCCTGTGCGTTCTTGAAGGTCATGTTGCCGGCGAAGGACATGAAGTAGCCGTGTTCCGCGCACACTTGGGCCATCTCCGCGTCGCCGGAGTAGCAGTGGAAGACGGTGCGCTCGGGGGCGCCCTCCTCTTTCAGGACGCGCAGCACATCGGCGTGGGCCTCGCGATCGTGGATGACCAGGGCCTTGCCGTGCCGCTTGGCGATCTCGATGTGGGCGCGGAAGGACCGCTCCTGGGCCTCCTTGCCCTCGGGCCCGGTGCGGAAGTAGTCGAGGCCGGTCTCGCCCACGCCCTTGACGTGCTCCAGCGCGGCGAGGCGGTCGATCTCGGCGAGGGCGGCGTCGAGCGCCGCGTCACCGCCCGCCTCGCGCGCGCCCTGCCGCGACCAGCGGTCGGGGTCGCCGTGCACGATGCGGGGCGCCTCGTTGGGGTGCAGGGCGACCGTGGCGTGCACGGCGGCGTACGCGGCGGCCGTCTCGGCGGCCCAGCGCGACCCCGCCACGTCGCAGCCGACCTGCACGACCGTCGTCACGCCGACCGCAGCGGCCTTGGCGAGCCCCTCGTCCACCGTGCCCGACTGCATGTCGAGATGGGTGTGGGAGTCGGCGACCGGCACCCGCAGCGGTTCGGGCAGCGGCGGCGCGGCGTTCTTGGCGTCGTTGTCGTCGGCGTTCTTGGAAGGCATGCCCCGATCCTACGAAGGGGCCGATCTTACGAAGCGGGGTGTCATCCCGCCTTGCGGTGGTGGAACGGGTGCAGCAGGGCCGACAGGTGCCGGTGGTGATGGTGCGGCTCGGTCTCGCCGTCCGGCTCCGCCCCGGAGGCCGCCTCGGGAGCGTCCTTGGCGTCCTTCTGCGCCGACACCTTCGGCTCGTGGGAGCGCCGCATCAGATCGAGCACCGACGAAACCTGCCCGGCCCGCATGATCCGCACCACATGACCGCCGCAGTTCACGCAGGTCGGCCGGGTCAGCGGAGACGGCACATGCCGGCCGTCCGCCACGTAGAGCACGAACTCCTTGCCCTTGGCGTCGACATGATGCTCGATCTCGTACGACTGTTCCCAGCCGTGCCCGCAGCGCATGCAGGCGAAGGCGTACGACTCATGAGCGGTGTGTGTCGAGGTTGTCGCGGTGGACGCCGTGGTGTCGTGACCGGTGTCGGCGATCTCACTCATGCCAGCTCCTCTTGTCCGCTGGACAAGCGCCGTCCGACCGGGGCTTTCCTCCCGGCCGGCAGCGTCGGGACGGGTGCGTCCCTTTGACCAGTGGACGCTTTTCCCGGAGCGAGCGCATCAGACCTGTCGAGCGTTGAAGGCGATTTGGCCTTTCATTGGCCTTCAGGCCCGGTGCGCGGCCCGCACTTTGCTTTTCACGATAGTCCTTTGCCCTCTGATGGGGCGCCCTGAGCCGCATTCTTTGCCGCGACGACGGCATCGAAGACATCGCGCTTGGGTACCCCCGCCTCGGCGGCGACGGCGGCGATCGCCTCCTTGCGCCGCTCCCCCGCCTCCTCGCGCACCCGCACCCTGCGCACCAGCTCGTCGGGGCCGAGTTCTCCGGGGCTCTTCTCGGGGGCGCCCTCGACGACGACGGTGATCTCACCGCGCACCCCGTCGGCGGCCCACTCCGCGAGCTCCTTCAGCGAACCGCGCTTGACCTCTTCGTACGTCTTGGTCAGCTCGCGGCAGACCGCGGCCCTGCGCTCGTCGCCGAACGCCTCGGCCATCGCGGCCAGGGTGTCGTCGATGCGGTGCGGCGCCTCGAAGTAGACCAACGTCCTGCGGTCCTCGGCGACCTCCTTCAGGCGTGAGAGGCGCTCGCCCGCCTTGCGCGGCAGGAACCCCTCGAAGCAGAAGCGGTCCACGGGAAGCCCGGAGAGCGCGAGCGCCGTGAGCACGGCGGACGGACCCGGCACGGCGGTCACGCGGATGCCGCGCTCCACGGCGGCCGCGACCAGGCGGTAGCCGGGGTCGGACACCGACGGCATCCCGGCGTCCGTCACGAGCAGCACCCGCGCACCGCCCACCAGAGCCTCGACAAGATCGGGCGTACGGGCGGTCTCATTGCCCTCGAAGTACGAGACGACACGCCCGCCCACCTGCACGCCGAGCGCCTGGGTGAGCCTGCGCAGGCGCCGGGTGTCCTCGGCGGCGACGACGTCGGCCGACTCCAGCTCGGCGGCGAGCCGCGGCGGCGCGTCCGCCACATCGCCGATGGGCGTGCCTGCCAGCACAAGGGTTCCGGGGGAATCAGCGCTTCCTGTCACGGATCCATCCTCGCAGGGGCGGGGAGCGGGACTCACACAGTCGGGTTCCCTACGATGGCGCGGTGACCAGTACCGCGTCTTCCCCGGACACCCGCCAGGGCCAGGCAGCCGAGGAGCAGCAGCCGTCGTGGCAGCGCAGGCTGCGCCGCTTCGGCTATGTGGCGCGGCCCAGAGGCAGTGACGACGTGCGGGCCCGCCTCGTCCCCGCGTACACCGAGCCGAGTCCACGGCTGTGGGTGACGCTCGGGGTGCCGAAGGCGACGGCGGATCTGCTGGTCAAGTGGATGGGCTGGATCGGCCCGCTGCTGATCACGCTGGTCGCCGGCGTGATGCGGTTCTGGCATCTCGGCAGCCCGAAGGCCGTGATATTCGACGAGACGTACTACGCCAAGGACGCCTGGGCGCTGATCCACCGGGGTTTCGAGGTCAACTGGCCCGAGAAGGTCAACGACTCCGTCCTGGCACAGGGCAGCGGCATCAAGATCCCCACGGACGCCGCGTACGTCGTGCATCCGCCGGTCGGCAAGTACGTCATCGGCATCGGCGAGTGGATGTTCGGTTTCGATCCGTTCGGCTGGCGCTTCATGACGGCGGTGCTCGGCACCCTGTCCGTCCTGATGCTGTGCCGGATCGGGCGGCGGCTCTTCCGCTCCACGTTCCTGGGCTGTCTGGCGGGCGCGCTGCTCGCGGTGGACGGCCTGCACTTCGTGATGAGCCGCACGGCGCTGCTCGACCAGGTCCTGATGTTCTTCGTGCTCGCCGCGTTCGGCTGCTTCCTGATCGACCGGGACAAGGCGCGTGAGCGGCTCGCGGCCGCGCTGCCGACGGACTCCGAAAGCACGGACGGTGTCGTACGTCCCGACGCGTACGTCGCGGAAACGGTGCGCCTGGGGTGGCGGCCGTGGCGCTGGGCGGCCGGGCTCTGCCTGGGGCTCGCCTTCGGCACCAAGTGGAACGGCCTGTACATCATGGTCTTCTTCTGCTTGATGACCGTCCTGTGGGACGTCGGCGGCCGCCGGGTCGCCGGGGCCGTGCGCCCCTACCGCGCGGTCCTGAAGCGCGACGTGTTCCCGGCGTTCGTCTCGACGGTGCCGGTCGCGCTCGGCACGTACGTCCTGTCCTGGCTCGGCTGGATCCTCTCCCCGACCGACGGCAGCGGCGGCTACTACCGCAACTGGGCGGCGACGGACGGCAAGGGCGGGGACTGGACGTGGCTGCCGGACTGGCTGCGCAGCCTGTGGCACTACGAACACGCGGTGTACGAGTTCCACGTGGGGCTCTCGTCGCCGCACACCTACCAGTCCAACCCGTGGAGCTGGATCGTCGACGGCCGCCCCGTCTCGTACTTCTACGAGTCCCCGCTGCCCGGCAAGGACGGCTGCCCGTCCGACACCGCCGAGAAGTGCGCCCGCGAGGTCCTCGCGCTCGGCACCCCGATGCTGTGGTGGGCGGCGGGCTTCGCGCTGCTCTACGTCCTGTGGCGGTGGGCGTTCCGCAGGGACTGGCGGGCCGGGGCGATCGTGTGCGGGATCGCGGCGGGCTATCTGCCCTGGTTCATGTACCAGGAGCGGACGATCTTCTTCTTCTACGCCGTCGTCTTCGTGCCGTTCCTCTGTCTGGCCGTGGCGATGATGATCGGCGCGATCATCGGCCCCGCGGGCTCCAGTGAACGGCGGCGGGTGGTGGGCGCGGCGAGCGCGGGCGTCCTGGTGCTGCTGATCCTGTGGAACTTCGTCTGGTTCTGGCCCATTTACACGGGCCAGGCGATTCCCATCGATTCCTGGCGGTCCAGAATGCTGCTCGACACATGGGTGTAGCGACATGTGTGTAGGGCGCACCTTGGACACCTTCGGATAACGGCCCGCTCATCCGTCACCTCCTCCCCCTAAAGTTCGGGACGCACGACCTTCCGTGTTCATTCGGATACGGAAGGGCTCCTGGGGAGGGGAAGCGCGTCATGCGCAGAGGGGTAAAGGTCGCCTTGGCCGGCGGGGTGTTCGCCGTCATGGTCGGGGGCGCCGGATACGGCGCGTACAACTTGGTGAACGGCGTGACCGGGGACAGCGGTCCCTCCTCGTCCGGCCCCGAGGCCGTGAAGGCAGGGCCGCCCACGGGCAAGGAGGTCGGCGAGACCACGGAGAAGTTCCTCGCCGCGTGGGCGAGGGGCGACGCCGAGGAGGCCTCCCACTACACGAACAACGCGGAAGCGGCCTCGCTCGCCCTCACCGGCTACCGCGAGGACGCACGGCTCACGAAGGTGAAGCTCACGCCGGGGAAGGCCGCGGGGGCGCAGGTGCCGTTCTCGGTCGAGGCGACCGTCACGTACGAGGGGAAGTCCAAGCCCTTCGCGTACGCATCCGAACTCACCGTCGTCCGGGGTGTCACCACGGGCCGGGCGCTCGTCGACTGGGACGCGTCGGTCGTCCACCCCGACCTGAAGCGGGGCGACACCCTGCACACCGGCGAGGCCGCCGCGCCGCCCATCGAGGCGGTCGACCGGCACGGCGAGGTCCTGGACAAGAAGGACCATCCGTCGCTCGGCCCGGTCCTCGACCAGCTGCGGGCGAAGTACGGCGACGAGGCGGGCGGCACCCCCGGCGTCGAGCTCTACGTCCAGCACGAGAGCGAGGAGGAGGGCACCCAGACCCTCCTCACCCTCGCCAAGGGCAAGGCGGGACAGCTGGAGACGACGCTGAGCGCGCCCGCGCAGAAGGCGGCCGAGAAGGCGGTGGCCGCGTACCCGGAGTCGTCGGTGGTCGCCGTGCAGCCCAGCTCCGGCGAGATCCTGGCGGTCGCCAACCACCGCGACGACGGGTTCAACGCGGCGCTCGAGGGCAAGATGGCCCCCGGCTCCACGATGAAGATCGTCTCGGCGGCGATGCTGATCGACAAGGGCGTGACGAAGGCGGGCAGCCCCGCGCCCTGCCCGAACACGGCGACCTGGCAGAGCCACACCATCAAGAACCTGCCGGGCCTGGCCCCGAACGAGAACGCGACCCTGGCGGACAGCTTCGCGCGCTCCTGCAACACCGCGTTCGTGAAGCTGGCCGACGAGAAGGGCATCACCGACGAGTCCCTCACCGAGGAGGCGCAGAACCGCTTCGGCCTCGGCCTCGACTGGAAGGCGGGCGTCCGGACGGTCGACGGCACGGTCCCGGCCTCCCCGGGACCCGACCGCGCGTCGAACATGATCGGCCAGGGCCAGGTGCAGCTGAACCCGCTCAACCTCGCCTCGGTCACGGCGACGGCGATGACGGGCACCTTCCGGCAGCCGGTCGTCGTCGCCCGGGGCATGGACGACCGCGAACTGGCCAGGACACCCGGCAGCCTGCCCGCCTCCACCGTCCAGCAGCTGCGCCAGATGATGAACCGCACGGCGGTCAGCGGCACCGGCGCCCCGGCCATGTCGAAGCTCAGCGGGAACATCGGAGCGAAGACGGGATCGGCGGAGGTCGACGGCCAGGCGAAGCCCAACAGCTGGTTCACCGGCTACCGGGGCGATGTGGCGGCCGCCGCGGTGGCCGAGGAGGGCGGCCACGGCGGTGACACGGCGGGGCCGATCGTGGCGGCGGTGCTGGCCGCGGGCAGCTGAGGGACGCGTGGTCGGGGGCTTCATGAAAGCCCCCTAGGGTGGGGCCTTCCGGTGCGGAGCTTGGGGGCTCTGGGGGCTCTGGAAATCTGCGGAGGGTTTGTGGGCAAGCGAGGGCGCGCCAGCGAGCGCAAGGGCATCAACAGCATCACGGGTACCACCGGCGCGAAGAACGCCAAGGTGCACCCCGGCGTGCTCGGCGGCGCGGCCGTCGCGGTCGTGTGCGGGGTGGGCTTCGCCGCGTACAGCCTGATCGGCGGCGGCTCGTCCGGCGACGGCGGCCCGACGGTCGACGAGAAGCCGGTGGCCGCGGGCCCGCCGACGGCCGCCGAGGTCCGCGCCACCACGCAGGGCTTCCTCGCCGCGTGGGAGAAGGGCGACGCGGCGGGTGCCGCCGCGCTCACGGACGACAAGGCGGCGGCGAAGACCGCGCTCACCGCGTACGCCAAGGACTCGCACCTCACGAAGGTGAAGCTGACGCCCGGCAGGCGGGCGGGCGCGAAGCTGCCGTTCTCGGTCACGTCCACGGTCTCGTACGAGGGAAAGACCAAGCCCTTCTCCTACGACTCCGAGCTCACCGTCGTACGAAGAAAGCACGACGGCAGGACACTGATCGGCTGGCAGCCCTCCGTCGTCCACCCCGAGCTGAAGGACGGCGACCGCCTGGTCACCGGCGAGGCGGGCGACCCGCCGATCAAGGCGGTCGACCGGGACGGCGCGGAGCTGACGGCGAAGAAGTACCCCTCCCTCGGCACGGTGCTGGACTCCCTGCGCGAGAAGTACGGCGACAAGGCGGGCGGCACCGCGGGCGTGGAGCTGCGCGTCGTACGCAAGGGCAGCGCGAAGTCGGCCGAGAAGTCGCCGACGACGAAGGACGACGCCGAGGCGACCCCCGACAAGACGCTGCTCACGCTCTCGCCGGGCACGCCGGGCACCCTGAAGACGACGATCGACGCCTCGCTCCAGTCGACGGCCGAGAAGGAGACCGCGAAGCGGGAGCGGGCTTCGGTGGTCCTGGTGAAGCCCAGCACGGGCGAGATCCTGGCGGCGGCCAACTCCAAGCCGGGCGGCTTCAACACGGCGTTCCAGGGCTCGCTGGCCCCCGGCTCGACGATGAAGGTCATCACGTCCTCGCTGCTCCTGGAGAAGAAGCTGGCGGGCGTGGACAAGAAGCATCCGTGCCCGAAGTACGTGACGTACGGCGGCTGGAAGTTCCAGAACGACGACAAGTTCGAGATCAAGGACGGCACGTTCCGCGCGAGCTTCGCCCGTTCCTGCAACACGGCTTTCATCAGCCAGGCCAAGGAGCTGCAGAACGACTCCCTGACCAAGCAGGCCCAGGAGGTCTTCGGCCTCGGCCGTGACAACTGGTCGATCGGCGTCCCGTCCTTCGACGGCGGCATCCCGGTGCAGAGCGACGCGCAGATGGGGGCGTCACTGATCGGCCAGGGCGGGGTCCGGATGAACCCGCTCAACATGGCGTCGGTGGCGGCCACGGTGAAGTCGGGCACGTTCAAGCAGCCGTACCTGGTCTCGCCGGACGTCGACCACCGCACGCCGGCGACGGCCTCGCGCAAGATGTCGGGCGCGACGGCGGGGGCGCTGCGTGACCTGATGCACTACACGGCGGTGGCCGGGACCGCGGTCGAGCCCATGTCCGGGCTCGGCTCCGACATGGGCGCGAAGACCGGCTCCGCGGAGGTCGACGGCCAGAAGAAGCCGAACGGCTGGTTCACGGCGTACCGCGGCGACCTGGCCGCGGGAGCGGTGGTGCAGGAGGGCGGCCACGGCGGCGACTCGGCGGGACCGCTGGTGCGGGCGATGTTCTTGGCGGGGCAGTAGCCGCTCCCTCCGGTATCCAATGCCCGCTGTCCGCTATGCGGATACACGGTCGCGTGCCCCGTACACAGACCGCTAGCGTGCCGGGCATGAGCGCTACCGAATCCCCCGCCCACCCCCGTTTCGCCGCGGCCCTGAGCGAGCTGGGCCTCGCCGACCTCGTCGGTGACATCCGCCGTTTCCCGGACCAGACCCGTACCGCGCAGGAGGCCGCAGCGGCGATCGGCTGCGAGCTCAGCCAGATCTGCAAGTCGCTGATCTTCGCGGCGGACGGGGTCCCTGTCCTGGTCCTGATGGACGGCGCGTCACGCGTCGATCTGGAGCTCGTGCGCCGGGAGCTGGGCGCGGAGAAGGTGACGCGCGCGAAGGCGGACATCGTCCGGGAGACCACGGGTTACTCGATCGGCGGCGTACCGCCCTTCGGCCACGTGACGAAGACACGCGTACTCGCCGACCGTTCATTGCTGGGCCACGACGTGGTGTGGGCGGCGGCAGGCACCCCGTACGCCGTCTTCCCCATGGCGCCCAAGGACTTGGTCGACCACGCGAACGGCACCCTGGTGGACGTGCGCGAGCTCGACGCATGACCCCGCTGGTCGCGGCGGCCGTCCTGCTGGCCGCCGTCACACACGCCAGTTGGAACGCGATCGCCCACCACATCACGGACAAGCTGGTCGGCTTCACGCTGATATCCGGCGGCGGGATGCTGATCGGCCTGCTCCTCGCCCCGTTCGTCGCGATCCCGGCGGCGGGGGCCTGGCCCTATCTCGTCCTCTCCGCGGCGATCCACGTCGGCTACCAGGCCCTCCTGATGCGGTCGTTCAAGCTGGGCGACTTCGGCCAGGCCTACCCGATCGCGCGCGGGACGGCGCCACTGGTGGTGACCGTCCTGGCGGCGGTCTTCGCGGGCGAGATCCCGGACGGCTGGCAGGCGGCGGGGGTCGCGGTGTCGTGCGCGGGCCTGACGGGCCTGGCCCTGTGGGGCATCCGCGGCACGGGGCGCCGGCCCAACTGGGCGGCGATCGGCGCGGCGCTGGCCACGGGCGTCTCCATCGCGGCGTACACGGTGGTGGACGGCCTCGGCGTCCGGGCGTCCGGCTCCTCGATGGGTTACATCGCGTGGCTGATGATCCTTGAGGGCGTCGCGATTCCGGTGTACGCGGCGTACCGCTGGCGCGCTGAACTGCCGGGACGCCTACGCCCGTTCGCCGGGGTCGGCCTGCTGGGGGCGGCACTGTCCGTGGCCGCGTACGGCCTGGTCCTCTGGGCCCAGACAAAGGCGGAACTGGCGCCGATTTCCGCGCTGCGGGAGTCGTCGATCATCGTGGGGGCGGCGATCGGGGCGGTGTTCTTCAAGGAGCGGTTCGGGGCGCCTCGGCTTGTGGCGGCGGGGTTGATGGTGGCGGGGATCGGGTTGATGCTGCACGCGGGGTGAGGGAGGTGCGGGCTGGGGCTGTGCCTCCGGCGGCACCGGCTCCGCCGAGTTCGTCCTCAATCGCCGGACGGGCTAATCGCCGGACGGGCTGAAATACCTGCGGCGGGGCTGACAGACGCGCCGACGCGGTGGACGTGGACCACATGCAGCCGCTCGCACTGCCGTTGACCGGTCCTGACCGGGTGGATTCCGCCGTGCGGTGAGCATCCCGCAGCCGATGTATCCCAGGTCGCCGGCCTGCTGGACCGGATTCTGTCGCAGCAGATACAACACCAGCACTACCGACCGGAACAGCCCCACCGCCAGCATCCGCTCCGCCGACGGAGCTTCGGGGTCGGCCCGCAGCGCGCCAAGCACCCGCACCACCACTCGCTGAGCTGCTCGTCGTCCAGCCCTGTCGTAACGTTCCAGCTCAACGGGCCCTGTCCCGGTGGAATGCTTATGTCCTCGCAAGCGCCAGGCTACCGAGCAGGGCCGCCTTGATGATCAAGGAACCTCAGCCACCACGACCCCACCCCACCCCCTCTATGGCCAAGCCTCCACGGCTACCGCGCAGGTTAGGGCGCCCCGCTATTTCCTGCCGGGAAAAGCATCACGTCCGAGACCCACGACGTACTTGCCTGCGCCCTGTCCCTGCGCCATCAGATCGTGCGTCGCGGGCACATCGGCGAGGTCTACGAGTTCGGTCACCGGCACCTCGAGGTTTCCTTCCGCGACAAGGGCGAGCGCCTTCGCGATGGCTGCGGCGACCCGATGCGGTGCGCCCGCGACCAGGCCCCGGTGGCTGAACCCGGTCACCGAGATGTTGCCGCCTATGAGACGGCCCGCCGGTGGCAGGGCGTCGAGGGCGCCGCCACCCGCGTTGCCGAACAGGACGACTCGGGCACCCGTGGCCGCGACATCGAGGTCAAGGGCGAGCGCGGTGGTGCCCAGCGGATCGAGGACCACGTCGATGCCCTGCCCTCCGTTGGCAGCGCGCAACGAGTCGGCCGTCGCCTCGCCACGGGGAAGTACGACGTCGTATCCGGCCTTGCGCGCGGCATCGGCCTTCTCGGGGCGACCGACCGTTCCAATCAACCGGCCGCCGCCCAGCAGCGGCACCAGCTTGGCCACAGCGGTGCCGATGCCACCGCTCGCAGAGTGCACCAGGACGGTCTCGTCCGGCGCGAAGCGCCCCGCATCCGACAGCAGGAGCAGAGCGGTGGCCAGGCCCAGCGGGGTCGCTGCGGCCGTGGCGGCGGGGACGCCTTCGGGCACCGCGATGGTGAGGTTCGCCGGTGCCGTCGCGACCTCCGCAAGGCCTCCGCCGCTGCTTGTCACGGCCGCCACACGGTCCCCGACTGCGAACTGCGTCACGCCGTCGCCCAGTTCGCGAATGGTCCCGGCGATTTCGAGTCCCGGGCGGTAAGGCCAGGCCGATGCGTACCCGGCGTCGCCGCGACGAGCCATGACGTCCATGAAGTTCAGCCCGGCGCAGGCGACATCGACGGTGACCTCACCCCGTCCGGGCCGGGGCACCTCAACCTCCCTGACCTCTGACCGTTCCGATCCGCCGGGTCCAACCATGATCAAAGCGCGCACGTGCAATTCCCCTCTGCGACTCGCTACGTGGACTCTGTACTCACGCCTCACGCCTCGCGAACCGCCGACGGTATCCGAGCATGCGTTCGCACCAGAGGGCAGGGCCGCATGTAGGACGGTCGCACAAGGCGCCAGCGATTCACCGGCCACCTTGAGCCGCCAGATGCGGCCACGACCGAAAGGCCATCACCGTCCTCGCCTTCTGCGAGACCGGCTGGTGATCCCCGTGAATAACCCTCACACGCTGAATGGTCACTCCCCACTCTGTAGCCAGAGACGCAGGTGAGAGCGCGTCCCGCCCGGTCAGATGATGGGCGGGACAGATCACCCACTTACGAACTTCGGGAAGGGGCGGGGTCGGGGAAGGAACGCCCCTACACCAGCCCCCTCACCGCCCGCACAAGCCCCTGCGCCCGAGGATCCGCTGTAACCCCCTTGTTCATCCCGTTCGTCACGTACCCGAAGGCAATCCCCGACTCCGGGTCCGCGAAGCCCAGCGCACCCCCGCGCCCGGGGTGACCGAACGAACCGGGACCCAGCAGCGGCGACGCCCCGCCATGCAGCATGTAGCCGAGGCCGAAGCGGGTGTTGACGACGAGGACACGGTCCGCCCCCGCGGACTCCTCCGTGCGCGCGAGCGCCACCGTCTCCGGAGTGAACAGCCGCCCCCCACCCTCGACTTCACCGATCAGCGAGGCGTAGAACCGCGCCAGGGACGGCGCCGTGGCTATGCCATTGGACGCGGGAAGGACCGCCGCCCGGTATGCCGGGTCGTTCTCGTCCGGCGCCGGGTCGATCACGCCGAACGCCCGCTGGGTGAGGGACTCAGGATCCGCGTACGCCTCGGCCACGTTCCGCCGGGGGCGGACCCGCAGGCCCCCCGGAGCGGCGGGCGCCGAGATGCGGCCGATCCGGCCCACCCGGCCCGCTTCCCCTTCGGGGAGGCCTATCCAGAGGTCCAGGCCCAGCGGTCGCGATATCTCCTCGGCCACCCACTCCCCGATCGATCGCCCCGTCACCCGCCGCACCAGCTCACCCGTCAGCCAGCTGTACGTGTGTGCGTGATAGCCGTGGTCGGTCCCCGGCTCCCACATGGGCGCCTGCGCGGCGACCGCGTCCGGCGCGACGTCGGGATCCGCCGCCTGCGCGGGAGTCAGCGGGCGGTCGAGGGCCGGCACCCCCGCCCGGTGCGACAGCAGGTGCCGGACCAGCGTCCGCTCCTTGCCGTGCGCCTTGAACTCGGGCCAGTAGGACCCGACCGGCGCGTCCAGGTCAAGGTCGCCGCGCTGGTGGAGCAGGAGCAGGACGGCGGCCGCGACGCCCTTCGTCGCCGAGCGGACGACCTGCGCGGTGCCGCTCTCCCAGGGCGCGCCCTGTACTCCGGCGTCGACGTCCTTCGTGCCGCCCCAGAGGTCCACGACCGGCCGCCCGTCGCGGTAGACCGTGACCGCCGCGCCCTGCTCACCGAGCTCGGCGAAGTTGCGTACGAAGGCGTCCCGCACCGGCTCGAAGCCCTCGGCCACGAAGCCCTCGGCCACTGTCCCGTCGATCGCCACGTCGTTCTCCTCCATCACCTGCACGCGCATCCGTACATGCAACAGGGACGCGGCCCGCCGGATTCCGGCTAGCTCGGCACGATCGACACGTCGATGTTCCCGCGCGTCGCGTTCGAGTACGGGCAGACCTGGTGCGCCGCCCCCACCAGGCGCCCCGCGAGCTCCTGGTCGACCAGCGGCAGCGAGACGCTGAGCGCGACCGCGAGGCCGTAACCCTGCTGCTGATTGGAGCCGATGCCGACCTTCGCGGCGACGGTGGAGCCGGTCAGGTCGTAGCCCGCGCGGCGGCCCACCAGGACGAGCGCGTTGTGGAAGCAGGCGCTGTCTTCAGGAGCGGGGACACCGTCCCGTAGTCGAGGTGCAGCGCGGCGGCGAGTTCCTTGACGGGGATCTCGCCGCGCTCCCAGAGCACCAGCAGGGCGGCGCACGACGAGCGCTCGGTCCTTGTGCACGTGACCGAGCAGGGTGCTGACCTGCGGTCACGGGCTACGGCCGTGCCAGGTACTGGGGGTAGGTGAGGCCCAGTTCGTCGAGGACCGGACGGTACGCGGACGTCACGGCGCGCTGTGCCGCGTACAGCGCGAAGCACAGTTGGTCGTCGAGGAGCAGCGATGCGGCCGCCGCGGCGCCGGTCTCCTCGGGGGCCTGGTTCGTCACGCCCCCATTGTCACGGACTTCGCCACGGACTTCGGGTCGAAGCCGAAGGGCAGTTCCAGGCGGTGCGCGCCCATCAGGTCGTCGTCGCCGAGCAGTTCACCGGTCGGGCCGTCCGCCGCGATCACGCCCTCGCTGAGGATGAGGGCGCGGGGGCAGAGTTCGAGGGCGTACGGAAGATCGTGCGTCACCATCAGGACCGTCACGTCCAACGACCGCAGGATGTCGGCCAGTTCGCGGCGCGATGCCGGGTCCAGGTTGGAGGAGGGCTCGTCCAGGACCAGGATCTCCGGCTCCATCGCGAGGACCGTCGCCACCGCGACCCGCCTGCGCTGGCCGAACGAGAGGTGGTGCGGCGGGCGGTCCGCGAACTCCGCCATGCCGACCTGGGAGAGGGCCTTCTGTACGCGGGCCTCGAGCTCCGGGCCGCGCATCCCGGCCGCCGCCGGACCGAACGCCACGTCCTCCCGCACCGTCGGCATGAACAGCTGGTCGTCCGGGTCCTGGAAGACGATGCCGACCCGGCGCCGGATCTCCGCCATGTGCTTCTTGCCGACGGGCAGTCCCGCGACGGCGACCGTGCCCGCGCCGCCGGTGAGGATGCCGTTCAGATGCAGGACGAGGGTCGTCTTGCCCGCGCCGTTCGGGCCGAGCAGGGCGACGCGCTCGCCCCGGCCGATGGTCATGTCGACGCCGAAGAGCGCCTGATGCCCGTCGGGGTAGGCGAAGGCGAGGCCGGAGACCTCGAGAGAAGGGACCTCGAGAGAAGGGACCTCGAGAGAAGGGACCTCGAGAGAAGGGACCTCGAGAGAAGGGGCAGTACTCACAGCGTCCATCCCAACAGACATGCGACAAGTGCGGAGAACGGAAGGGCCATCGCGTACGTCCACTGCGTACGCGAGGCGGTCACCTCGTCGATGACCGGCATCGAACCGGCGTACCCCCGGCTGACCATCGCCAGGTGCACCCGCTCGCCCCTCTCGTACGAGCGGATGAAGAGCGCGCCCGCGGATTTGGCCAGGACCCCCCACTGGCGTACGCCCCGCGCCTCGAAGCCGCGCGACTCGCGTGCGATCTTCATGCGGCGCATCTCGTCCGTGATCACATCCCCGTACCGGATCATGAACGAGGCGATCTGGACGAGCAGCGGCGGCAGCTTCAGGCGCTGGAGGCCGAGCAGGAGTTCCCGCAGTTCGGTGGTGGAGGCGAGGATGACGGAGGCCGCGACGCCGAGCGTGCCCTTGGCGAGCACGTTCCAGGCACCCCACAGCCCGTTCACGCTCAGGGACATGCCGAGTACGTCGATGCGCTCGCCCTCCGCCACGAACGGCATGAGCACCGCGAACGCCACGAACGGCACCTCGATGAGCAGCCGCTTCAGGAGGAAACCCGCCGGAATACGGGCCGCGTACGCCACCACACCCAGCAGCACCGCGTACAGCGCGAACGCCCACATCGCCTCGCGCGGCGTGGAGACGACCACGACCACGAAGGCGAAGACCGCCGCCAGCTTGGTGTGCGGCGGCAGCGCGTGCACCGGTGAGTGGCCGTGCCGGTAGAGCCGGTGGGCGTGGCCCGCGCCCATGTCAGGCGCTCTCGGAGGCGGAGGTGACGGAGGCGGTGGACGCGGGGTCCGTGTCCGTCGTACGACGGCGGCGCAGGGACCAGAAGACCGCCGAGCCCGCGACGACCGTGCCGCCGACGCCGATCACGCCCGCGAGGCCGCCGGAGAGGCGGGCGTCGGTGATGTCCTTGACGCCGTAGTCGGCGAGCGGCGATTCGGCGGCGGCGTGCTCCTCGGCCCTCTTGTCGATGCCCTTGTCGGCGGCGACCTTCTCCAGGCCGTCGGGGTTCGCGGAGGCGTAGAAGCTGACGAAGCCGGCGAGGACGAGGGAGGTGACAAGGCCCGCGATCCAGACCTTGCGGTGGGAGCGCGCGGCCACCGGGACGGCGGCGGGTTCGGCGTCGACCAGCTCGCCGCCCACCCGCAGCTTGAGCTTCTGGGTCAGGCCGCGGGCGCCGTACACGAGGTCGGGGCGGACGGCGATGACGGCGCCGACGGTGAGCGCGGTGATCGCGGCCTCGCCGATGCCGATGAGGACGTGCACGCCGATCATGGCGGTGGCGACCTTGCCGATGGAGACGTCGGTGGTGCCGCCGAGGGCGTAGAGGAACGTGAAGGCGAGCGCGGCCGCGGGCACGGAGAGCAACGCGGCGACGAAGGACGAGACGGTGACGGAGCGGCGGGTGCGCGGGAGCACCTTCACCAGGCCCCGGAAGACGAGATAGGCGACGACGGTGGTGACGATCGCCATGTCCGTGATGTTCACGCCGAGCGCGGTCAGGCCGCCGTCCGCGAAAAGAACGCCTTGCATGAGGAGTACGACGGACACACACAGGACACCCGTGAAGGGGCCGACGAGTATCGCGGCGAGCGCCCCGCCGAGGAGATGCCCGCTGGTGCCGGCGGCCACGGGGAAGTTCAGCATCTGCACGGCGAAGATGAACGCCGCCACGAGGCCCGCGAGCGGGGCGGTGCGCTCGTCCAGCTCGCGGCGCGCGCCCTTGAGGCTGACGGCGACCGCGCCGGCGGCGACGACCCCGGTGACCGCGGAGACGGGGGCGTCGATGAATCCGTCGGGGACATGCATACGGGCGCTCCTGGGCAGGACACGGGAAAAGGAGGACGGAAGACAGAGCGGATCGCTCGTGAACCGTTCAATGATAGTGCCCTCTTGCGAATGGTTTGCAAGAGCGTCGCCTACCCAACTATCTCGGCCACCCCTGGAGCGGAAACCCCCAAATATGGGACATTAGAGGGCATACAGCAAAAACAGGCAGGCAGGCAAAAGGTGAGGGCGAAGGAGTCCGACGATGTCCGCAGTCGAGCAGTACGCACGGGCCCACATCGTCACGGACTCGGCCGACGGCCACCGCGCCGTGCCCGCCATCCTCCACTACGACCCGGAGGCCGACCCGCACGCGATGCGGATCGACCTCCCTGGCGGCCACACCTGGACCTTCGAGCGCCGGCTCGTCGAAGAGGGCCTGCTGGCCCCGGTCACCGAGGGCGACGTACGCGTCTGGCCCTGCGGCCGGGTGCAAGTGGTCGTGGAGTTCCACTCGCGGGAGGGGGTGGAGGTCGTGCAGTTCGACTCGGCGGTGATGGTCCGCTTCCTCCGCCGCACCCACGCCGCCACCCCCGTCCCGCACTGAGCGGGGTCAGACGCGGGCGAGCTCCCGGTCGCCCTCCGCGGCCTTGTCCGCCACGTCGCGCAGCCCCTCACCCTCGACATCCACATTCGGCAGCGCCCGGTCCAGCCACCTCGGCAGCCACCACGCCTTCCTGCCCAGCAGCGCGAGGACGGCCGGGACCAGCGCCATGCGCACGATGAACGCGTCGAAGAAGACCGCGATCGCCAGACCGAAGCCGATCATCTTCACCATCTGCTCGCTGGAGCCGATGCTGTGTTTTCCCGGGGGACGCCCCCGGACCCCCAGCGCGAAGACGGCGATCACGATGACGGCCGCCGCCGAGACCACCCGCGCCGGAAGCCGGTCACGACCAGATGACGCCCGAAAGCCCGACGGGGGCGACGAGCGCGCGCCCTTCTGCGCTCCCCGCCACCCCCGTCCCGCACTGAGCGGTCTCAGACTCGGGCCGGCTCCCGGTCCGCGTCGGGATCGCCCGCAGCCTCCACGTCGCGCAGCCCCTCACCCTCGACATCCACATTCGGCAGCGCCCGGTCCAGCCACCTCGGCAGCCACCACGCCTTCCTGCCCAGCAGCGCGAGGACGGCCGGGACCAGCGCCATGCGCACGATGAACGCGTCGAAGAAGACCGCGATCGCGAGACCGAAGCCGATCATCTTCACCATCTGCTCGCTGGAGCCGATGCTGTGTTTTCCCGGGGGACGCCCCCGGACCCCCAGCGCGAAGACGGCGATCACGATGACGGCCGCCGCCGAGACCACCCGCGCCGGAAGCCGGTCACGACCAGATGACGCCCGAAAGCCCGACGGGGGCGACGAGCGCGCGCCCTTCTGCGCTCCCCGCCACCCCCGTCCCGCACTGAGCGGTCTCAGACTCGGGCCGGCTCCCGGTCCGCGTCGGGATCGCCCGCAGCCTCCACGTCGCGCAGCCCCTCACCCTCGACATCCACATTCGGCAGCGCCCGGTCCAGCCACCTCGGCAGCCACCACGCCTTCCTGCCCAGCAGCGCGAGGACGGCCGGGACCAGCGCCATGCGCACGATGAACGCGTCGAAGAAGACCGCGATCGCCAGACCGAAGCCGATCATCTTCACCATCTGCTCGCTGGAGCCGATGAAGCCCGCGAAGACGGCGATCATGATGACGGCGGCCGCCGAGACCACCCTCGCGCCGTGGCGGAAGCCCGTCACGATCGCCTCGCCGGGGCGCTCCCCGTGGACGTACGCCTCTCGCATGCGGGTCACGAGGAAGACCTCGTAGTCCATCGCGAGGCCGAAGACGACCCCCACCATGAAGATCGGCATCATCGACATGATCGGGCCCGTCTGCTCCACGCCGAAGAGCGAGCCGAGCCAGCCCCACTGGAAGACCGCGACGACCGCGCCCAGGGCCGCGAGGACCGAGAGCAGGAAGCCGAGGGCCGCCTTGAGCGGGACCAGGATCGAGCGGAAGACGACGATCAGAAGGAGGAAGGCGAGGCCCACGACCAGTGCCAGGTAGGGCAGCAGGGCGTCGTTCAGCTTCTGGGACACGTCGATGTTCATGGCCGTCGTGCCCGTGACCATGACGCTTGCGCCCGTGTCGGACCTGATCTCGCCGCCCGCGTCGCGGATCGAGTGCACGAGGCCCTCGGTCTCGCTGCCGCTCGGCTTCGAGGACGGGACGACGCTGATGATCGCCGTGTCGCCCGCCTTGTTGATCACGGGGGGCGCGACGGTGAGGACGTCGTCGAGGCCGGAGATCTTCTTGGTGATCTGCTGGGCCGCGGCCTTCGGGTCGTCGGCGCCCTTGAGGTCGGCGACCGTCATCAGCGGGCCGTTGAAGCCGGGGCCGAATCCGTCGGAGACCAGGTCGTACGCCTTGCGCTGGGTCGTGGACGTCGGCTGCGAGCCGTCGTCCGGGAGGCCCAGTTCGAGCGAGGAGACCGGGAGCGCGGCGGCGCCCAGGCCGATGATGCCGACGAGCAGCACGGCCAGCGGGCGGCGCGTGACGAAGCGGGCCCAGCGGGTGCCGAGGTTGGCCTTCGGCTCCTTCGCCGGGGCGGCGGCCGCCTTCTCCGGATCGGCCGCCTTCTCCGGATCGGCGGCCTTCTCCGGATCGGCGGCCTTCTTCTTGCCGCCGCCGAGCAGCCTGCTCTTCTCGCCCGTCGGCTTGACCTTCCTGCCCGCGTACCCGAGCAGCGCCGGGATCAGGGTGAGCGCGATGAGGACGGCGATGACCACCGTGCCGGCCGCCGCGAAGCCCATCTTGGTCAGCATCGGGATGTTGACGACGGCGAGGCCGACCAGCGCGATGACCACGGTGAGCCCGGCGAAGACCACGGCCGAACCAGCCGTCCCCACGGCACGTCCCGCGGCCTCCTCGCGGTCCCGCCCGTCGGCGAGTTCGCCGCGATAACGGGAGACGATGAAGAGCGCGTAGTCGATGCCGACCGCGAGGCCGATCATCATGGCCAGCGTCGACGTGGTCGTACCCAGGTCGAGCGCGTTGGCGAGCGCGGTGATCGAGGAGACGCCGATGCCCACGCCGATCAGCGCGGTGAGCAGCGGAAGCCCCGCCGCGACCAGCGAGCCGAAGGTGATGACGAGGACGACGGCCGCGACCGCGATGCCGATGATCTCGGTGGCCCCGGTCTCGGGCATCGCCTGCAGCGCGTCGCCGCCGACCTCGACCGTGAGCCCGGACGCGCGGGCGTCGTCGGTGGTCTGCTCCAGCGCGTCGCGGCTCTCGTCGGTCAGCTCCATCGAGGTGACCTTGTACGAGACGGACGAGTACGCCGTGGAGCCGTCCTTGCTGACCGTCTTGGCCTGGAACGGATCGGCGGCCGAAGCGACCTCGTCCGAGCCGGACTTGAGGGCGGCGACGGTCTTCTGGACCTCGGCCTTGTTGGCCGGGTCGGTGACCTTCTCGCCGTCCGGCGCCTTGAAGACGACCCGGGCGCTCGCGCCGTCGGCGCCGGCCTCGGGCACCCGCTCGTCGAGCAGGTCGAAGGCCTTCTGCGCCTCCGTGCCGGGGATGGAGAAGGAACTGGAGGCGGCGGTGGGCGCGGACGCGGCGCCGACTCCGGCGAGGGTCAGGAGCGCCACCCAGATCAGGGCGACGAAGTGCCGTCGCCTGAAGGCGAGTCGGCCGAGTTTGTAGAGGAACGTGGCCACGAGGCGTACTCCCGGTCAGTCGTGGGGTCAGCAGGGCAGGGGGGATCGGCCCGACGACGTAGGGGGCACCTCCCATGCCCTTAAGGCAATGGGGGAGGTCGCGTCAGGAAGCAGGAAGGGGGTGGGCTTGTGCTTGTGCGG
>NZ_SRIC01000010.1 GCF_004684775.1 Streptomyces sp. MZ04
GCCCTCCCCCCGCTCCCTCCCCGGCTCACCGCACCGCGACCGAGCCCACGATCCCGACCCAGCGTTCCCACTCCGACGGCCGGGTGTCCCTCGCCGACGGCGTCACCCTGGACGACCCCCGGTTCACGAACGAGGACCTGCTTCCGGTCCCCATGGAGCGGCGGACCTGGGGCGTGTACAACTACACGGCCCTCTGGGTGGGCATGGCCCACAACATCCCTTCCTGGACGCTGGCTTCCGGCCTCGTGGCCCTCGGGATGGACTGGAAGCAGGCGGTGCTCGTCATCGCGCTTGCCAATGTGATCGTGCTGCTCCCGATGCTCCTGACGGGACACGCGGGACCGAAGTACGGCATCCCCTTCCCCGTCCTCGCGCGCGCCTCCTTCGGGCTGCGCGGCGCCAATCTCCCGGCGCTGATCCGGGCGGCGGTGGCGTGCTGCTGGTTCGGCATCCAGACCTGGATCGGCGGCCAGGGGATCTTCCTCCTCCTCGGCAAGATCTTCGGCGGCTGGGCGAACGCCTCCGAAGTGGGCGGCTATCCCTGGACCCTCTGGCTCTGCTTCGTGGTCTTCTGGGCCTTCGAACTGGCCGTCATCTACCGGGGAATGGACGCTCTGCGCCGCTTCGAGAACTGGGCGGCGCCCTTCGTCCTCATCGGCGCGGTGGTGCTCCTCGTGTGGATGGCGTCGAAGGCGGGCGGCTTCGGTCCGCTCCTGGACCAGCCGTCACAGCTGGGCTGGGGCACGGACTTCTGGAAGGTCTTCTTCCCCTCCCTCATGGGAATGATCGGCTTCTGGGCCACCCTGTCCCTGAACATCCCCGACTTCACCCGCTTCGGGAAGGGCCAGCGGGCCCAGGTCTGGGGCCAGTCCCTGGGCCTCCCGACGACGATGACGGCCTTCGCGCTGCTCTCGGTCCTCGTCACCTCCGGTTCGCAGGCGGTCTACGGAGCGGCGATCTGGGACCCGGTGGAGCTCTCGGCGAAGACGGACAACGTATTCGGCCTGGTCTTCGCGCTGGTGACGGTCCTGGTCGCGACGGTCTCGGTGA
The DNA here is from genome assembly GCF_004684775.1 of Streptomyces sp. MZ04. Taxonomy (GTDB): domain Bacteria; phylum Actinomycetota; class Actinomycetes; order Streptomycetales; family Streptomycetaceae; genus Streptomyces. The sequence continues at coordinate 1,051 of NZ_SRIC01000010.1, forward strand.
ACATCGCGGCGAACGTCGTCTCTCCCGCGTACGACCTGTCCCATCTCGCCCCGAAGCTCATCAACTTCCGTACCGGGGCGCTCATCACGGGTGTGATCGGCGTCCTGGTCATGCCGTGGAAGCTGACCGCGACGCCCGAGCTGTACATCTTCACCTGGCTCGGGGTGGTCGGCGGGCTCCTCGGCACGGTGGCGGGCGTGCTGATCGCCGACTACTGGATCATCCGCCGTACGGTCCTCGACCTCGCCGACCTGTACCGCCCGCACGGCCGCTACTGGTACACGGCGGGCTGGAACTGGCGGGCCCTGCTGGCCTTCACGCTCGGCGGCACCCTCGCGGTGGGCGGCTCCCACTCGGCCCCCGGAAAGGGCCCGTTCCCCGCGGACGGCCTCATCCCCTTCCTCAAGCCCCTGGCCGACTACGGCTGGGCGGTAGGCCTCTTCGCGGCGCTCTGCGTCTACGTCCTGACGAGTACAGTCACGGCTGGTGCGGCGACCGGGGCCCCTGAGCCGCAACGGCCCAAGTGACGCGGCGGAGGCACGGTGAACGACCCAGAGCCGGCGAAGGCGGTCTGGAACCGGTTCGATGACGAGCTGATCTACCGGGACGCCGTCGACCGCCTGCACGCCGAGGACACCGTGCTCAGGGGCTATCTGGCACAGCAGCACATGACGGGCGTGGACGAGCGGCACGTCACGGCGGAGTTCCACCGAGAGCATGTCGTCGCTGAGGTACTGGCCTCGGGATACGGCGAGTTCGAGGAATACCAGGACGCCGTGGAGCAGCGCGACCACGCGGTGGCGGCGTACGGACGGACAGGGCTGTCGATCAGGCGTCTCCTCCTGCTGATCTGGCTGGTGACGCTGCGCTGGCAGGTCTCCTTCGTACGCCGCCAGTGGCGTACGTCCCTGTCGGCCGCCCTCGCGGCTCAAGTGGGGCCGGTACTGCGACGCCTGATCGGGGAGGACCACAACACCCTGCTCGTCACTCCCGACATCCTGGGACTCGTCGAGGTGCACGATCTGCGGTACGTCGTTCCGCACCGCGAGCAGGAGAACCTCGACGCGAAGATGGAGTTGATGGCCGGCGGGACCATCGCGATCTCGGGTCCGCGCGGCGTGGGAAAGTCGACGCTCCTCAGGGATCTGGCGGAGAAGCGGCGCGGGGACAGCAATCTGGTCGTCCCCGTGGAAATCCCTTCCGCCTATGTCCCGCAGGAATTCCTGCTGTCGCTGTTCCAGCGGGTGTGCGAGCAGTTCCTCGCGATGCACGGGCGGGCGCCGGATTCTTCGTTCGTCTTCCTCGTCAAGCTGCGCAAGCACATCCTGCTGCGGATCCGGGCCGCGGTGTCGTTCTGGGGCCGACTGCTGGTCGCCGCGGCCCTGCTGTCCCTCGCGCTGGCACCGGCGGCACGGGCGATGAACCGGTCACTGGACGGCGGTGTCTCCGGATGGCTGACGCGTACGTGGGATGACGTCTGGGCATCCGCCGTGCAGCTCTGGACCGACCACCCGTGGCTGACACGCGTACCGCTCGCGCTGCTCGGCGTCGGCATCCTGGTCTCGCTGCCGAGGTGGCAGAAGAAGTCGCCACTTCTTAAGAAGTCACCCCTGCTCAAGGAGTGCGTCAACTACCTCTATCTCCTGCGGACCGCGCAGAGCACAAGCCTGGCGACCACGACGGGACTGACGCCCTTCTCCGCCGGAACCGTAGGCGCGGGCCGCACCACAACCCTCTCCTCCCGCACGCTCACCTTCCCGGAGCTGGTGGTCCACTTCCGGGACCTGCTGACACGCATGGCCAAGTCCGGCAACGGCCGCGTCTTCATCGTCATCGACGAGATCGACCGCATCGGCACCGCGGAAGAGGCCCGATCGCTGCTCGCCGAGATAAAAGCGGTCTTCGGCATTCCGAACGTCTATTTCCTCATCTCCGTCGCCGAGGACGTCGGCGCCGATTTCGTCCGCCGGGGGCTCCCGGTCCGGGACATCATCGACAGCTCCCTGGACGACGTAGTCCATATCGAGCCCCGGACCCTGGAGGAATCACACGCCATTCTCCAGAACCGGGTCCCCGGCCTGACCACGCCCTTCATCGCTCTGGCGCACTGCCTCTCCGGCGGAATCACCCGGGACCTGATCCGCTACACGCGCCGGATGGTCACGATCCCCGGCACGGGCCGCAATCAGCTGCCCCAGGTCGCCCACGCCCTGCTCTGGGACGAACTCAGGGAGACCCTTGCCGGCTTCCGGGTCCTGCTGGCCAGGGCCGACCACCCGGCCGACTGGGCGCAGCGCATGGACGAGACCCGCCTGGCCGTCCTGCTCCTGCAGGAACGGCCGGGGGACGAGCGGACGTCACTCGCGCGCGACGCCGTCCGGCGGCTGATCGACACGGCCACACCCTCCGCGTCGTCCGCGGCGGACGCCGGCCCGTCACTCGAAACCCGGCGCCAGTGGGACGAGTTGGGGGCGTACGGCGACTTCATGCTGACCCTCCTCGACTTCTTCGGCCGCGAGAACTTCCCCACGCTCGAGGACGTCAAGGACGCCGGAACGGAATGGGACCTGCAACGCCTGGCGGAGGCGCGTCGCGAACTCGCCCTGTCCCCGGCCGCGACACGGCTCGCCCTGAAGCGGTTCCGGGAGGCGTGGAGGATGCCTGATCACTCAGCGTAGCCGTCTGATATGCCCTAAGTGTCCGCACATGCCACGATGAGGGAACCCATCCCCCACACTCACGAGGAGTGACACTCATGGGTAAGCAAGAGCGATCTGCCCGTCGACGTGAGCAGGCGGCCGGTCCCCAGCAGGACGCCGCCCAGCAGGACCCGCGTCAGCGGCAGGAGCCCGGACAGGCAGGCCAGCGCGGTGAGCGGCAGCGCCAGCAGGCGGAGCACGGCATGACCGATGACCGCACCATGCGGCAGCAGGAGCTGGACGACAGGCAGGCCTGACGCCCGAGTTGAACCTGTGGGTGACCGAAGGGGCGCACCGGAATGGTCGGTGCGCCCCTTCGCATGCAGTACGTTCCCGGAACGGTGTGCGCGGCGGTGCCGATCACCGTGCACCCGCAGGCCTCGCCCAGAACTCCCGGGCAGGAGAGGGCGGTTCAGTCGGTCTTGCGGGCCACGCCCCCGTAGAAGCCGATCTCGCCGGAGCGTTCCGGCGGCCGGGTGTCGGGGCGCCAGAACGGGACCTGGGCCACGCCGGGCCCGACCAGTTCGAAGCCGGCGAAGAACCGCTCGACCTCGGCGCGGGACCGCAGGTTCAGCGTGGCGGTGGCCTTGCTGTAGACGGCTTGGGCCGCGCTGCGGTCGGCGAAGTCGTCCGTGGCGTGCGAGAGCACGAGGAAGCTGCCGGGCGGCAGTGCGTCGCGCAGGGTGGCGACGACCTGATCGGGCTCCTCCGCGTCGGTGAGGAAGTGGAGGACGGCGACGAGGAGCAGGGCGACCGGCTCGTCGAAGTCGATGACGCGGCGGACGTCGGGGTGATCCACGATGGCCCGTGGATCGCGCAGATCACCGAGCACGATGCTGGTCGCACCGGAGCGGCTGAGCAGCGCGTCGGCGTGCGACTTCACGATCGGATCATTGTCGACGTACGCGACACGCACGTCCGAGGCCACCTCCTGGGCGGTCTCGTGCACGTTCGGCGATGTGGGCAACCCGGTGCCGACGTCGAGGATCTGGCGGACACCACTGCTGACGACGTAACGGACGGCGCGCTGCAGGAAGGCCCGGTTCGCCCGCACGCCGATCCGCACCTCGGGTGCGGCGGCGGCGAGTTCGGCGGCGGCCCGCTGGTCCACCGCGTAGTTGTCCTTGCCGCCCAGCAGGTAGTCGTAGATCCGTGCGGGGTGCGGCCTGCTGGTGTCTATCGTCTCGGCGCCCAAACCGTCCTGTCTCACGCTGCGTTCCTCTCGACGACTGCCACGGCCCCTTGCCCGCGAGGCCGCGCCGACGACAGACTCCCACATCAACTGCCGTGGTCACCCGCACCTCACCTCCGTCTTCTTGGTGACCATCGGACGGGAGGGGGATCGCCCGCCGGACGCGAACGCGAACGCGGTCGCTGCCGCTGCCGCTGCCGCTGCCGCTGCCGCTGCCGCGGAAGGTGACGCGCTGACGCGAGGTGTTCTTGCAGCTTCGCATGGCGGAACCGGTAGACCGGACTCACCTGTCGCAGGATGCCCAGTTGGCGGGCGTCGGCGAGGAACTCCCACTGCCGCCACGGCAGTTGTCCGCGCGTCGCGAGCAGACAGCGCGCGAGTGTGTAGGGGGGCCAGGCGAACGGCAGCCCGCCGAGCAGCAGGCCGACCATGCCCGAATACATGAGGCCGAACGGGCAGTACGTCAGCACCACGGCATGGAACGGCACCCGGCCGACCTCACCACCTTGAAGAGCGTCGAAAGCTCCGGCGGCACCGCCGTCCGAGAGCGCCACGAGGACGACGCTCGTACCCGCTCCCGCGATGCTGATCGCGCGGTCCGCACGCAACGACGCAGGCCCGACCCCCAGCACGACGACAGCCAGCGGAAACGTGGGGCAGTCCGACCACACGACGGGAAGCGGCGCGGGCGCGAACAACTGCCGCAGCGCGCCTCGTCCTCCCCCTGACGCGGCGTCAGCCGCGCCAGGGACTCCCGTGCCTCATCCGTCTGCGCGGCACTGCACTGCGGGCATCGCCGTGCACGACACCGCCGGTCAGAGGCCTCTTACCAGCCAAGTGTCGGGAAAGTCCCGCCGGTCGGCTGGAATCGACGTCAAGGACTGTTCCCGTCCGCGTCGATCGTCCGACGATCCCCGAGACCGTTACTGCCGCCGGCATCGCCGGCACCTCGACGCTCTCGGAGATCACCTTGATCAGACGTCACGCCATGCTCGCCGCCGCGGGCACCTTTGCCTCTGCCGCGCTCATAGCCGCGGTCACGACGGCTCCATCCGCCGCGGCCGGCACATCAGAGGGCGATGCCCCGGCCGGCAACGACCGGTCGACGGCGGCCCACGGCGTCGCCGTCGCCGCCGCCCGCGCCGCGAAGAAGGGCGTCGACTGGAAGGACTGCCCCGAGAGCTGGGGCCTCGCCAAGCCGATCCAGTGCGGCTACGTGACCGTTCCCGTCGACTACGCCCGTCCCGACGGACGCACCATCGACCTCGCGGTCGACCGGGCCCGCAGCACCGGGAGCAAGGACGAGCGACAGGGCTCGCTCATCTACAACCCCGGTGGGCCCGGCGGTTCCGGCCTGGACTTCCCGAAGTACGTCACGGAGAAGGACCCGGTCCAGGCCAAGCCGGCGAAGGCCTACGACTACGTCGGATTCGACCCTCGCGGTGTCGGTCACTCCGCGCCGATCTCCTGCGCCGACCCGCAAGAGTTCGCCAAGGCGCCGAAGCCGGACCCCGTCCCCGCCGACGAGGCCGACAAGCGGGCTCACCGTAAGCTCGCCGCCGAGTACGCCCAGGGGTGCAAGGAACGCAGCGGCGGTGACCTGCTGCCGCACATGAACACCCCGAACACCGCGCGTGACCTCGACGTCATCCGCGCTGCCCTGGGCGATGCGAAGCTCAACTATCTCGGCGTCTCCTACGGCACCTACCTCGGGGCCGTGTACGCCGAACTGTTCCCCTCCCACGTACGGCGCATGGTCTTCGACAGTGTGGTCAACCCCGCCACCGAGAAGATCTGGTACCAGGCCAACCTCGACCAGGACGTCGCCTTCCAGGGCCGCTGGACCGACTGGACGAAGTGGGTGGCCGAGCACGACGACGTGTACGGCATCGGCGCCACCCGCGCCGAGGTCCAACGCCAGTGGGACGAACTGCGCGCGAAGGCGAAGAAGGACCCCGTCGGCGGCGTGGTCGGCCCGGCCGAGCTGCTCGGCCTCTTCCAGAAGGCCAGCTACTCCGACGGCGCGTGGGCCCCTGTCGCGGCCGTCTGGTCCGCCTATCTCAAGGGCGACGAGAAGCCCCTGCTCAAGGCCGCGGGTCCGGACATGTCGAACACCGCGAAGAACAAGGAGGACGAGAACGGCAACGCCGTCTACACCGCCGTCCAGTGCAACGACGCCAACTGGCCCACGGACTGGCGCACTTGGGACCGTGACAGCACGCGGCTGCACCCCAAGAACCCGTTCCTCACCTGGTCCAACACCTGGATGAACCTCCCCTGTGCCACCTGGCCGCTCAAGCAGCGGGAGCCCGTCGACGTGCACCCCGGCAAGGCACTGCCCGCCACCCTCGTCGTCCAGTCCGAACGTGACGCCGCCACGCCTTACGCCGGTGCGGTCGAGCTGCACAAGCGGCTGCACGGCTCCCGGCTCATCACCGAGAAGGACGCGGGCAACCACGGTGTCACCGGCCTGCGGAACGCCTGCGTCAACGAGCGTGTCGACGCCTATCTCCTGAAGGGCGAGACCGGCAAGAAGGACGTGACCTGCGCCGCGCACGAGGCGCCGGAGCCCGAGACGTCCTGACCGACGGATCGCGCCACCTCACCCTCACCCTCACCCTCACCTCACCTCACGGAGACACATGCGACGCGCACTCAGATGCCTGCTCCCCCTGGCGATCGTCGCCGGCTCGGCCGCACTCGGCGCGGCCGGCACGGGAACCGCCACAGCGGCCGAGCCCGGTACCGGTATCAAGGACCGCATTCTCGCGATACCCGGGATGAGCCTCATCCAGGAGAAGCCGGTCGACGGCTATCGCTTCTTCCTCCTGAACTACGAACAGCCCATCGACCATCAGCACCCCGACAAGGGCACCTTCCAGCAGCGCATATCGGTGCTGCACAAGGGCGACGACAGGCCCACGGTCTTCGAGACCTCGGGCTACAACCTGAGCGGGAAGCCGTCCCGCAGCGAGCCGACGCGGATGGTGGACGGCAACCAGGTCTCCATGGAGTACCGCTTCTTCACCCCCTCCCGTCCCAGGCCGGCGGACTGGTCCAAGCTGAACATCCGGCAGGCGGCGGACGACCAGCACCGGGTCTTCAGCGCCCTGCACCGGATCTACGATCAGAAGTGGATCTCGACGGGCGCCAGCAAGGGGGGCTCGACGGCCGCGTACTATCGCCGTTTCCACCCCCACGACATGGACGGCACTGTCTCCTACGTCGCACCCAACGACGTGGACAACGACGACGACTCCGCCTACTACGACTTCTTCAAGAACGTCGGAACCAAGGAGTGCCGGGACAGACTCAACGCCGCCCAGCACGAGATCTTCGAGCGGCGCCCGGAGATGGTCGCCCGCCTGAAGACGTGGGCGGACCAGAAGCACTACACCTTCCGTCTCACGGGCAGCGCGGACAAGGCGTTCGAGCTCACCGCGCAGGACGCGGTGTGGGGCTTCTGGCAGTACCAGCCAGAGTCCGAGTGCGACGCCGTGCCCGCCCCCGACGCCTCCACCGACACCCTCTACGACTGGGTCGGCAAGATCGGCGACTGGAAGTCCAGCACCGACCAAGGGATGCGCACGTACGTTCCGTACTACTACCAGGCCGGCACGCAGATGGGCTCTCCCGACTACGAGGAGCCGCTCCTGGACGACGTACGCCGGTACGAGGGAATCAACGTCCCCCGCACCTACGTTCCGCGCGACATCCCCATGAAGTACGACGGCGGGAAGGCCATGCGGGACATCGACCGATGGGTCCGCACCAAGTCCTCCCGGATGCTCTTCGTCAACGGCCAGAACGACCCGTGGCGTGCGGAACCGTTCCGGGTCGGCGAGGGCAGCAAGGACTCCCACGTCTACGTCGCTCCCGGGCAGAACCACGGGGCACAGATCTCCACCCTCGCCCCTGACGACCGGGCCGCGGCGACGAAGTCGCTGCTGAAGTGGGCGGGCGTGGCTGACGAGAATCAGGGTGAGCACGGCGCCCCGGCGCCCCTGGCCGGATACGACGCGAAGCTCGACACGCACGGCCCGCGGCTCGCGCCGCGCCTCTGACCGCTGCACCGGCCGCCCCTCCGGCGGGGGCGGCCGGAGGGGCGGCTCGGTCCGTCCGGCCGGTCAGCCGGGCAGTTCCAGCGGCACCTCGGCACGCACGGCGAACCCCCCGTCGGACGTGGGTTCGGCGGTCAACCGGCCACCGAGCAGCGCGGCGCGCTCCCGTAGCCCCACGATTCCGTGGCCACCGCCCGGAAGGTCGGGCTTCGGAATCCGGCGGCTCGGGGGCCCGTTGTGTATGTGGACCTGCAGCATGTCGGCGCCGATCTCCACCGTCACTGTCGTCGCCGCGCCAGGGGCGTGTTTGCGCACGTTGGTGAGCCCTTCCTGCACGGTCCGGTAGACGGTGCGCTCGACCGCCTCAGGCAGGTCGCGACACCCGGCGCCTGATGCGCCCTTCATCCGCAGCTCCGCCTCCACACCACCCCGCGCGATCAGATCCGGCAGATCGGCCAGCCTGGGCTGCGGCCACACATCGCCCGGCCCGCCTCCGGCCGCACGCAGGACCAGGATCATGCCGCGCAGCTCCTCCAGCGTGCCGGTCGCCAGCCTGCGCAGAGTGCCCGCCGCCTCCCGCACCTCCGGGTCGCGGGCCGTGACCTCCAGCGCTCCGGCCTGAACGGCCATCAGCCCCGCCTGGTGGGAGACCACGTCGTGCATCTCGCGTGCGAGCCGGGCATGTTCGCGGGCCAGGATCGTGCGGGCGTGCAGCTCCCGCTCGTGCTCACGCACTGTGGCCAGTTCCGCGACCCGGTCCGACAGGTCACGCCGGGTCTGGACCAGTAGACCGATCACGGCCGGAGCGATGCCAAGGAGCAGCGCGTACAAGAGGGCCTGGCTCTGCTCTCCGGCTGTCCGTTCGACGAGGGATGCGAGCGGCCACGGCACGAAGCTGCCGACGACCACGGCGGCAACCGCGAGCTTGACCTGCCAGTCCAGGCAGCGCCGATGCGCCAGGGTCCCCAGCGCCACGAAGGCCGCGAGCAGGGCGGCGCCCGCGTACAGGCCAGGCAGGCAGAGCAGCAGCGTCAGGCGCGGCAGACGACGCCGCAGCATCAGCGCACCGGCCGCCCCGAACGACACGGCTGTCTGCCACACGTGCGGAATCGGCATGCGTAGCCAGACGTCGAGTACGCCCAACACCGCCACGCACACGTCCGCCGGCACGCCGCGGTGCAGCAGCCGCTCGGCCGCCTTCACCAGGCCCTCTCGCCCAGGTCCGCCAGCAGGCCGGCCCGCTCGGCGAGGACGGCCGCCTGCACCCGGTTGCTGACGCCCAGTTTCGCGAGGACGGCACTGACGTCGTCCTTCGCCGTGGCCACGGAGAAGCACATCCGGGCACCGATCTCCCCGTTCGAAAGACCCTGCCCCAGGTAGGCGAGCACCTGCTGTTCCCGCCCGGACAGCTCGGCCACCGCCTGAGCCGCCGAGCGCGCCGCAGCCCTCCGCGGCCGACCGCCCAGACGTTTCATCACGGACGAGGACATGCAGCCCGCGCCGGTCGCGAGCACACGTACGGAGCGGATGAGCGCCCCTGGCTCGGTGTCCTTGAGCAGAAACCCGCCGGCGCCCAGCGCGAGCGCCTCGGAGAGGTACTCATCCGTATCGAACGTCGTCAGCATCGCCACATGGGGAGGGTCGGGCAACGCCCGTATCCGGCGCAGGACGGTGAGCCCGTCGACGTCCGGCATCCGGATGTCGAGGAGTACGACGTCCGGCCGGTGCTGTTGGACGGCCTCTGCCGCCAGTGTGCCCTCACACGTGGCCACGACGTCGATGTCGTTCACGCTGCCGAGTATCAGGGCGAGCCCGGAACGGAGGAGGATCTCGTCGTCGACAATAAGCAGCCGTATGGCGGGGTCAAGTTTCGTGGTGGGGGACACGAGACGTTCCTTCGGCTTGGGTCGGACTCGACGGCTGCCTGGGCCGGAGGCCGGCGTATTCACGTAGCGGACACATCCTATGGATATGGGCGAGTCCGGGAAATGTCTGATGGAGCACTTTTCGCGGCGCAGCTGAACATTCCGCATCCCGATTCGCCATTTCCATAAGGGCAGCCGAGAAACAGCAAAATGGACGCTCACTTACACTCCCTGGTTGTGGATGTATCCAGCCGGAAACTGCGGTACTTCGTCGCCGTGGCCGAGGACCTGCACTTCAGCCGTGCCGCCGGCCGTCTCTTCGTCACCCAGCAGGCATTGAGCAAGCAGATCCGGGAACTCGAGGACGACATCGGCGTCCGGCTGCTGCGCCGCACCACACGCAGCGTGGAGCTCACCCCGGCCGGCGAAGTCCTGCTGGCCGCTGCCCGCCGGTCGCTGGCAGAGCTCGACGCGGGAGTGGAGGCGGCTCTCGCCGCGAACCGCGGCGAGAGTGGGACGGTGAAGCTGGGCTTTGTGATCGGCGCCGCGCTGGAGTTGACATCGCCGATCCTGGCCGAGTTCGGGCGTCGCCACCCCCGCATCCGCCTGGACATGCGGGAGTACGGCTTCGCCGACCCTTCCGCCGGTCTTGCCGACGGCTCGTCAGAGGTCGCCTTCGTACGCTTGCCGATCTCCGCGCCGGACATCGAGTCCGAGCCCCTGTTCGTGGAGCCCTTGGTCGCCGCGCTGCCCAGTGGCCACCGGTGGGCCGGGCGTTCGAGCATCCCGGTCGCCGAGATGACCGGCGAGCCCCTCGTGGTCGGCCGTACGGAGGATGCGTCCTGGCGGCGTCTCTGGACGCTGGACGCCCATCGCGACGGGGAAGCGGCGCGCGTGGTCACACTGACCAGCTCCCACACCGAGGAAATGGAGCTGGTCGCGGCCGGCCGGGCCTGCGCCGTCACCGTCGCCGGCGCGGCGCGCTACACGCCGCACAGAGGTGTTCGATACATCCCGATTGACGGTGTTTCCGGCTCCACGCTCGCGGTGGCCTGGCGGCGAGGACACCTCGCCCCGCCGGTGGAGCGGTTCCTGGAGGTGACGCGGGAGGTCAGGGCCCGCGAGACGGCAGTGGTCGGCGCCATTGAGCAGCCGTTCCCGGCCACTCACAACCAACCCTTGTAGACCGCTTCCCAAACAGTTGTTTCACCCGGTGCCCTCCACTCCCTACGGTTTGCGACCACGGACCGCAGGAGCCCAATGGAGGGCAGCGCATTGGCTGATCCACACAAGTCGCCATCGGCCGGCTTGCCCCCAGGCCCGACACCGTGAAGGCGATGGCTATGGGAACACATGAGTTCACCCGCAGGCGGGGCCTGCAGCTGATGGCCGCGGCCGGGGGTGCGCTGGCGCTCGGCAGCGGACGAACCGCTGCCGCCGCAGCTCCGGCATCAGCCCCCTACCTCGTCGGCCGAGGTATCTCCGACATCACCGGAGCCGCCGCCGAGAGCGGCATGATGGGCTACTCGATGCCCCAGCAGCAGACCGCCGGTATCCACCAGCGGCTGCGTGCGCGGGCGTTCGTGATCGTCGACCCGGCCGGCGGCAACCGCGTCGCCTGGTGCAGCGCCGATCAGGGCATCCTGCCGGTGGCCGTGTGCCGGGCCGTACTGGCCGAGCTGTCCGAGTCGTTCGGCACGACCTACACCGAGCAGAACGTGTCGCTCAGCGCGACCCACACGCACGCCGGACCCGGCGGATGCAGCCACGACCTCGCCTACAACCTGTCGATGCTCGGGTTCCAGCGACAGAACTTCGACGTCGTGGTGTCCGGCATCGTCGCAGCGATCACTGCCGCGCACGCCGACCTCAGACCCGGCACGATCACCCTCGGCCGCGGTGAGCTGACGAACGCGAGCGTCAACCGCTCACGTGCCGCCTTCGACCGGAACCCCCAGTCGGACAAGGACCCCTTCCCACACGGCATCGACCCCGCGATGACCGTGCTGCGCTTCAGGCAGGGCAGCGCCGACGTGGGCGCGATCAGCTGGTTTCCCACCCACCCCACATCGATGACCAACAGCAACACGCTGATCAGCGGCGACAACAAGGGCTATGCCGCGTACGCGTGGGAGCACGACGCCAAGGGCGTGCGCTACCTCGACCACTCCCCCGGATTCGTGGCCGCCTTCCCGCAGACGAACTCCGGGGACATGTCACCGAACCTGAACCTGAAGCCGGGGTCAGGACCGACCGAGGACGAATTCGAGAACACGCGGATCATCGGGGCCCGGCAGTTCGCCGCCGCCAAGAAGATCTATGACGGTGCCGGCACCACGATCAGCGGCAGCATCGATTCCCTGATGCGTTACGTCGACATGTCACAGGTCCAGGTCGACGGCCGGTACACCCCGGACGGCAGGAAGCACCACACCAGCTCCGGGGTCATCGGCCTGTCCATGCTGGCGGGCAGCACGGAGGACGGGCCGGGCATTCCAGGTCTTTTCGAGGGCACGCCGTCCCCGCTGGCTCCGCTGGTCGACCGGATCAACGACGCGGTCCCGCAGTGGCTCGCCGATGAGCAGTCGCCCAAGACGTCCGCCGTCCCCGGCGGGTTGCTCGGGGCAACGCCGAATGTGCTCCCCCTTCAGCTCCTCAAGATCGGCCAGCTGTACCTCGTAGGCGGTCCGGCGGAGTACACCATCGTGGCCGGGCTGCGCATTCGCCGCTCCGTCGCGCAGGAGCTCGGTGTGCCGCTGCAGAACGTGCTGATGCAGGGCTACACCAATGGCTACAGCCAGTACGTCGCCACACCCGAGGAGTACGAAGCCCAGCACTACGAGGGAGCGTCCACGCTCTTCGGCCGGTACACCACGCCCGCCTATCAACAAGAATTCGCGAAGCTGGCCTCGGCGCTGCGCACGGGCACCGCTCTCCCGCCCGGCCCGCGGCCGCCGAAGCCGGCCCTCGGCGAACTGAACCTGCAGCCGGGCGTGGTGCTTGACACCCCCGGCCTCACGCGCGACTTCGGCCAGGTACTCACGAACGTCGAGGCGAGCTACCGCACGGGGCAGACCGCGACGGTGGTCTTCGTCACCGGACACCCGAAGAACAACCTTCGTGTCGGCGGCACGTTCCTCGAAGTGCAGCGACTGCGGGACGGCACCTGGACGCGTTACCTCGACGACGGCGACTGGCAGACGAAGTACCGCTGGAAGCGCACCAACGCGGTGACGGGTGAGTCCACGGCAACCATCACCTGGGACATCGCGGCCGGCACACCGTCGGGCACCTACCGGATCGCGCACTTCGGCGACTCCAAGAACGGGCTGACCGGGGCGATTTCCGCTTTCAGAGGGAGGTCACGCCAGTTCACGGTGGACTGATCTCACGTTTCTCAACATTCAACTGGGAAGGCAGACATGTTTCAGCACAGACGCCGGCTCGCCGCCGCGGCTTCCGCACTCGCCGCGGCGGTGGCCCTGACCGGCCTCACCGGAAACGCCGAGGCCGCGACACCGAACAAGGACAAGGGCAAGGACCACAACAAGGCCACCGAGCCGCAGTCGCAGTCGCAGTCGCAGTCGCAGGAGTACGTCGCCATGGGCGACTCGTTCTCCGCGGGGCCGTTGATTCTACCGCAGAGCGATCTGCTGACATGTGCCCGTTCCTCCGTCAACTACCCGGCGCTGCTGGCCGAGCGGCTCAAGGTGGACACGACCCGGTTCCGGGACGTCACCTGCAGCAGCGCCCAGACGGAGAATTTCGCCAACCCCCAGCCCGGCAATGTCTCGGGCACAGCCGCTCCCCAGTACGACGCCCTCAGCAAGGACACCACGCTCGTCACCGTGGGTATCGGCGGCAACGACATCGGCCTGGTCGGTCTCGTACAGGCCTGTACCAACTTCCTGTCCAGTGGCGCGCCCTGCAAGGACAAGTTCACCGAGGGCGGCGTCGACCAATACGCGCAGAAGATCGACACCTTCGCCTCCACCTACGGCACGGTCATCGAGAAGATCCACGAACGCGCCCCCCGAGCACGCATCCTGATGGTCGGATACCCCACCGGATTCAAGCCGGGCGGCTGCCACCCCTACGTCCCACTCCTGGGCGAGGATGCCGACTACGTCCAGGCGAACATGGACAGGCTGAACCGCCGGATGGCCGAGCAGGCGGCCCTGCACGGCGCCACCTACGTGGACCTGCGCACGCCCAGCATCGGCCATGACGCCTGCCAGTCCGCCTCCACCAAGTGGATCGAGGGCTTGTTCCCCTCCGTCATCAACAACGGCTTCGCCCCCTTCCACCCCAACGCGGAGGGCATGCGCCAAGCCGTTCCCACCATCGCCGCCGCCGCGGACGCACCCACGTACACGAACCTTTTTACTCACGGCTCAAAGCGGGAATGACCGTCGCCCCATACCCATCGATCACGTCTTCCCGCGCGTCATGCATCGCGTACACCGCGAACTGATCGACACCCAGTTCCTTCAACTGCCGCATTTTCGCCACATGTTGCTCAACCGTCCCGATCACGCAGAAGCGGTCCACGATGTCGTCCGGCACGAAGGCCGTGTCGGGATTGTCGGCCCGCCCGTGGTGGGAGTAGTCGTAGCCCTCGCGGGCCTTGATGTAGTCGGTCAGGGCCTCGGGGACCAGGTCCGAGTGTTCGCCGTACTTGGACACCAGGTCCGCCACATGGTTGCCGACCATCCCGCCGAACCAGCGGCACTGCTCACGCGCGTGCGCAAGCGCCTCCGGCGAGTCGTCCTCCGTCAGATACGCGGGCGCCGCCACGCAGATCGTCACCGATGCCGGGTCACGGCCCGCCGCCGCGGCCGCGTCACGCACCGCCTTGATCATTGTCTTCGTCAGGTAGGGGTCGGCGAGCTGGAGGATGAAGCCGTCGGCCTCCTCCCCCGCCATCTTCAACGCCTTGGGACCGTACGCCGCCATCCAGACCGGGAGTCGCGCATCCGGCTTGATCCAGGGGAAGCGGACGACCGTGCCGCCGCCCAGATCCGCCTCCCCTCCCGAGGCCAGCGTCCGGATCACCTTCATGGCCTCGCTGATCCGCGCCAGGGTGTTGGGCTTGCGGCCCGCCACCCGCATCGCGGAGTCACCACGCCCGATGCCGCACACCGTGCGGTTGCCGTACATGTCATTCAAGGTCGCGAACGTCGACGCCGTCACCTCCCACGTCCGCGTCCCCGGGTTGGTGACCATCGGGCCCACGATCAGCCGCTCGGTGTTCGCCAGGATCTGGCTGTAGATGACGAAGGGCTCCTGCCACAGCACCGCCGAGTCGAAGGTCCAGCCGTAGTCGAAGCCATTGCGCTCCGCGCGCTTCATCAGGCTGATGACCTGCGAGGCCGGCGGGTCGGTCTGCAAGACGAGTCCGAAATCCATGATGCGTCGCCTCTCCTAGCCGAGGTACTGGATTAGCCGAGGTACTGCGTCGTACCGCGCGGGACATAACAGCCGTGCCCGGCCCGCCCCGTGAACTTCCGCTCGTCAATGACCACTTCGCCCCGCGACAGCACCGTCTCCACCTGCCCCGTGACCCGTTTTCCCTCGTACGCCGAGTAGTCCACGTTCATGTGATGGGTCTCGACCGACATGACCTGCTCCGCCGCCGGGTCGTAAACGACGACGTCCGCGTCCGCGCCCGGCGCGATCGTGCCCTTCTTGCCGTACAGGCCGAACATCCGCGCCGGGCTCGCGCAGGCGATCTCGATCCAGCGGCGGCGCGTGATGCGACCGTCCACCACCGCCTGATGAAGAAGATCCATGCGGTTCTCGACACCCGGCAACCCGTTCGGGATCTTCGAGAAGTCGCCGCGGCCCAGCTCCTTCTGGCCCACGAAACAGAACGGACAGTGGTCCGTCGACACCACCTGAAGGTCGTTCGTGCGCAGGCCCCGCCACAACGCCTCTTGATGGTCCTTAGGACGCAGGGGAGTTGAACAGACGTACTTCGAGCCCTCGAAATCCGGCTCCGCCAGATTGTCCGTCGACAGGAAGAGGTACTGCGGGCACGTCTCGCCGAACACCGGAAGTCCCTCATCCCGGGCCCTGGCGATCTCGGCCAACGCCTCCCGCGCCGAGACGTGCACCACATACACCGGCGCACCCGCCACCTGGGCCAGCTTGATCACCCGGTGCGTCGCCTCCGCCTCCAGCAGCGCCTTGCGCACCTCACCGTGATACCGGGGATCCGTCTCACCGCGCGCCAGCGCCTGCTGCACCAGCACATCGATCGCGATGCCGTTCTCCGCATGCATCATGATCAGCCCGCCATTGACAGCGGCCTTCTGCATCGCCCGCAGAATCTGCCCGTCGTCGCTGTAAAACACCCCCGGATAGGCAGTGAACAGCTTGAACGAGCTGATTCCTTCCTCGACCAGAAGATCCATCTCCTTCAGCGATCGCTCGTTCACGTCGGAGAGAATCATGTGGAAGCCGTAGTCGATGGCGCACTTCCCGTCGGCCTTCGCGTACCAGGCGTCCAGGCCCGCGCGTAGCGACTGCCCCACCGACTGCACCGCGAAGTCCACGATCGTCGTCGTGCCGCCCCAGGCAGCCGCCCGCGTACCCGTCTCAAACGAGTCGGAGGCGAACGTGCCGCCGAACGGCAACTCCATATGCGTATGAGCGTCGACACCCCCCGGAATCACGTACTTATGGGAAGCGTCGATGACGCGGTCCGCAGTCCATTCCTGCGAGCCCGTGGTCGCCAGCGCCGCGATGCGGCCATCCTCGATCAACACATCGGCGTGAATCTCTTCCGCGGCCGTGATGACAAGGCCACCGGTGATCAGAGTGCGGGTCATCCTTCGCGCCTCCCTGCGCCGGGCTCATCGCGGTCCCGGTCTGGTCGTGGAGTTGGAGTCTCTGGGGGTGGTGTGTGCCGGCGGCGGCATCGCCGCGCCCGCCGGGCCGCCTTGCTCAGCCGCCGGAAGAGGTACGCCCGCCGTTAGAAAATCCCCGGTCACCTTCGCCAACGTGATTCTTGAACGAGCTGATCCCTTCCTCAACGAGAAAGTCCATCTCCTTCAGCGATCGGTCGTTCACATCGGAGAGGATCATGTGGAAGCCGTAGTCGATGGCGCACTTCCCGTCCGCCTTCGCGTACCAGGCGTCCAGGCCGGCCCGCAGCGACTGCCCCACCGACTGCACCGCGAAGCCGATGATGGTGGTGGTGCCGCCCCAGGCTGCCGCCCGCGTGCCCGTCTCGAAGGAGTCCGAGGCGAACGTGCCGCCGAACGGCAGCTCCATGTGGGTGTGCGCGTCGACGCCGCCCGGGATCACGTACTTGCCGGTCGCGTCGATCACGCGGTCCGCGGTCCACGCGTCGGCCGCGTCCGTGCCGTGCGCGGCGAGCGCGGCGATCCTGCCGTCCTCGATCAGCACATCGGCGTGGGTCTCCTCGGCGGCGGTGATGACGAGACCGCCGCGGATCAGGGTGCGGGTAGTCATGGTGGGGCGCTCCCTTTCAGGCTTGGGCGTACGTATGTGCGTGCGGGCACAGCGGGGTGGGAAGCGACGTGGTGTGCGTGGACTACGCCTCCCTCAGGGCTCGTTCCAGGATCGCCGCCCCCTCCTCCGCCTCCGCCACCGTCAGCGTCAGTGGCGGCGCGATGCGCAGCACGCTCGTGTCGTGGCCGCCGCCCTTGCCGATCAGGAGGCCGCCCGCGCGTGCCGCTTCGAGCGCGGCGGTCGCCGCCTGCGGATTCGCCTCGCCCGTCGTGGGGTCGACCAGTTCGATGCCGATCATCAGGCCGCGGCCCCGCACTTCGCGTACGACGGGAATCTGGGCGCAGATGGCGCGCAGCCGCTCGATGAGGAGGCCGCCGACGCGCCGGGCGTTGCCCTGGAGGTCGTGTTCCAGGAGGTACGTGAGGTTGGCGTTGCCCGCCGCCATCGTGACCGGGGAGCCGCCGAAGGTCGAAATGGAGTTGGAGTCAAGGGAGTTCATGACGTCGGCGCTCGCTACGACGCCGCCGATCGACATGCCGTTGCCGATGCCCTTGGCGAAGGTGAGCATGTCGGGCGGGCCGCTCGCCGCGTGTGCCTGCCAGCCCCAGAAGTGGTCACCGGTTCGGCCCCAGCCGGTCTGCACCTCGTCCGAGATCCACAGGATGCCGTGCTCGCGCAGGACCTCGCGGAAGGCTGCGAAGAGGCCGTCCGGGGGTGAGGTGAAGCCGCCGACCCCCTGGATCGGCTCGGCGATCAGCGCCGCCACTCCCCCGCGCGCCTGCCCGAGCATGTCCCGCAGGTCGGCGACGCAGGCCTCGGTGAACTCGGTGTCGGTCAGCTCGGCGTACGGGCCGCGGCCGCGGACGCCCCCATGGACGTACAGCGTCTGGAGCGGCGAGAGGCTGGTGGGCGACCAGCCGCTGTTGCCGGTGATGCCGACGGCAGTGAAGGAGCGGCCGTGGTAGCTGTTGCGCATCGCCAGGATCTGGTTCGAGCGGCGGTGCGCGGTGGCCAGGAGCAGGGCCGTGTCGGTGGCCTCGGTCCCTGAAGTGGTGAAGAAGACGCGGGCGTCGGGGATGCCGGAGAGGCCCGCGACGCGCTCGGCGAGGTCGATCATCGGCCGGTTGAGATAGAGCGTCGAGGAGTGGATGATCCGGCCTGCCTGCTCGCTCACCGCCTTGGTGACCTCGGGCAGCGCGTGTGCGGTCATGGTGGTGAGGATGCCGCCGAAGAAGTCGAGGTACTTGCGTCCGTCCGCGTCCCAGACGTGGCGGCCCTCGCCGTGGGTGATCTCCAGCGGCTCGGCGTAGTAGAGCGCGAGCCACTGGGGCAGGACGGACTTGTGGCGGCTGTACAGATCCCTCACGGCTGGACCAGCCCTTCGTACGCGTCGGGACGGCGGTCGCGGTAGAACGCCCACTGTTGGCGTACTTCCTCGATCAGGCCCAAGTCCAGGTCCCTGACGACGAGTTCCTCGGCCTTGTCGCTCGCGGTCTCGCCCACGAACTGGCCGCGCGGGTCGACGAAGTACGAGGTGCCGTAGAAGTCGTTGTCGCCGTACTCCTCGACGCCCACGCGGTTGATCGCGGCGATGAAGTACTCGTTGGCGACGGCGGCCGCGGGCTGCTCGAGCTGCCAGAGGTAGGCGGAGAGGCCGCGGGATGTGGCGGAGGGGTTGTAGACGATCTGCGCGCCGTTCAGGCCGAGCTGGCGCCAGCCCTCGGGGAAGTGCCGGTCGTAGCAGATGTAGACGCCGACCTTGCCGACCGCGGTGTCGAAGACGGGCCAGCCCGCGTTCCCCGGCTTGAAGTAGTACTTCTCCCAGAAGCCCTTGACCTGGGGGATGTGGTGCTTGCGGTATTTGCCGAGGTACGAGCCGTCGGAGTCGATCACGGCGGCGGTGTTGAAGTAGAAGCCGGACTGTTCGACCTCGAAGACCGGTACGACGATGACCATGCCGGTCTCGCGGGCGAGCGCCCGCATGCGCGTCACGGTGGGGCCGTCCGGCACGGGCTCGGCCCAGCGGTAGTGCTCGGCCTCCTGGACCTGGCAGAAATAGGGGGCGTTGAAGACTTCCTGGAAGCCGATGATCTTCGCACCCTGGCGGGCCGCCTCGCGGGCGTGCTCCTCATGCTTGGCGATCATGGATTCGGTGTCGCCGGTCCAGGTCGCCTGGACGAGTGCGGCGCGTACGACAGTGGCCATGAGAGCTGCTCCTTCGCATGTCCGTGATGGGACGTCAGAGAGCTTCTACGCCCGTAGACTTGATGCGTAGATAGGAGAACGTAAGCCTCGCCGACCTGCTGGGCAAGACCATCGCCGTTAACCGGCGGAGTCGATCATGT
Organism: Streptomyces sp. MZ04; assembly: GCF_004684775.1. Classification (GTDB taxonomy): domain Bacteria; phylum Actinomycetota; class Actinomycetes; order Streptomycetales; family Streptomycetaceae; genus Streptomyces. The sequence continues at coordinate 20,692 of NZ_SRIC01000010.1, forward strand.
TTCGCACCCGAGCGGGCGAGAAGCGATCACCCGGCGATCACGACGCGCGCGGCGTCAGTCGGCGTCAGGCGGCGTCAGGCGCTGAATCCGGCCACGCGCAGGGCGTGCACGAGGTCCCAGTGGTGTTCGTCCGACACGCCCTGGGCCGCCTTCAGGAGCAGCGGTATGAGGCGGTGGGGATCGGTGTGCGCGCAGCCGGCCGCGTCCTCGGCGGTGCGGACGCGGAGATAGGCGTCGAGCAGCGCACGGGCCTCGCGCTCGCGGCCCGCGTCGATCAGCGCGAGGACCGCCTCTGCGATCTCCGGCGCGGGCCGTGCGACGCCCTGCCGCAGCAGCTTGCGGCAGTCGTCGGCGCGGCCCGACCCGGCGAGTGCGTCGGCAAGGGCGACGAGCCGGTCGGGCGGCAGCGAGGCGGCCTCCCAGAGCAGCGTCGACCAGTCGGCGCCGAGGCCCGCGCGGTGCAGCTCGCCGGCGAACGCGGGCAGGCGGGCCGCCGGCCAGCCCGCCGCCTCGACGAGCACGCCGTGCGCCTCGCCGCTGCGGCCTTCGCCGCGGAGCCGGACGAGTGCGGCGACGGCGTCGGCGGTGGCCCGGTCGGCGTCGCGATCCGGGCCGATGAAGACACTGCCGGTGTCGCTGTCGACGTCACCGGGGGCCGGTTCGCGGGGCCCGTCGTCGGCGTGCGCGTACCGTGCGCCGCGCGGAGTACGCCCGGCGGACTGCGGCTCGGCCGTCTCGGGTACGACGACGGGGTCGGCCACGTCCTCGTCGAATCCGTCGAATCCGGCGAAACGGGCGCCGCGCGGTCGGCGGCGCGGGACGGCGGCCTGCTCGGGAACGCGGGGCTGCTCGGGGGCGTACTCCGAGGACTCCGCGTACTCCTCGGCCGGAACACCCACACCGTACGAAGAGACCCCGGCATCCGGAGTGCCCAGGTCGACCCACTGAGGGCGGTCCGCCCGCTCCAACCGCTCGATACGTTCCCGGAGTTCGGCACAGCGCGCCGTGGCCCGCTCATGGTCGTCCCGCACCCAGGCGAGGTCCCGGTTGAGCCGTTCCACCTCGTCGGGCGTCGCCGCGACGGCGAGCGAACGCCCCAGCTCCGCCTGCCGTTCCACCGCGTACCGCTGCTCGGTGAGCATCATGTCGAGGCGCTCACCGAGGAGCTGACGGCCACCGGGCCGCGCGTCGTACGCCGCGAGCGAGGCGGCGTGCAGGGTGCGCGCCCGCTGCGTCTCCTGCTCGGCGGCCCGCTCGCCGTACCCCGCGGCCAGGTCGTGCAGCAGCGCCTCCATGACGTCCCAGGGCGGCACCTCCGCGCCGTCGAGGCAGGCCTGCATGCCGTCCGGGTCGCGCGACCAGAACACGCCGCACCACCCGGCGCCGGAGTCGAGCCGCGTCAGGAGATCCCGCAGGTATCTCGCGAACTCCCGTACATGATCCGGGAGTTGTCCTACTGCCATCCGAGCCAGCACCGCCCCATGGAGACTGGAGTCTTCCGGTTCCGGAAGATAACACCAGTCGTGTTACGGGACGACTACACGCAGTTTTCCGCCCGGCCCACAGCGACTCACTCCGGGTCGTCGGCGCGGTGAGCGAGCAGGGACGCGCACAGCCGCCGCAGCCCCGCATGGAGCTGCCCGGGAGTCACACCCTGGCTGGTCAGATGCTCGACGAGGTCGCTGCGGACGGCGGCGAGCAGGGCGTGCGCGAGGTAGTCGGCCGCCGCGTCTCCATGCACGCCGGTCAGCATTGCGGCGACTTCGGAGTGCCAGAGGCCGTAGGCGGGGTTCTCGTACGGACTGCCGGACCCGGCCCGCTCCAGGGCGAGCATCAGCGCGCGTTGATTCAGCTTGAGATCGAGCAGGGCGGCCAGGAGCGCGGGCACCCGGTCCGATACACGTGCGCCGGGGCCCAACGGCGGCGGCCCGTGGAGGACTTGTTCACGCAGCTGCCGCGTCTCCTCGGCGACCAGCGCCTTCACCAGGCCTGTGCGGTCGGAGAAGTGCCGGAAGACCGTACCCTTGCCGGCTCCGGCCGCCTGGGCGATGTCGGCCATCTTGACGCTCTCGGGGTCGGCGGCGTCCCGGAACAGCCGTGCCGCGGCGGCCAGCAGGGCGGCCCTGTTGCGGACGGAGTCGGCTCTCTCCTTGCGGGCGGCGGTGATGGGGTTCCTCCTTGGTCGGCGGGACGTTCGAGCCCTCAGCATAAATCGACCCCGGGTCAGGTACTTGTAAGCGGACCCGGGGTCAGGTTAGCGTCTCCGTCATGACACACGCCGTGCAGCACGCCGGGCCACACCCCTCTCCCCCCGAAGTCCTCAGCCACTCCCTGGACCTCCTGCTCGCCAAGGACATCGACGGCTGGGTCGCTCTCTGGGCGCCGGACGGAGTCTTCGAGTTCCCCTTCGCACTCCCCGGAACGCCGCACCGGCTCGTCGGCCGCGAGGCCGTGCGCGGCTATATGGCCGACTACCCCGACCACATAGACCTGCGCGGCTTCGAGGACTTGACCGTCCACCGCACCGAGGACCCCGAGACCATCGTCGTCGAGCTGCGCGGCCTGGGCCGCGCGGTCGCCACGGGCCGGCCCTTCGACATGCCGTACATCCAGGTCGTCACCGTCCACGACGGCTTGATCACCCGCTTCCGCGACTACTGGAACGGCGCCCTGGTGGCCGACGCCTTCGACGGCGAGATCCCGGTGGGCGGCACCCGCACGGGAGAGAGCCGATGACCGCGCGCCCCACCGGATTCCTCGTCACCGGCGGCACCGGAACCACCGGCAGCCGCGTCACGGCCACCCTCGCCGACCGGGGCCTGCCGGTCCGCGCGGGGAGCCGCACCCCCGCGCCGGGCACCCGCCAGGTCCGCTTCGACTGGGCGGATCCCGCCACCCACGGGCCCGCGCTCTCCGATGTCGGCGCCGTCTATCTTGTACCGCCCATCGGTGACGCCGACCCCGCCCGGCTGATGCTGCCGCTCCTGGAACGCGCGCGGGACGCGGGTGTACGCCGCTTTGTGCTCCTCAGCTCCTCCGCCATCACCGAGGGCGACCCCGGCGTCGGCGAGGTCCACCGGGGGCTGCGCCAACTGGCGCCGGAATGGGCGGTGTTGCGCCCCTCCTGGTTCATGCAGAACTTCGTCACGCCCGGCCATCTCCACGCCGAGAGCATCCGCACCACTGGGGAGATCGTCACGGCCACCGGGCAGGGGCGGGTGGCGTTCGTCGACGCGGCGGACATCGCGGACGTCGCCGTACACGCGCTGCTCGATGCGCGGCCACACAACGCCGCGCATGTGATCACCGGGCCGGAGGCGCTCAGTTACCGCGAGGTCGCCGAGGCGATCTCGACGACCTCGGGGCGCGGGGTGCGTCATCGCCCGGTGTCGACCGCGGAGTTCCGAGCGCGGCTCACCGCCTCGGGTGTCCCCGAGGATTACGCCCGCATGCTCGCCGCCATGGACGAGGGGATCTCGCGGGGCACGGAGGACCGGGTGAGCCCGGCGGTGCGGGGAGTCACGGGCCGGGGGGCCCGGAGCTTCCGGGACTTTGCCTGCGGCCATGCGGGGCGCTGGCGCGCGGCTTGAGCGGCGTCCAGAGCTCGAGGGCCGGCTCAGTTCGTACCTGCGGGTGCGTCGTGGCTGGTCGCGCCCGCGCGGCGGAGCCGCACAGGTCACAGCCCCGCACCCCTTAAGGGCGCTCCCCCCGCCAAGAGCCCGGCCCGACTAGACCGGCACCAGCGCGCAAGCCTTTGCCACCTCGTCCAGCGAAAGGCCCAGCGCCGCGGCCAGTGCCGACACCGTGAAGAACGCGGGTGTCGGGGCCCGGCCCGTCTCGATCTTGCGGAGCGTCTCGGCGGAGAGCCCGGCGCTCGCGGCCACCTCCACCATGCTCCGCTCGCCACGCGCCGCGCGCAGCAGCAGGCCGAGCCGCTCGCCGCGCTCGCGCTCTTCCGGGGTCAAGGGGGTCCGCACCATGCGCCCATTCTAATACCACCCCCACCCGAAAGCCCATTCTCATACCGGTATAGTTATTGGCAGCGGCGATCGCCGACGAGGGCCGCGCATCCTCACAGCACTGTGACATCACGACGACATCGGCGACGAAGATCGTTCGTACGATGTTTCGGTGACACACGAGATCATTGACTACGGACAGTTCGCCGACCGGCTGGAGCGTCAACAGGGCCGCCCCCGCTGGTCGTTGCTCGACGAGGTGCAGCGGGAGTGGGGATACGTGGACCCGGGCGGCGAGCCCGGCCACTCCCGGTGGGGCGGTGAGAACCAGGAGGGGGGCATCGACTGGGACCTGCCCGTCCCGCAGGCGCTCAACGAGTGGTGGGACTCACCGCTCAATTCGTTCGCCTTCAACCCGCGCCTGTACTGGGTCCATACGCAGTGGCCGCCCAAGCTCTCCGAGCTCGACGTGGACGAGGACAGCGGGCTCATAGGGCCTGACGACGACGACCGCGTGTGCGTGTTCATGTCCGAGTACCACTACGCCCATGAGTGGGGCTATCTGGCCGCCGAGGCCGAACTCCCCGACCCCCGGGTCGTCGTGAGCGTCGGCGGTGAATGGGTGGTGCAGAGCCGCTCGCTCTCCGAGTTCCTGACGCAGCTGGCCTTCGAGCGGATGCCCGCGCACTACGGCTATACGCTGCGGTTCGGCCGCGACACCGTCGACGCCGACCCCGAGGTCGTACGGCGCCTCGAGGCCTCGTACCGCGAACTGGGCCTGCTGCCCTGGCAGGAGATGGGCACGGACGCCCTCTCGTACGGAGCCCCCGACGCGGTGATCCGGCACGGCCGCGGCCCCGGCGCCGACTTCAAGATCGTGATCAACGCGCGGACCAAAGACGCCCTGCTCGACGTCGCCCGCACGCTGGGCCTGGAGTGGGTCGACAAGGACATCAGGCCGCCGGCCGAGGTGCCCGAGCCGCTGGAGGACCTCGGCCCGGTCTCGCTCCAGGCGGGGGAGGCCGACGCGCGCGGCCGGTGGACGGTCCTGACCCGCGAGTACCCGCAGCCGCCGGTGGTGGCCGGTGAGGCGGCCGCGCTGATCGAGGAGCGCGGCACGCTCAGGTCGGTGGCCTCGCTGCAGGGGCCGACGATGGTGGTGGCGGGCGACGCGGAAGGCCGGGTGCACGTCCGGGAGACCGACGACGAGGACCCCGAGACGATCACGCTCACCCTGCACCGCGCCCCGGTGACCTCCGTGACCTGTCTGGAGCTGGCGAGCACGCGCCTGGTCCTGAGCGGCGACGCGAACGGCGTCATCCGCTACTGGTCGACCCGCCGCAAGCCGATGCGCTCGCCGTTCGCCCGCAGGAACACCCCGATCGCCTCGCTGGCCGCCGCCGTCCTGCCGACCGGTCCCGCACTCGCGGCGGCCTGGGCGGACGGCCTCGTCCGCGTCTGGGACCTGGTGTCGGACGCCGTGGCGAACCTCCGCCTCGGCACCGGCATCAAGTTCCTCGGCCTCGACACCGACGGCACCCTGCGCGTCACCGACGCGGACTCCACGGCGGCGCTCCGCCTCGACCTGGCGAAGCTGTGGCCGCACCGCGACCTCCAGCTGCGCCTGGAGGACGTCGACTGGGGCTCGCTGTGGACCGCGCGCGGCCCCGGCCACACGGTCCCCGAGCTGATCGGCAAGGTGACGTCGGACGACAAGAAGACGGCCGTGGACGCGGTGCACGACCTCTACCGCCTCCTCGTCTCCAAGGAGGCGGCGTCGACCGCGGCGGTCCCGGCCATCCCGTTCCTCGTCGAGCTCATGACGGACCCGGACAACAAGTCCCGCAGCACGCTGCTCCTGCTCATCGCGGACCTGGCGGACGTCCACCAGGCCCGCGGCGGCCGGGGCGACGCCCAACTCGCGGCCGTACGCGAGGCGTTGCCCACCCTCCGGTATCTGCACGACGACCCGGAGGGCCCGATCCGCTGGGCGGCCAACGAGCTGGAGCAGAACTGCGCGCCCCGCTGAGGCCGTCCTACTCCGGCCGCACGACCATCGCCGACCCCCCGCCCCTGCGCACCTTCTCCGCGGCGGCGAGCCACTTGCCGTCCGGCAGACGCTGAACGCCCGTGGCCGCCCCGATCTCGGGGTTCTGCTTGAAGGAGTGGCCGATCGACTCGAGCTCGGGCCGCAGCGGGCTGTCCCACAGCCCCGGCTCGAGCTCGGTCTGGGCGGCGTTGCGCTGGCTCGCGCGGGGCGCCGCGATCGCCTCGACGAGGGGCAGACCCCGGTCGACGAAGCCCGTCAGGGTCTGCAGGACTGTCGTGACGATCGTCGCGCCGCCCGGCGACCCGAGCGCGACCACGGGCTTCCCGTGCCCGTCGAGCACGATCGTCGGCGAGATCGACGACCGGGGCCGCTTGCCCGGACCCGGCAGGTTCGGGTCGTGCGCGGTGGGACTCGCGGGCGCGAAGGAGAAGTCGGTCAGCTCGTTGTTGAGCAGGAAACCGCGCCCCGGCACGGTGATCCCGCTGCCGCCCGTCGACTCGATGGTCAGGGTGTAGGCGACGACGTTGCCCCACTTGTCGGCGGCGGTGAGGTGCGTCGTGTTCTCGCCCTCGTACGTCGTCGGGGCCGCCTCGTCACCGGCCTCGCACGCCGCGGGATCGCGCGGATCCCCCGGCGCGAGCGGGCTCTTCAGGACCGCGTCGTCGCGGATCAGGCACTCCCGCGAGTCGGCGAACCGCTGCGAGAGGAGTTCCTTCGTCGGTACGTCCTCGAAGGCGGGGTCCCCGACCCAGCGCCCCCGGTCGGCGAACGCGACACGGCTCGCCTCGATGTAGCGGTGCAGGTACTTCGCCTTCGAGGCCTTGGAGAGGTCGGTGCGCTCGAGGATATTGAGCGCCTCGCCGACGGTCGTGCCGCCGGAGGACGAAGGCGCCATCGAGTACACGTCGAGGCCGCGGTAGGAGGTCTTCGTCGGGGCCTGGCGCTTCACCGCGTACGCCTCGAGATCGGCGGCGGAGAGATCGCCGCGCCGGGCCACGCGTCCCGACGCTGGGTCGACGGGCGGCCTGTTCACCGTCCGTACGACGTCCTTGCCGATGCCGCCCCGGTACAGCGCCCCGACGCCCTTGCGCCCCAACTCGTCGTACGTACGCGCCAGATCGGGGTTCTTGAACGTCGAGCCGACGACCGGCAGCTCACCGCCCGGCAGGAACAGCTTCGCCGTGTCGGGGAAGTCCTTGAACCGCTTCTGGTTCGACTCGGTCTGCGCGCGGAAGGTCGGGTCGACCGTGAAGCCGTCGCGCGCCAGGCGCTCGGCGGGCTTCAGGAGCGCGCCGAGGCGTTTGCTGCCCCACCGGTCGAGGGCCGACTGCCAGGTCGCGGGGGTGCCGGGGGTGCCGACGCCCAGGCCGCTGGTGACGGCGTCCTCGAACGGGATCGGTTTGCCGTTCTCCAGGAAGAGGCCGGAGTCGGCGGTCTTCGGGGCCGTCTCGCGGCCGTCGATCGTGCTCACCTTGCGGGTCTTCGCGTCGTAGTGGACGAAGTAGCCGCCGCCCCCTACGCCCGCCGAGTACGGCTCGGTGACGCCGAGCGCGGCCGCGGTGGCGACCGCCGCGTCCACCGCGTTGCCGCCCTTCTTCAGGACCTCGATCCCGGCGGCCGACGCGTCCGCGTCGACGCTGGAGACGGCACCGCCGTAGCCGACGGCCACCGGCACCTTCCCCGTGGCCGGAGCGGGGCTTTCAGCTGAGCGCGGAGACGAAGGGGGCGCGGCGGCACCGACCGACACCAAAACCCCTCCGACCGCCAATAGCGTCAGATTCCGTACGACAGCACGACGCATTCGTACCTCCAGTCAACAGCCGTCTGCGCAGCGTAACTTCGAGTCCCCCGCCACGTCAGGACCCCCTCGAACACCGGTCCGGAAGCCCGCTAGCATGCGCCCCCATGACCGAAGACGTGCGCAATATCGCCCTCGGCCTGATCGCGGCCGGCCTCTGTGCCGTGCTGGGCTGGCTCGCCCGCTCCTCCCTGTGGCGGCGCAAGCTCCGCCGCAAGCAGGCCTTCTTCGGGCTGCCCGACAACTCCGAGTCGCTGCTCGTGGTGAACCGCGACGCGGGCGGCCCCGAGCTCACCGTCGTACGCCATGACGTGTTCGCGCTCCTCGAGCTCGCCGCGCTGATCAAGGACTGCGGGGCGCACGCCCAGCTCGTCGCGCACGACGCCGCGCAGCAGAGCTTCGGCGAGCGCACCGAGTTCTGCGTCGGCGCCCCGGCGTCGAACCGCAGGATGGCCGCGCACATGCACTCCCTGCTGCCCGGCGTCCGCGTCAACACCGACCCGGAGCCGGGCCCGGACCGCGGCGCCTTCCAGATCGGCAGCGAGCGGTACCGCATGGAGGGCGGCACGACGGAGCACGTGATCCTCGCGCGGCTCACCGCTGGGCAGGGCCAGGAGGCGAGACCCGTCTTCCTCTTCTGCGGCCAGCGGGCGATCACCAACCAGGCGGCGACCCGCTATCTCGCCCGCAACCACGAGAAGCTGGCCCGCAAGCACGGCGGCAACACGTTCGTGCTGCTCCTGAAGGTCGTCAATTCCCAGGCGTACGGCGCCGACGTCGTCGAGCTCGTCGCGGACGTGACCCGCGCCGCGCAGGCCCCGGCCCCCGCGGTCACGCCGCCACGCAATTCACATCGCGCCAAGTAGCGACCCGATCACCACAAGCTCACGCACGACCGGCGCGTCTGTGACCTAGTCGGAAATTTCCGGGCAAGAGGCAACCCATCGGGACCTTCGGCACTCTCCCCGTGCAGTTCCACATTCGCACGGAGGTACGTTCCCTTGAGGTCCTTGAGCTCGTCGAGCCGCCGACGCCCCATACGCTCCCGCCGCGCCGGGGCCGCGACCACGGCCGCGGGCCTCGCGACGCTGGCCGCCGCCCTGACCGCCTGTTCGGGCGGCGGCTCCGCGTCCGGGGCCGCGGACCTGGCGGCGGACAAGCCGGAGATCTCGGTGAACCTGCGGGGCGAGCAGGCGGAGGCGGGCTCCCCGGTGAAGGTGAAGCTCGCCGAAGGAAAGCTGAAGCAGGTGACGGTCACCGGCACCGAGGGCGCGAAGCTCACCGGCGAGGTCTCCGCGAGCGGCACCACCTGGACCTCGGACCGCAAGGCGGCGCCCGGCACCTCGTACAAGGTCGAGGCGGTCACGGACGAGGGCGGCAGCGCACGGGCGTCCTTCAAGACGGCCGCCCCCGACCAGGTGAACAAGCTGACCCTGACGCCCGGCAAGGACACCACGGTCGGCGTCGCGCAGCCCCTGTCGGTCGTCTTCGACCACCCGGTGAAGAACAAGGCCGAGGTCGAGAAGCATCTGAAGGTGACGACCTCGAACGACACCACCGGGTCCTGGGGCTGGATCAAGAACTACGACGGCAAGGACCGCGTCGACTGGCGCCCCGAGGACTACTGGAAGTCCGGCACGAAGGTGAAGCTCGACGCCCGGCTGGGCGGCGTCGACTCGGGCACGGCCGGCGGCTGGTTCGTCCGCGACTACGTCACCGGGTTCACCGTCGGCAAGAGCCAGCAGGTCAAGGTCGACCTCGACAGCAAGCAGGCGACGCTCGTACGGGACGGGCAGGCCGTCAAGACGGTTCCGATGTCGGCGGGCACTCCCGGCGGCGAGAAGGCGTCCTGGGGCGGCACGTCCGTCCTGATGGCCAAGGAGGGCACGATCAACATGCGCTCCGAGACCGTGGGCCTGGGCGACGCCTACGACAAGATGGTCGACAACTCGATGCGGCTGACCTGGTCGGGCATGTACGCCCACGCCGCCCCCTGGAACGCCTCGCACTTCGGCAACACCAACCACAGCTCGGGCTGCATCGGCATGAGCGACGCCGACGCCTCCTGGCTCTACGGGCAGGTCCAGGTCGGCGACCCGTTCGAGGTCTCCGGCAGCGGCTCGAAGGGCGTCCCTGACCCGGGCAACGGCTACGGCGAGTGGAACATCTCGTGGGCCGACTGGCAGACGAAGAGCGCGCTGGGTTAGAGGTGCCGCTCTGAACGTAGATCCCTCAACAATCGTTACCGGTGCGTAACTTACCGACGGGTTACCCCCGGTAAAGCCTCGCGGTTACCGTCGGGTCACTTTGCTTGCACGAGTAAGGAGTGACCCGTGGGACTTCCGCGCAAGACTCTGCGCACGACCGCCGTGGGCGCCGTCTCCGCGACCCTCGTCGCCGGGGCCGCCCTCGGCCTCGCCCCGGCGGCCCAGGCGGCCCCCGCGGCCGCGCCGCGGGCGGCCGGCTCCCCCGACGTACGCTTCGTCGACATCCCCGGCGACGGCGGCACGATCCTGAAGGCCAACGTCTTCACCCCCCAGGGCGCGAAGAGCGGCGACAAGTACCCCGCGATCGTGCTGCCCACCAGCTGGGCCATGCCGCAGATCGAGTACGTCGCGCAGGCCCAGAAGCTCGCGAACTCCGGCTATGTCGTGGTCAGTTACAACTCGCGCGGCTTCTGGCAGTCCGGCGGCGAGATCGAGACCGGCGGCCCCGAGGACATCGCGGACGCCTCGAAGGTCATCGACTGGACGATCACGAACACCCCGGCCGACCCGAAGAAGATCGGCATGGGCGGCGTCTCGTACGGCGCTGGCATCAGCCTGCTCGCCGCGGGGCACGACAAGCGGATCAAGGCCGTAGCCGCGCTCAGCGGCTGGGGCGACCTGATCGAGTCGATCTACAGCGGCCGCACCCAGCACGCCCAGGCCGCCGGGCTGCTCGGCGGCGCCGGTGTCCTGACGGGCCGTCCGAGCCCCGAACTCCAGCAGACCCTCAAGGACTTCCTCGGGTCCAACCTGGACAAGGAGGACGAGATGATCGCGTGGGGCGCGAAGCGCTCCCCCGCGACCTACATCGACCAGATCAACAAGAACGGCGCGGCCGTCATGATGGGCAACGCCTGGGGCGACACGATCTTCCCGCCCAACCAATACGCCAAGTTCTACGAGCAGTTGACCGGGCCCAAGCGCCTGGAGTTCCGCCCCGGCGACCACGCGACGGCCGAGGCGACGGGCCTGCTCGGACTGCCCAACGACACCTGGACCTCGACCCAGCGCTGGTTCGACCGCTACCTCAAGGGCGAGAAGAACGGCATCGACACCGAACAGCCCGTCCAGCTCAAGTCCCGCTCCATGGGCGGCTACGAGGGCTACCCCGACTGGAAGTCGGTCGGCGCGACGAAGAAGAAGATCGACCTCGGCGGTTCGACGACCATCCGCGCGAACGTCGACTCGGGTGCCAACGGCGGCATCGTGCTGCTCTCGAACGCCCTCGACCAGTTCCTCAAGATCCCGCCGATGGCCTCGATGCCGCTGCTGCCCCGTCGTTACGCGGGCGTCTGGCAGTCCGAGAAGTACGACGCCCCGCAGCGCGTGCGCGGGACGGCCAAGCTGCACACCACGCTCACCAGCACCAAGGAGAGCGGCACCCTCGTCGCGTATCTGTACGACGTGGGCCCGCTCGGCCTCGGCAAGCTGGTCAGCAACGCGCCGTACACCTTCCACGGCAAGACCCCCGGCAAGCCGTTCGGCGTGGACCTGGAGTTGTTCTCCACGGCCTACGACGTACCGGCAGGACACAAGCTCGCCCTGGTCGTCGACACGGTCGACCCGCTCTACATCGAGCACAACCCGTCCGGCGCGCAGCTGACCTTCTCCTCGCCCGCGGCCGACCCGTCGTACGTGTCGGTCCCGCTGCGCGAAGAGTGATCTCCGGCTGCTGCCGGCTGGGCTCTGGCCCTTTTGGCTACTGCGGACCCGGCAGCAGCGTCCCTGGTTCGGCCGGTGCCACTTCCACGGCCTCGGTCTTGGGATTGCGCCGCTGACGCTTGGACACCCACTGGGCGAACCACGAAAGCAGCATGCACATCCCGATGTAGATCGGCGAGATCACCAGAACCACGGGGATGAAAGGTAGATCGTAGTCGAGGTTCGACGCGATCAGCTTCCCGGCGTGGAGGAACTCCTCATAGGTGATCAGATATCCGAGCGAGGTGTCCTTCAGGGCCACCACCAACTGGCTGATGATGGCGGGCAGCATGGCGCGCACGGCCTGCGGCACCAGGACATGGGTCATCACCTGCGTCTTGCGCATGCCGAGCGCGTACGCGGCCTCCCGCTGCCCGCGTTCGACGGCGTTGACTCCCGAGCGGAAGACCTCGGCGAGCACCGAGCCGTTGTAGAGGGTGAGTCCGGCGATCAGCGCGGGCAGCGGCTGCACCTTCAGCGCCACGAAGATGAAGAAGATCATCACCAGGACCGGCATCGCGCGGAAGAACTCCACGATCAGCGTGGCCAGCCAGCGCACCGGCCGGTGCTCGGAGAGCCGCCCGGTGGCGAGCAGTCCGCCGAGGGCGAGCGCGAGCACCGCGGAGATGGCGAACGCCTTGAGCGTGTTGCCGAGGCCGCGAAGGAGCAGTTCCTGGATGCCCTTGTACTCGAAGGGCATCCACTTCGTCTCGGTGAACTGGTCGGTGTCGAAGAGCAGATAGAGGATCCACCCGACCAGGGCGAGCAGCACCAGTGTGGAGAGCAGTCCGTAGAGTTTGTGTCTGCGCTCGGTGTTGGGCCCCGGTACGTCGTACAGGGCGGTCGAATTGTGGGAGAGGGCTTTCATCGGGCGACTCCCCAGCGCTTCTCGAGGACATTGAAGACGGCGCTGATGGTGAGGGTGATGATCAGGTAGCCGACGGCGATCCAGATGAACGTCCAGATGATGCTGTAACCGAGTTCACTGAGCGTCTTGTACGTGCCGAGGAGTTCGGTGACGCTGAACGCCCCCGCGATCGCCGAGTTCTTGGCCAGCGCGATGAGGGTGGAGCCGACCGGCGGAATGACGGACCGGAAGGCCTGTGGGAGCACGACCACGGAGAGCGTCTGCCCGAAGGTCATGCCCAGGCTGCGGGCCGCCTCGCCCTGGCCCTTGGGCACGGTGTTGATGCCCGAGCGCAGGGCCTCGCAGATGAAGGCGGAGGTGTAGCAGCCGAGGGCGAGGACGGCGAACACCTCGAAGGGCAGCACGAGTCCGAAGCGCGGGAGCCCGAGCAGCACCGCGAAGAAGAGCAGGGTGAGCGGGGTGTTGCGCAGGACCGTCACCCATGCCGTGCCGAAGGCCCGGAAGGAGCCGACCGGTGCCACCCGGAACGACGCCATCAGGAACCCGAGCACGAGCGCCAGGATCGAGGAGTACACGGTGAGTTCGACGGTGCCGAGGAAGCCCTCGGCGAAGGTGGAGAAGTTGTCTGTCAGTACGTCCACGACGTCTCCTCAGCTCGCCGGGTAGCGGTCGATGGCGGGCGGCTTCGGCGCCGGGACTCCGGAGAGGCCGAGCGTGGCGTCGTAGGCCTTCTTCCAGTCGCCGTTCTTCTCGCGGGCCGCGAGGGCGTCGTCGACGGCGAACCGCAGGGCGTTGTCGCTCTTGGGGACGCCGATGCCGTAGGGCTCCTCGGAGAACGGCTTGCCCACCACCTTGAGTTCGTCGGGGACCTTGGCCGCGTATCCGATCAGGATCGCGTCGTCGGTGGTGACGGCGTCGACCTGATAGGTCAGCAGGTTGTCGACGCAGACCGAGTACGTGTCGTACGCGACGAGCGTCGCCTTCGGGTAGTCCTGCTGGATGCGCTGGTAGGGGGTCGAGCCCGCCGCCGAGCAGACCCGCTTGCCGTCCAGGTCCTGCGGCCCGTTGATGTCGTCCTCGTCGGAGCGCACGAGCAGGCCCTGGCCCGCCATGTAGTAGGGGCCGGCGAAGCCGACGAGCTTCTTGCGGAGGTCGTTGATGGTGTAGGTGCCGACGTAGTAGTCGATCTGCCCGTTCTGCAGGGCGGTTTCGCGGTTCGCCGACGCGATGGTCTTGAACGAGATGCTCTTCGGGTCGAAGCCGAGCGAGGCCGAGATCATCTTGGCGATCTCGATGTCGAAGCCGGAGTACGTGCCGGTCGCGGGGTTCTTCTCGCCGAGGAACGGCTGGTCCTCCTTGGCCCCGACGACGAAGTGACCGCGCCGCTTTGCCTTCTTCCAGGTGGCGGAGTCCGGCAGCGTAAATCCGGTCGCCACTTGGTACTTGGGCAGCTCCTCGGGTTGCGGCCCCTTCACCGGCGGGCTGCCGTCCTTGCCGCAGGCGGTGGCGGCGCAGGCGGCGAGGACGAGCGCCGCGAGCAGACGTGTCGTACGCATCATGGCTGTCCCCCCGTCAGTGCTTGAGGATCTTGGAGAGGAAGTCCTTGGCCCGGTCGCTCTCCGGGCTGTCGAAGAAGTCCTCGGGCGCCCGGTCCTCGACGACGCGGCCGTCGGCCATGAAGACGACGCGGTTGGCGGCCGAGCGGGCGAAGCCCATCTCGTGGGTGACGACGACCATGGTCATGCCGTCGCGGGCCAGTTGCTGTATGACCTCGAGCACTTCGTTGATCATCTCGGGGTCGAGGGCGGATGTGGGCTCGTCGAAGAGCATCACCTTGGGGTCCATGGCGAGCGCGCGGGCGATGGCCACGCGCTGCTGCTGGCCGCCGGAGAGCTGCGCGGGGAACTTGTCGGCCTGGGTGGCGAGGCCCACGCGTTCGAGGAGCTCGCGGGAGCGCTTCTCTGCGTCCTCCTTCTTCCGGCTTCGCACCTTGATCTGCGCGAGGGAGACGTTCTGCAGCACGGTCTTGTGCGCGAAGAGGTTGAAGGACTGGAAGACCATGCCCACCTCCGCGCGGAGCATGGCCAGTGCCTTGCCCTCTGCGGGCAGGGTCTGCCCGTCCAGTGCGATGGCCCCGGACTCGATCGTCTCCAGCCGGTTGATCGCCCTGCACAGCGTTGATTTGCCCGACCCTGACGGGCCGATGACCACGACCACCTCCCCCTTGCCGACGGTGAGGTTGATGTCCTGGAGGACATGCAACTCCCCGTAGTGCTTGTTCACATCACGCAGCTCGATCAGCGGATCGACGGCCATGCCCTGCCCTACCCACTCTCAGCGGTGTCGGTCCGCGCAAACTATCCACGCCAAAACGGGACTTACCGGACGACACGCACTTATGGGCATTAACCGTATTTGCAGTTACTTCATCCCGCGGCCAGGTCCCCGAAGCCGCCGGGCTACGTCTCCGACGCCTCCGCGTAGACCTGGGACAGCTCCGGGGCGCCCTGCACCGCCCAGTCGAGCCCGGCCTCCACCACCTGGATCTCACGCCCCGACGCGAGCCGTACGACGGGGCTGCCACCGGGCCAGACGTGCCAGGTGGCGCCGGGCACCGTACGGACGACGACCGAACCCAGGTACAGACCCGCGTCGTTGCCCAGCCACGGCAGCAGCTCCGGATCGTCGCGCCAGCGCGGAAGGAGTTGGTCGAGCGCGCTCAACGAGGCCGGGGTGTCGTCGAGTTCGAGGCCCGCGTCGGCCGCCTGGGAGCGCAGCAGCTCGCATTCGGAGAGGAGTTCGGCCACCCCTTGGGGGTCGTCCTCGAACACCGCCGCGAGACCCGGCTCCTGCTCCGCCGCGTGTCGCTTGCGCCACCTGTCCAGGAACGGGATGAAAGGGATGTTCATACCACCCAGCGTGGCATTCGCATCGCCCGGAGCACCACAGGCGCGCTCATCACCGTGTCCTCTCGGCGAGTTCGGGTCATGTTCACGCGCGACTCATTGACGCGCCTCCGCGGCCTCCTTAGCTTCATGGCGCACCTTTCATCACGTCAGTTTTCCGGCAACGGGAGGGGTCCGTCGTGCGCCGACGTACAGGGGGAGTGGCCGCGGTGTTCGCGGTGCTCGCAAGCGTCGTACCAGTGGCGACAGCGCAAGCCGCCCCGCACAGACCCGAGCCGCTCCCCCTGGAGCGGCTCTTCGACAACAGGGCGATCAGTGACGACGCGCAGCCCGGCGACGCGGACTTCGACGGTTCGGGGGGCTCGCTCTCGGCGCGCGATCTGACGACGGCGGGATGGACGCCGGGGCGTTCGCTCGCCGTGGACGGTGCGCGGTTGACCTGGCCGCGGACGGCGGCGGGCGAGGCCGACAACGTACGCGCCGACGGGCAGTCGGTCCGGGTACGCGGTCGTGGCGACGCCCTCGCCTTCCTGGTCGCCGGCACGGGCGGCGAGGCGAGCGGCACGGGGACGGTCCGCTACGGCGACGGCTCGAAGGGCACGTACCGCCTCACGGCGCCCGACTGGCGCTCGGGACCGCTCGCCACGAAGTCCGTGGCGCTGCCGCATGTGAACACTCCCGGCGGCCAACTCGCCGAGAAGGCACGGCTGTACGTCGTGACCGTGCCGGTGGCGCGCGGGCGCGAGGTCGCCTCGGTGACCCTGCCGAAGGACCCCGGCGCCCCGGATCTGCACGTCTTCTCGCTCTCCGTGCGGCAGCCCGCGAAGGGGTGGACGGGCAGCTGGTCGGCGTCGACCGCCGGGTACACGGCGGTGGGGCCGTGGGCCGACCGGACCGTGCGGCTCGTCGTCCACACGAGCACCGGCGGCCCCCGCGTGCGGATCCGGCTCGACAACACCTTCGCGTCGGCGCCGGTGCGGATCGGCAGCGCCACGGTGGCGGTGCAGGACTCCGGTGCGGGGGCGCGCGGTGAGCCGGTGCCGCTGTCCTTCCGGGGCGCGGCGGGCACCCAAGTCCCGGCGGGCGCCCAGGCGTTCAGTGATCCGCTCGACTTCGACGTCCCTGCGGACAGCAACCTCCTGGTGAGCTTCCACCTCCCCGAGACGGTGACGACCGCGCCCGTGCACAGCCAGGCCATTCAGCGCTCGTACGTGAGCGGCCTTGGCGACCACACGGCGGACGGCTCATCGGCGGCGTACACCTCGACGATCTCCACGTGGCCGCTGCTCACCGGCGTCGACGTGAGCGGCGGGCCCGGGTCGGTCGTCCTGCTCGGCGACTCCATCACGGACGGCGTGAAGTCCACGCAGGACGCGAATCACCGGTGGCCCAACGTCCTGGCCACCCGGCTGCTCCAGCAGGACACGGTCCCGCGCTTCGGGGTGCTCAACCAGGGGATCTCCGCGAACCGCGTCGTCGCCGACCGCTATCCCGGTGACGGTGTATCGACGGACACCGGCGGCGTGAGCGCGCTGCACCGGCTCGACCGCGACGTGTTCGCCCAGACGTCCGCCCGTACGGTCGTGGTCTTCGAGGGGGTCAACGACGTCCGCTGGGGCACGAAGGCGGACCAAGTGACCGCCGGGCTGCGGGAGATCGCCGAGCGGGCGCGGGCGCGGGGGCTGCGGGTCGTGGCCGCGACGATCGCGCCGTGCGAGGGCGAGTCGCTGTGCACGGCGGCGGCCGATGCGGAGCGGGTGGCGGTCAACTCGTACATCCGCGAGGGCGGGGACTTCGACGCGGTCCTCGACTTCGACGCGGTGCTCCGGGATCCGGGGCATCCCTCGCGGATCCTTCCCGCGTTCGACAGCGGGGATCATCTGCATCCTGGCGACGCGGGGTTGGCCGCGATCGCGGAGTCGGTGGATCTGCGGAAGCTGGTGCCGTAGCCCGAGGGCGAACGTTCCCTGGGCCCGGTTCCACCGGGCCCAGGGGTCAGGCTAGAGCTCCAGGTCCACCACGACCGGCGCGTGGTCGGACGCGCCCTTGCCCTTGCGCTCCTCGCGGTCCACGTACGCATCCGTCACGGCCTTCGTGAACGGCTCGTTCCCGTAGACCAGGTCGATCCGCATCCCCTTGTTCTTGGGGAAGCCCAGCTCGCGGTAGTCCCAGAACGTGAACGGGTGCGCGTACTTCAGCGGCCGGGGCACGACGTCGGAGAGCCCCGCCTCCCGCAGCGCCGCGAGGGCCTCGCGCTCGGCGGGCGTGACATGCGTGGCGCCTTCGAACAGGGCCGGGTCCCACACGTCCTCGTCCGTGGGCGCCACGTTGAAGTCGCCGAGGACCGCGAACGGCCGTGGCCCCGCCGCGTCGGCCGCGATCGCGGTGTTCAGCGCCGCGAGCCACTCCAGCTTGTACGCGTAGTGCGCGTGCTCCACCTCGCGGCCGTTCGGCACGTACACCGACCAGACCCGCGCGGGGCCGCAGGTCGCGGAGATCGCCCGCGGCTCCTGGGCCCCGTCGTAGTCGGGCCCGCCGGGCAGGCCGGGCGTCACGTCGTCGAGACCTACGCGGGAGACCAGCGCGACGCCGTTCCACCGCCCCGTCGCGTTCACCGCCGACTCGTAGCCGAGCTCGCGCAGCTCGTCGGCGGGGAAGCCCTCCGCGGTGGTCTTGGTCTCCTGGATGCACAGCACATCCGTACCGCTGTTCTCCAGCCAGGCGAGGAGCCTCGGGAGGCGAGCGGTGATCGAGTTCACGTTCCAGGTGGCAATGCGCATGGCTCACAACCTACCGGGCGGGTCCGACAGTCACAGGTCGGCCGACTCGCCCGGCGTGAGGCGCAGGTGCTCGGCTCCGCCCAGGGCCCCGATCTGGGAGTCGTAGATCGGCCGGGCGAGGTCCGTGAGCAGCGCGTCGTGGATGTCGTAGGCGCGCAGCGGCTTGACCTCGCGTACGTAGTCGATGACCTCGGAGATCTTGTTCCAGGGCGCCATCACCGGCAGCATCAGCGTGTCCACCGGCTGCTCGGGGACGGTCAGCGCGTCGCCTGGGTGGAAGACCGAACCGTCCACCAGATAGCCGACGTTGGTGATCCGCGGGATGTCCGGGTGGATCACGGCGTGCAGCTCGCCGTGCACCTGCACATCGAACCCGGCGGCGCTGAAGGTGTCCCCGTGCCCCACGACATGCACCCGTCCCGGGAAGGCGGCCGAGATCTTCTCCGCGACGGAGCGCAGGGTCCAGATCTCGGCGGCGGGATTGGCCTCCATGCCCGCGCGCAGCCGGTCCTCGTTGAAGTGGTCGATGTGCTCGTGCGTGACGAGGATCGCCTCGGAACCGACCGCGGCGTCCTCCTCGCTGAAGGTGCCGGGGTCGATGACGAGACTCCGGCCGTCCCGCTCGAGGCGGACACAGGCGTGCGTCTTCTTCGTGAGCTTGATGCGCTTCGCGGCAGTCGTCATGCCCCCATCCTGCTACTCCTGGGGGGTGGTTTCCTCGCGTATCACGGCCTGGGCGATCTTGAACGCCGAGTTCGCCGCGGGGATGCCGCAGTAGACGGCCGCCTGCAGCAGCACTTCCTTGATCTCCTGCGGGGTGAGGCCGTTGCGCAGGGCCGCGCGGATGTGGAAGCCCATTTCGTCGAGGTGGCCGCCGGCGACGAGCGCGGTGAGGGTGACGCAGCTGCGGGAACGCCGGTCGAGCCCCGGACGGTTCCAGACCTCGCCCCAGGCGTAGCGCGTGACGAGCTCCTGGAAGTCCTCCGAGAAGTCGTCGGCGGCGGCGAGTGCGCGGTCGACGTGCGCGTCGCCGAGCACCTCGCGGCGGACCTTGATGCCCACGTCGTACGGATCGGGACGGCCGCCGCCCACGGCCTCGGGCTGCGCCATGGGCCCGATCTCGGCGACGGGCGTGACGGGCGGCGGGGCGAGCACCGGCTTGACCGGGGGCGCGCTGATCGCGGCGTGGGTGCCGGTCGCGTCGGTCGGGGTCTGCCAGGCGGAGGAGAAGTGGCGTACGAGCAGGTCGGTGACGGCCGCGGGCTGCTCGACGGGCGCGAGGTGGGACGCGCCCGGCACGACGGCGAGGCGGGCGTCCGGTATCCCGGCGACGAGGGTGCGGGCCTCGCCGGGCCCGGTGACCTGGTCCTCAGAACCGACGAGCACGAGCGTGGGCACCCCGATCCTCCCGAGTTCGGCCCGCACGTCGAAGGCGGCGAGCGCCTCGCAGGCGGCTATGTAGCAGCCGGGGTCGGTGGTCCGCACCATCTGTACGGCCCAGTCGGTGATGGCGGGCTGCGCGGCGGCGAAGCCCGGCGTGAACCACCGGTCGGGGGAGGTACGCGCGATGGGGTCGAGCCCGTTGCTCCGCACGATCACACCGCGCTGGCGGAACTCGTCGGCGCTGCCGAACCGCGGCGAAGCGGAGATCAGCGCGAGCGAGGCCACGCGCTGCGGGTGCCGCAGGGCCAGTTCGGCACCGATGGCACCACCGAAGGCGCAGCCCGCGTACCCGAAGCGCTGCACTCCGACCTCGTCGAGCGTGCCGAGCAGCCGCTGGGCGAGCTCGGTCACGGAGCCGGCGGGGTGCGCGGGCGCACCGCCGTGTCCAGGCATGTCGAAGCGGAACACCCGCCAGTGCTTGACCAGCTCGGGAACCTGTCGGTCCCACATGTGCCATGTGGTACCCAATGAGGGACCCAAGATCAGGACAGGGGCGTCTTCTGGCCCGTCAAAGCGGTATTGCAGGGTGCTCTTCGGTGTCTCACTCACTCGCCTGAGCCTCTCATCTGTCACGGACGCCCCTATAACAGGGGGTCACTGGATACCGTTTTGACCAGGTTGAATACCTCGCGGGCGGCATATCGCTTGAGGCACCTGATGATCTCACGACGAGTCTTGCCCTCCCGGGTGCGGCGTTCGTAGTACGCCTGCGTGCGCGGGTCGTGGCGCAGCCTAGTGAACACGATGCGGTGCAGGGCGGCGTTCGCCTTCCGGTCGCCGCCCTGGTTGAGCCGGCGCGAGCTCCGGCGGCCCGAGGAGTACTCGACGGGGCTGGCTCCGCACAGGGCGGCAAACGATGCCTCGGTGTGCACGCGCTCGGGATTGTCCCCCATGGTGATCAGGAGCGTCACGGCACTGTCCGGACCGATACCCACCGGCGCGAGCAGCTGCGGGGCGTGACCTTCGATGAGCCGGGTCAGGCGCTGATTGAGGTCATAGATCTGCCCGGTGAGGTGTTCAACGCGCTGGGCCAGCATGCTCAAGCTGATCCGGGTGGCCTGGGCCACGCCGTCCCCGTCATCCCCCTGATCCAGGCTCAGACGGGCGCAGGTGCGGAACAGCTCCCCGTTGCCCAGGCTGGACAGCCGTTCCCGCAGGGCCGGGTCGGCTATGACCAGGACGGCCTTGAGCTGGTTGATCGTCTGGGTGCGGGCCCTGACCGCGGAGTCCTTGGCAATCTTGAAGAGCCGGGCACTTTGTACCGGACCGTCGCCGGTCTTGGCGCGAGCCCTGGCGCGCCCGCTGAGCACGGCCCGCGCGGCGGCCTGCGCGTCGAGCGGGTCCGACTTCCCCAGCAGACAGCGAGCCGTACGGTCGGGCCGGTTCACCTCGAACACCGCGACATTCTGCGCCAGCAGGTAGCGCGACAGGCCCGCTCCGAAAGTACCGGTGCCCTCCACGCCAGCCCGGCGCACCGTGCCCAACTTGCGGGCCCAGGCGAGGAGCCGACAGTAGCGGACCGCTGTGGCCGGAAAGGACTTGGTGCCCAGGATCTGGCCCAGTGGGCAGACCAGCGCGGCGACATGGTCCTCGCCGTGCGTGTCCACCCCCAGGACGACCTCGCCCCGAGCGGGCGGATCCGTACTGGTGGACAAGGTGCTGCGCTGTCTGGTCGTCATGATGGTCCGCCTCCCGCGTCGTGATTGCTGGGTGGCTGGCACCGGCCTGGCCGGGTGGTCTGAACCGTGATAGCGCCGACTGGACGGCAAGGCTCCTATTGGGACACACCCTGTGGCTCGGTGACAGCAGGCACCATCCCGCAACGGCAGCCGACACGCCTGTGACAAGACACTTCGGTCAAAGATGTCATGAGTCAGACCCCCGTCCGGAACGGTGCTACGCAACCGTCCTACTGCCCCCCAGTGCGACCACATGCCCCGACCACTCCCGGGAGACTTCGTCCGAACCGGCAGTGAACTTGCTCTGGACGGGACAACGATGAGTTGGCTCCTCGTCCACCCCTGATCAGCATTGACGGACAACCCAGTGGCCCGCCCTACGAGGCCGTCGGCCTCACCAAATCGACCACGTACCGCTTGGTGCGCGTTTTGCAGGAGGAGCCGTATCTGACGCACAACGACTCCGACGATTACGTCATCGGCCGCAGCCTGATGGGGCTCGCGGCGGCATGATCCCGCACGCCGACCTCTACGCATCCGCCCGTCCGGTACTGCGAGTACTGGCCGACCTGTCCCGGGAGAGCGCAACCCTGCACGTGCGGGCCGACGACGAGGCGGTTCTCGTACTCGGAGCGGAAAGCGACTACGAACTACGACGAGCCGCTCACCTCGGCTCGTCGACCGCGCTGCGCCGGGGAGTCGGCGGTCAAGACATCCTGGCCCCTCTGCCACCGGACGAAGCCACAGCCATACTGTCCCGTACAGGTCAGTCGAGCAGCGCGGAAGAGGTGCCTGCCGCCCTCGCGGCCATCCGGAACCAAGGGTTCTCTCTGTCCGCCGGAGCCGCCCACCCCGGCCTGCGAGGCATCGCGGTGCCGGTCCTGACTGCAGAAGGCCATCCCGTGGCGTCCGTGGCCGACAACGGAGCTGAGCTAACCAGCCGTAGCCAGCGGCGAGCCTGCCCCGGGCAGCCTCATCCCCGGCTCTGGCGGCGCGCGAAGCACCTGGCGGGGCGAATCGGGACGTCGTTCTTCAGCAAGGCCAGGCGCACGGTGACCAGGCTCGATCCGACGAAGCCGCATGCGACGCGATCAAGTGGCCCTCCTTGGATCAGTCCTCGCCACGCAAGAGAACACCCTCGACCCACACGTGCACCGATTCACTCGCAAGCTGATGAGCCTGCTGCCCCGACACAGAGACACGCGATGATGCCATCCGGCCACCAGGAGAAGACGTAGGTGCCGGGTGCCGCAAATCCCCGTCCAGCCCCGGCCGGTATCAGACGCGCAGGCGACGATCACGCCGTACCGGTGGAGGCCGTACCGGTGGAGGCGAAAGCCCGGGACGCCGCCCCGCCTCTCGGCGGCGCAGCGAGAAACCTGCGGGCCTTCTCAGGCTCGGAATCCCGCCGCGCCGCGCACGTCAACTCACCGGAGCCCGCACGGAGTTTCTGGGAGGCAAATACACACCACACCTGACGCATTGTCCGACTCGGCGGATAATCTCATCGGGCGCGCTCGTCTCCGCCGCCGCGGAATTCCAAGGTGCCCGGCAGTCCGCGGCGGCGGAGACGAGCGCGCTCAGGCCCAAGGCGTCGCTGCACCGTCGGCACGTGTGTGACTGCGCGGGCGCCAGGGGTGCTCCGGGCGCGGTGTCCGCGCCGGGTGTGTGCCTCCTTGGGTGGATGGGTGCCTAACTGGTTTCGGAGGAACTGCTGGTGGCGCAGATCGACTTCCGTCTCGTCCAGAGCGCGGTTATGGGAGGCCGGGATTCGGACCAGCCGGTCATCCTGCCCGAGGAGCCGCACAATCTGGATGAGTTCCGCCGCCAGTTCGGCAAGGACGCCTTCTGGTGCGGGACGCTGCTCGGTGGCTGCGGCGAGCGGCTGATGACCAAGCGCTACGAAACGAAGGTCTGTCACTTCTCCCATTTCCCGGACCGCGACGGAAGCCGGGCGGCTTGTCATCGCACGGCCAACGGCGTCGACAGCGCCGATCACCTGTTCATCAAGGCGCACGTGACGCAGTGGCTGGCAGGCCAGGGGCACGCGGCACAGGCCGAGTTGCGCAGCCTCGGGCACGGCCCCGGGGATGCCGTGGACTTCGTGCTGCGTGCCACGAATCAACGCCTGCGCTTCGAGCTGCGGCCCACCGACTACCGCAGCTGGCGTGGAACGGCAGACAGCCTGGCCGCCAAGGAAGGGCACGTCGAGTGGGTCTTCGGGCTGGAGAGCGCCATCACCCGGGATATGACGGCCCGCTACGACTATGCCCTGCGGGTGCGGTGCGAGACCGACGGCAACAGCCGCCGGGTTCTGATCGGCACCGTCACCGAAAACCGCCCCGTCGCCTGGTCCCCGCTCGAGCAGTGCCGGATGACCGGCGACGGCCTCATCACCCCCGACCTCGACGAACTGCGCAGTCGCGGGCTGCTCCGCGAGGGCGCCGCGCGCCACGACGCCGTGGCCAGCAGCCTGCCGCTGCGCGGCACCGAGATCGTCTTCGCAATCGACGGCGAGGCCCAGCCCGACACCGACTCGCCTCTCGTGGAGGGCAGCCGGTACCTGATATCCGGCTTCATCAAGCCGGCCGGACACCGGATCCTCAAGGCCCAGCTCTCCTTGCCCCACGACACCCCCCGCCCCACCGAGCAGTACGTGTACCGGCTGGCGGGCGCGGTGCGCCTGCTGGTCACCGAAGCCGACCGGCCGGGCGAGAGCACCCGCTGGGCGGTGCGCGCGGACAGCCTCATCCAGCTCAAGGGCCTGGACGCGGAACGCACCGGCCTGTGGCGTCCCCCCGTCGCCCTGGACGAGCCCCTGCCCGCCATGCGGCCCGCCCCTGCCCCCACCGTTCCGGTGCAGTCCCAGGGCAGTCGCACCGCGACTGTGTTGCGGCGGGCCCTCGAAGGCGTGGCGCGGGAGGGAGCCACCACCACGTGGAAACAGCTGGCCGAGCGGGTCGGCCTGGATCTCGCGCACCTGCCCGATCCCAAACGCCGGGACTTCCTCGTGGAGGTCGACAAGCCGCGGGCCCGGAACCGGTCGCTGTTGTGCGTCCTGGTCCGCGCGCCCTCCGGCCGTCCCCTGTCCTATCTCGCCACGGTGCTGCGCCTGCTCCAAGTCGCCGCCCCGGCCTCAGAGTCCGCGCTGAACCGGTGGAGCGAGGAGCAGATCCGCGCGGCACATACGGCGTACGGCCACCGCGCTCCTCCCGTACCGGCATCGGCTGCCGTTGCGGTGGCCCCCCGGCCCGCGGAGGCGAAGGCCGCGCAGCAACAACTGACCCTTCTCAAATCCCAGTTGGCCGTGGGTCGCGCCACGTTACCCCGCGCCACCGGCCGGCGCGCCGCCCGCCTGGCCACCACGGTCAAGGACGGCGAGCAGCATCAGCGGCTCTACGAGAGTGTCCGGCAACGCAGGCAGGAGCTGCGCGCGTGGCAACGCGAGAGCGAGCGACTCCTGGGCGACCTCGATCGCCTCATCGGCCACCCTCTGCCGGCGTCTGCTCCCGCGAAGAAGAGCACGCCCGTCGTCCCGCCCGCCGCGAAGAGCCCCGTCTCGCCGGGAAAGGACCAGCACACGTTCCAGGCGCAGGCGGCAGCGGACATCGCCCGTCTGACGCAGCTGTTCAAGCAGGCCCGTGATACCGACGACCTGAACGAGGCCAGACGGATCCGCCAGGAGGTCTCACGGATCGCCACGGATCGCCTGTCCGGCGAGCCACGGCAGAACCTCCTACTGCTCCGCACTGACCTGCAGACCTGGATCATCAGCCGTGAAGCGGCAGCCGCCCACGCGGCGCTGCGCACCTTGTTCACGGACCTCGCGACGGCCTGCCCCGCCCCCACGCCTCTCGTCCTGCGCAGCGCCCTGGCCCACGCGAAGATTCTCAAACGACGCTGCCCCGGTCCCCTGCCGCAGGATCTCCACACGGGGCTCGCCCGCCTGGAAGCCCAGGTCAACGGCGAATCGGTGACTCCAGACGACGGATCCACCCCACCGGCGACCCACCCGTCACCCAGGGGTGCTCCGCCCTCCGATCTGGCCGCCTTCGCAGAAGCCGGGGCGGAGTTCGCCTGGCTCATGAAGGAGATCCGTGCCGCGCAGGAGGCCGGCGACCTGGCTGCGGTCCAGACCGCACGCCACTTGGCCGGACCCATCTACGGCCGACGTCTGTCGCCCGAAGACCGTGCCACCTACACCCCGTTGATGCGCGAGGTGAAGGCGTGGTGCCAGGAACAGGATCCGAACACGGACCCGATCCTGCGCCGTATCCGTCAAATCCTCGCCGAACTCGGCCGCGCCGGCAACAACCTGGCCACCGAGCAACTCGCCGCGTTCCTCTACGAGATCGGCTCGCTGCGCCGTCAGTTGGACCGGCGCCTGCCGGTGCTCGAAGAGGTTCAGGTCAAGCGGTGGAAGCGCCAGCTCAAGGCCCGCACATCGAGCGCGCCTCATCATGCCGCACCGTACGCGGCGGACCCGGTCAAGCCTGTCCCCGGCCCCAAGGCCACCACACCGTCTCCCCCGGACCGTCTGCCGATCGAGACCATCGACAAACTGGCCTCCATCGCCCGGGACGTCCTCAAGGACGCGGCGCGCAGCGGCGGCTCACTTCTGACGTGGGGTGACCTGCGGCTGCGGATGGCGGGCGGGCTGCCGCACGTGCACCCGGACGACCAAGGTGAACTCCTGGTCGCCGTCGACCGGGAGACACCGGTCGGTGAACCGCTGCTGTCCACACTCGTCGCGAGCGCGGACGCCTCGCTGCACTGGCTCTACCGCCACGTCTGCTTCAGCCTCGGCCGCGAACGCATACCCGAACCAGACCTTCCCGCCCACTGGGCCACCGAAGTCCTGCGCCTGCGCCAAACCTGGCGCCACCGCTGACCCGCCGCACTGAGCGAACTGCGTCCGGGCCCAGCCGGCCCGCCGTTCGGAACGGTCGCGGACACCCGCCGACCTCGGCTCGCTGCACTGGTCCGCCACGACTGCACGCGGCTACGGGTAGACGCCGAGCTCATAGCGGGATACCCCGGCGTACACGGTCACGGTGCCGTCGTCGCGCATCTCGCCCCATGGACGCTCCGGGAGTGAGGTGTCCAGGAAGCTGCCGGAGTAGCCCTCGCAGCAGTCGAGATGGTCCTGCCGCGCTGCCACGTCCGCTTCGGTGCGGGGGTTGCGCATCGTATGGATGTCGTGACCGCTGCACTCGTCGTTCGGGCGCGGTTCGCCGTGGCCACAGTCCGCGGTGCCGCACGGGCAGAAACGGTCACACCCCGGCTGGTTCCCGGTCCTGGGTGATCACGGCGCGTTATCGGGGTCGTCGACGGCAAGCGCGATCCCCGTCGTGGAGAGCGCCGCAGCGGTATGTCCGTTCCCCTTCAGGGGCCCCGACTGCGCGTCGCGTTGCCAGTGCCGGACCGCGTCAAGCGCCCAGAATCGTGAGGACGCCACAGCAATCGGCCCCCCCTACCGGGACGCACCCCCGCCGCCCAAGCACCGGCAGCGCACCATCCTCAGCCCACGGCCAACACTGTGAGAAAAGGACACTTCTGTCAGAGATGTCATGAGTCAGACCTCGGCCCCGGGACAGCGCCCACCCGTCTTTCCGCCCGTCACAGCATCCCCACCCAGAAAATACCGAGCATGCCAGTCCCGACTCCCGAGACTTCCCGGATCTGATGTCGACCGCTCGCTATGCGGCACAAAGGCCGACACCTCGGGTCAGGTTGCATCACGGCCGGTGCGGCTCCTCAACGGTGTGCGCACCACGAGGCAGCGCACCAACGTGCGGGGCACTCGGACCAGATCCGCGGTGGGCGGCCCCAGCGGCAGCAACGCCCCCTGCGGGCACTTGAGGCGTTCGCAGACACCTCAAGGAACGCTGAGGCCCCCTGGGCCGCGGAGAAGAAGACCGGGAGGCAGGGAAACGGATACCTCTACCGCAACTACGTCAGCTTCATGACGATGTCGGCACCCTCGGCGGAGTTGTAGAGGACGGGGTCCCCTGATTCCTCGCCGTAATAAAGCGTGGTGTCACACCCGTCCGAGAAGTCCAGCACTACCGAGGTCGCGCCTGCCACATCCAGAGACTTCCAGGTACCCTGCCCCGACTTGGTGTGCAGGCCACCGGACGAGCACGAGGAGTACTGCGCCCTGAGGTTCTTGACGGTGAACTTGCCCTTGTCCCGCAGGTCGAGCGTCGCCCCTGTATCGCCGTTCTTCCATTCCCGCACCAGGGTCCGGGGCTTTGCGGCTCCCTTCTCTGGATAGGGGTCGCTCAACGGGGCACAGGAGGTGCAGACCAGCAAAGCGCCGACAAAGCATGGGGCGAACAGGAAGATCCGGGCGGATCCACGTTTCCGCGGTGTGAGCCGCGGGTCAGTCCCTGAACGCCCCATACTCATAGGTCACTCCGATGTCATTCGTTTATGCCGGTCTGCTGATTGTATTGACCTGTCATTGCATGGGAGGGCCTCCCATGACGCCGCCTCGGGCGGGGATGACGGCCCGGAACACGATCGTCATGTCCTGTTGGTGAGCGGCTCCACCGAAGGCGATGATTCCATCGTTGTCCACCCACCTGGAAACGAACCGTTCAGCGGATGTTCCGTACCCAGTCGCATAGTGCGTAAGGGATGAAGCGGATATGGAGTTACGAATGGTTATGCGCGCCTGAATTCCGGTGGAATTGGCCCGCAAGATCTTGTACTTCGTCGTGTACGAGCCAAGAACTGCTGTCGCGACATTCGCGTCGCCGTTAAGGACCGACTTTGCGTCGCTGCCCAACTGCTGCGCCTTGCCGGACGTGCTCTTGCCGCCGATAGAGTTCGGATCCAGGGAGCCCTGCTTCTTGCCGAGCTCGTAGTACCTCTTCGCGATCTCCGCCCTATGGGCCGCAGTGAGATCCGTCATCATGACCTGCAGGGCAACCTTGCTGTCCTCGCCGTACGTCTCGTACCGGTCCAGCTTGCCGAGCATGAACTTGCCGACGATCTTCTGGAGACTGTCGTTACCGCCGCCGAGGACAGCGTCCTGCGGGTTGCACGCCCGGTCGATCGGATACGCGCCGCAGTATCGGGCCATCTGATACTGCGGGCTGGCGATCGCCGCCCTGGACGCCATCGAGACCAAGTACGCCCAGCGCGGCAAGAAGGTCACCATCATCGGCCTGAACAAGCCCAGCGCCGAGATGCACGACAAGCTCGCCGGACAGCTGACAGCTGACCGCCGACCACTGATCACGACACCAGCCGCCCCTGCCTCGAACCACACCGAAGCCCGCCCGGACACCGGTCGTGGCGAGTTGGTCACATCTGCTGATCGGGCCAGTCCAGGAGGCGTGCGCCAATGATCGCGGTCTGCAGGGTGTAGCGGTGGACGGGGTCGGCGGGGTCGGCTCCGGTGAGCTTGTGGATGCGGTCCAGGCGGTAGGTGAAGGCGCGCACGCTGAGGGCGAGTCGGCGGGCGGCCTCGGCACTGACGTAGCCGGAGTCGAAGTAGGCGGCGAGGGTGTCGATGAGGGGCTGGGCGCCGCCGCGGGCGCGCTGCAGCGGCCCTAGTGTGTTGACGACCAGGTCGGCCATGGCTTGCCGGTCGCGGGTGAGAACCGGGTAGACGAGAAGGTCCGCGGCACGCAGAACCGGGTCGCTGAGGCCGAGCCGTTCGGCGAGTTCCAGTGCGTTGAGGGCTTCCTCGTAGGACTGGACGACACCGCCGGGGCCGGATTGAGGGCGACCGATCGCGACCTGACCTCCGTCGGTGGCCGCGTAGGCGTGCTTGGCGAAGAAGGCGAGCACTTCGTCCTGGTCGGCCGGGGCAACGCAGACGAGGCGGCCGTCCTTGGTGGTGAGCAGGACGTGCCGGTCGCCGAAACGGCTGACCATGGCGCGTTCCACGCTGCGCGGAGTCGGGTCACCCTCCTCGTACGCGGCCGCGCCCCGGGCCACTGCCACGGCATGGGCGTAGGAAAGGCGCAGCCCGTACCGTTCGGCGCGTTCTGCGAGCTTGCCCATGTCGCTGCGGCCGTACAGCATGTCGTCGATGAACTCGCGGCGGGCCGCCTCCTCCTGGCGTACAGCGGCCCGCTGAGCCCGCTCGTACCCCTCGGCGAACGCGTCCAGTGCCTGAGCGACAACCGCCAGGACGCTGTCCGGCGCGACGGCGCCGGCGGGCCAGTGTGTCCGCGCCGCGGCCAGGTGGGCGGCCACCAGGGCCCTCATCCCATGGCCGGCCTCCGCTGCCTGCTCGCCCAGAGAGCGCCGGGAGTCGAGTTCATCGCGGGTCAGGCGACGGCCGGTGGCGGAGGCATCGGCGATCAGCCGTGGGTAGCCCTCCAGGTAAATGGCCGCTACGTCGCGGTCGGTCATGATCGCCCCCGATATCGTGAAGTCTTGACGCTTTTCTAGCGCAACGCCGGCGCGGGCGTGTCGGCGGGACTGCGGGAGCCCGTCCCCGGCGACGGCTGAAGGGCCCACAGGCCGCCGGCCGGTGACTGCGATTCGGTAACGGGGCAAGCACCCGGACACGTCGGCCGGACAAACCCTCCCTAGAGTTCACCTGGAGAGTGGGCGCCACGGAGGGCTGCTCGTCACCAAAGGCGCAACCTGGAGCACGCCATGTCCGACCACAAGCCCCCGCACCTCATGGTTCTGGCCGTTCTTCCCTTCGCCGTCATGGTGATCGTCGCCGCGGTCGATTTCGGCGCAGGACCGGGCGTGGGCTACCTGCCTCTGGTGTCACTCGGTCCCGCCTTCGCCGGCCTCATCGGCGGCTGGCGGCGTACCGCGCTCATCGGCGCCGCGGCACTGCTGCTGTGCACCGCCCTCGGCATCTACAACGAGTCCTACTCGCAACGCCGCCTCTACACCGCGATGGCCTCGGTGGCCGGTGTGACCGCGGCGGGTGTCGCGGCCGCGGTGATGCGCCAGCGCCGCGAGGCCGAACTGGCCAGCGTCCGCTCGATCGCGGAGGTCGCCCAGCGGGTGCTGCTGCGCCCGGTGCCGCGCAGCGCAGGACCCCTGCGGATCGCCTCCTCGTACACCTCCGCGGTCGCCGAGGCCCGCATCGGCGGCGATCTCTACGAGGTGGTCGCCTCCCCGCACGGCGTGCGCATCATCCTGGGAGACGTGCAGGGCAAGGGACTTGAGGCGGTGGAGACCGCTGCCCTCGTCCTCGGCGCCTTCCGTGAGGCGGCCCACGACGAGCCGGACCTGACATCTGTCGGCGACCGAGTGGAGCGTGTGGTCAACCGGGAACTGCGGGGCGAGAGGTGGACTTCGTGCCGGGTGACCAAGTACTGCTCTACACCGACGGCGTCAGCGAGACCCGTGACCACACCGGCGCCTTCTACCCCCTCGGAGAACACTCCTCGCTGCTCAAGGATCATGATCCTGACGCCGCTCTGAACGCGATCCGGGCCGAGATCGTACGGCATGCGCAGGGGCCGCTGCACGATGACGCGGCGATGCTTCTGCTGCGCTACCAGGAGCGCTGAGAAGTGGCCGGGGGGGCCGGCCTCCCTCAGGGGCGACTGGCGTGCCGGGCCTGCGGGTTGGTGAGGGCGTGGCGCGGGTCGGTGGCTCGGGTGATGGCGGTCTCGACCGAGGCGACGCGGTCGGCGAGGAGGCCGAGGGCGGCCACGGCGCGGGCCAGGGGGGCGTCGTCGGGGCCGCCGAGTGTCCGGGCGCGGACGTGGGCGGCCTTGATGCCGTCCCAGCGGTCGGCCTGTTCCGGGGTGAGCGTGCCCCGCAGCTCGGCCAGCTTGAGCAGGTTGGCCTCGGCGCCGGTGGTGAGGGTCTGGGCCTCGCCCGTGTAGTGGTCGTCGATCACGGCAGCGAGTTCGGCGTCGTTCATGACGGGGTCGATGCGGGCGGCGATCTTGTTCATGTTGCGGTAGGAGCCCTGGAGTCGGAAGGGCGGTTCGGTGCGGGTGCCCTCGGACTGGCCCGCGGATGCGATGTAGGCGGCGTTGACCGCGAGGACCGACGCGCGTGCAGTGAGCAGGTGTTTGAGCACGGCGACGACACGCTCCACTTCGGCGGGGGCGTAGGGGTACGTGAGACCGTCGGCGCGTGCGGTGGGGTCGTGCTCCGCGAGGCGGATCAGGAGGTCCAGATCGGCACGGTCACGCCCGGCGAGCGGGGCGAGAACCGGGTTCGCCGTGAGGGCGTTCTCGACGAAGCTGACGGCGAAGGCGTCCTCCTTGCCCGTGAGGACGTCGCCGAGGTTCCAGATGTCGGCGCGGTTGGCGAGCATGTCGGGGATGCGGAAGCGGGCGCCGGACTCGGTGTAGGGGTTGCCCGCCATGCAGACCGCGAAGCGTTTGCCGCGCAGGTAGTACGTGCGTGAAGTGCCGTTCCAGACGCCTTCCATGCGGCGCTGGGCATCGCACAGGGAGATGAACTTCTGCAGGAGTTCGGGCGAGGTGTGCTGGATGTCGTCCAGGTAGAGGAGGACGTTGTTGCCCGCCTCCAGTGCGAAGTTGACCTTCTCGATCTCCTGGCGGGCCGTGGCGTTCGGGGCCTCGGCGGGGTCGAGCGAGGTGACACCGTGACCGAGCGCCGGGCCGTTGACCTTCACCAGGACCATGCCGAGGCGGTCGGCGACGTATTCCATGAGGCTCGTCTTGCCGTAGCCGGGCGGGGAGATGAGCAGCAGCAGGCCGCCCGCCGTGCCGAGCTGCTTGCCGAGGCTGTCGCCGATGAGCGGCAGGTACACCTCGTCGATGAGGCGGTTTCGGACGAAGGCGGACATGACTTTGGGCCGGTACTCGTCCAGCCGCAGGCGGGTTCGTTCGGCAGCGACGAGCTCGGTGCGCCGGGCCTGGTAGGCGCGGAAGCCGGGGAGGGTTTCGGCACGGAAGTCGTGGGTGCGGGCGAGGAGTTCGTCGATGCGGACCGTGAGGCGGCGCCCTTTGATGCGCGGGTGGGCGCCGAGGAGTCCGTCGACGGTTTCGGCGAGGGGGGCCTCGCGGTCGTAGCGCCGCAGGTCGGGGCAGAGTTCGACGGCGATCGCCTCGGCGAGGTCGTCGGCGCCCTCCCCGGAGGCGGTCGCGTACGAGGACAGCCACGCCTCGACCAGCTGCCGCCGTGCGCCGAGGCCGCAGATGCCCGCCAGGTCATCCTCGTACGCCGGACCGTCCACGGCGCGGCGGAACTTGTCCAGGAAGGTGCGGGTGCGCGTCGTGGTGACGAAACCCGCCGGCCCGGTGGTGAGCTCCTCGAAGAGGTAGGCGGCGGCCGGTCCGCCGATCCGCTCGGCGAGTTCCGCGCACAGGTTGTCGATGGCGGGCGCGAGGCCGAAGGTGTCACGGGCTCGGGCCAGCGACACCGCGCGCCGCTGCCAGAGGTCACGCTCCTCCGGCTCCGTTCCGTGCGCCCAGAACAGTTGGGCCGCCGCGCGCGCCTCGGGGGTGTGCCGCAGGAGTCCCGCGCCGTCGTGGAGGCGCAGCAGGGCTCCGAGGATGAGGGTCGCGTCGTGGTCGTGGACGCCGCGCTCATACCCTTCGTCGTACGAGGCTTCCGCCGCCGCGCGTACGAGGCGCGGCAGGTCACCGGAGTCCAGGAGCGCCTCGGGGCCGTGTTCGGAGAGGAGGCGGGCGGCGAGGTGTTCGGCGCGGTAGACCTCGGCGGTCTCCGACGGCAGGACCTGGTCCCAGTAGGGACGCAGTGCGGCGAAGGACGGGTCGGTGACGGGCGAGCGGTAGTCGGTGCCGGTGAGCGCGAAGGCCATGCCGTCGCCGTCCGTGGCCGGGACGAGGGTGAGGTCGAGGGGCTGGGTGTTGACCGCGAAGCGGTGGCGGCCCAGGCGGATGGTGTCGCCGCCGTCCCCGTACAGCTCGGTGCGGTCGCGCAGGGCGCGAGTGGCCTCCTGCCGGGCGGCCCTCAGACGCCCTTCCAGTTCCTCGGCCCGCACCTGGTCGTCGAGTTCACGCAGTTCGTCGATGGTGCGACGCACCTTGCCGACCATCGGGTCGGAGGCGAAGTAGGTGCTGATCTCGTCCGTGGAGGCGAGCGTGGCCAGGCGGCGCGCGACCGTCTCCAGGACGCGGGTGGCCGAGACGGCGAGGCGCTCGGCGTGCCGGGCGCGGGAGTCGGCGAGCGTCTGCCTGCGGGAGGCGAACGCGTCGTACACCTCGCCCCGCTTGGCGTCGAGCTCGGCCAGGAACTCGTCCGACCCGGCGAACCGCCCTTCCAGGCCCTCCAGTTGGAGGAGGAGGCGGGCGAGTTGGTCGTCGCAGGTCTCGGGGGTCGTGGCTGCGGCGAGGGCGCCGGTGACCGCCTGGCCGAGCAGGGAGAACTCGGCGGCGAACTCGGCTCGTCCCTCGTGCGCGGTCAGTTCGCGGCGCCGGGCGTCCAGCGTGGCACGGGCCCGGTTGACGCCCGCGAGGACCGCCGCGACGCGCTCCAGGATGCCGGTGCGGACGGTGGCGTCGCCGATGTCGAGGCCGGCGACGACCTCGGTGACGGTCTGGAGCTGCTCGGTCAGTTCCTGGAGCCGGTCCGCGAGGGGGGCCGCCTCGGCGACCGTGGTGAGTGCGTCGGCGTCGGCGGTCAGCTGCTCGATGTCGGCGTGGTGGGCGGCGAAGGCGTCGGGGCGTTCCAGGAAGGCGACGGCCCGCTGCCCGGCCGACGCGATGTCGGCCGCCAGGTCGCCGGCCAGCGAGTCGATGCGCTCCCCGTCGGCGTACCGCATGTCCTTCAGAGTCAGCAGATGCCCCTGTGCGCGCCGTAGTTCCGTGATCCGCTCCACCCATTCGGGCGCGTTCCGCGGGGCCTCCCCGCGGATGCGGCGAACGAGCGCGGCAATGCGTGCGGCCGAGTCGGTGAGCGCGTCCGTGGCCTGCCGGGTCAGGGCCAGCACGGTGGCGAACTCCGCGACCACCTGCTCGGCCGTCTCGCGCACGGCGTCCAGCGGCTCCCCCAGGTCCCCCGCTTCGTGGTCGCCGAGCCAGTGGGAGGAGTCGGCGGCCCGTACGCAGGCCGCGGCGAGCGCCTCGTACACCTCGGAGGTGGGTGTGGTCTCGGTGACGGACCGGGCGATGGAGAGGCAGTCGGAGATGCCCCGTACGAGGTCCGCGTTGCCGATGCGCGCCAGCGGACCCTCCCCCGCCGGGCGGGCGGCGGCATAGGTGTCGGAGACGTAGGGGGACTGCCACAGCTGCAGCGGGTGGACGCGTGCGGGTTCCGTTGAGTCGGCGCGCAGCGCGGCCAACAGGCCGTCGTCGAAGAGCGCGTACCCGTGGCAGGACAGGGGGGTGGCGACCTCCTTTCGGATCATGTTGTACGGCAGGAGCAGCGTGCGTCCCTCCGCGCGCGCGTGGAACGCGAAAAGGACGTCCTCACCGTTGGGAGAGCGCACCGCGCGCTCGAACTCCAGGCCGCGGGTGTCCAGGGCGTCGAAGGTCTTGTACGTGCCCGTGGCCAGGCAGTAGCCGCCGGGGAAGACGATGCCCTGGTCCTCGGGCAGGCGGCGGCATGCCTGCCCGATGCCGTCCAGGCGTATGACGTGCCGGGTGAGAGTGTTGAAGACGAGGTGGCGCCAGGCGTCCTCCTTGTAGGGGCGCACGCGCAGCAGGATCAGCGCGCCCACGCGCGCGTGGAACACGTCCGCGTCGGCGAGGGACTGCAGCGGTTCCTCGACCGGCTCCTCGTAGACCCCCTCCCCCGCCTCGGTGTCGTTCTCGACCTTGAGGGTCAGGGTGCCGCCGACCGTCCCGACGAAGATCTCGCCGCCGATGGAGATGTGCGGGTGACGGCCCAGGACGTGGTCTTCGCGGGTTGCCTCGGTCCAGTCGAAGTCGTGCGAGGGCGGGAAGACGTGATCGCGCTCGCCGCGGGCGTCCAGGAACTCGGCCCGCCCGTCGGCCGAGAGTCCCCAGCGAAGGACCCGGATGTCCTCGGCCTTCTCACCGGTCCTGAAGACGGCGAGGATCTTGCCGTCGATGTGCCGGAGCTGGAGGAGCCGTGCGTCACGGTAGTAGCGGAAGAGCGCGGCGAATTCGCGGACGAAGTCCGGGCCGTCCAGAAGTCCGGGCACCGCGTCCTCGGGCAGGCGATTCAGGTCGCGGTCGTGGAGGGCCAGGACGTCACCGATGGCGGTCTCGGACTTCTGGCCAACGTGGACGTGGTAGCCGAAGAGCAGGATGTCGCCGACGGCGATGACGTCGCGCGGTACACACGGCTGCTCGGTGCGGATGCTTTCGGTACCGGTGAGGGTGAGCTTGGTCGAGCCGAAAACAGCCACGCGCCGGTCGTTGAGGGCGGTGGCGCGATCGGCCAGCTGCCTGGCCTGCACCGCCAGACGGTCGCGCAGCACCTCGTACGTTCCCGCGTCCAGACCGGTCCCGCTCTCCATGTCCGGCTTCCCTTCACGTGTGTCTGTGCGTGCGATGCCGTCCGGCACTCACGTGCGGGACGGATGAGGAGGCCGGGGCCGCTCACCCCCGTGGAGCGGTCCCGGCCGGTCTCTGTCGGCTCTTGAGAGAGCAGCTCAGCTCTTGAGAGAGCCGTTCAGTTCGGCGATCGGCATGTCGGCAAGACCCAACTGGCCTGCCTTGTCGAGCAGTTCACGCAGCTGCCCGGCCTGCGCGCCGCCGCCCTTCATGAGCTTCATCAGGAGCGCGGAGACAGTGAGGTTCTGTACGTCGGACGTGGACACGGAGCCCAGCAGCCGGGACAGGTCGTCGGTGAAGCTCGCGGTGCCGTCCAGCCACGGCCCCGCAAGGGCCTGCGCCGTCTCGGAGTTCTGCATGAATCCGTCGACGCTCTTGCCGAGCGAGATCGACGACATCAGGCGGTCGAAGAAGACGGACTCGCCGCCGACGATGCTGATGTCCGCGTTCTCCAGGCCGGTGGCCAGGACCGTGGCCTGCGCCTCGGCGACCTGCCGCTGCACTTCGATGCCCGCCAGGCGGATGTCCTTCTCCGCCTCCAGGCGCAGCCGGTACTCCTCGTGGGTGCGGGACGCCTCGTCCAGCGCCGCCATCGCCGCGGCCTTCTCGGTCAGCCCCGCGGCCTCGGCCTTCAACTTGGCCTCCACGCCCTCGGCCTCCGCGCGCATCCGGGCCTCGGTCGCCTCGGCCTCCGCACGGCCCGCCTTCTCGATGGCGCCGGCCTCCTTCTCGCGGACCTGCACGGCCGCGAGTCCCTGCGCGGCACACTCGGCCTGCACGCCCTCGGCGATCCGCAGCTTGGCCTGCGCGTCCAGATCGGAAGCCTTCAGCCGGGCCTCGGCCAAGGTGATCTCCTCGGCGGCGCGGTGCGTGGCCGCCTGCTCGGCGGCCTCCGCCGCCTTGATGCTCTTGACCAGGCCCTCCTGCGCCTCCGCCTCGGCGGCGATGATCACGGCCTGGCGCCCGCGCTCGGCCTCCTCCACGGCCCGCAGCTTCTTGATGGACTCCTCCTGCTCGGCGACCGTGCGGTCCACGGCCACCCGCTCGCGGACGACCTCGGCGATCTCCCGCTTCTCCGCCTCGACCTCTTTCTCCGCGGCGATACGCGTCAGCTCCGTCTCCCGTTCCCGGGCGATGACTTCGAGCAGGCGGTCCTTCTCGATGCGCTCGTTCTCGATGGCGATGACCCGCTCGCGGTTCTTCTGCGCCACGGCGACCTCACGGGCCTGGTTCTCCCGCTGCACGCCGAGCTTCTCCTCGGTGAGGAGGAAGGCGCCTTGCGACCGCAGCCGCTCCTCTTCCACCACCCGTGCCGTCTCGGCCTCCTCACGGGCCCGTACGGTGTCGACCTCGCGCTTCTGCTTGATCTCGGCGTCCGCCTGGCGCCGCTCCAGTTCGAGGATGGCCTCGCGGGCGTCGACGTTCTGCCGGGTGATCTCCTTCTCCTCGTGCCGCGTGTACTCATTGGTGCGTACGTGCTCCACGGCCGTCAGCTCGGTGATCTTCCGGATGCCCTGTGCGTCCAGGATGTTGGACGGGTCCAGCTGGTTCAGCGGCGTCTGCTCCAGATAGTCGATCGCCGCGTCCTCCAGGCTGTAGCCGTTCAGATCGGTGCCGATGACCTGGATGATGCGGTCGCGCAGTTCGTCACGCTTGGTGTAGAGATCGGCGAAGTCCATCTGCTTGCCGACCGTCTTCAGGGCTTCGGAGAACTTCGCGTTGAACAGCTCCTGCAACGTGTTCTGATCACTCGCCCGCGCCGTGCCGATGGCCTGCGCGACCCGAATCACGTCCTCCGTCGTCTTGTTGACGCGTACGAAGAACGAGATCCGGATGTCCGCGCGGATGTTGTCCCGGCAGATCAGACCGTCCCGACCGGTCCGCATGATGTCGATGGTCTTCACCGAGATGTCCATCACCTCGGCCTTGTGCAGCACGGGCAGCACAACCTGCCCGGTGAAGGTCACATCGACCTTCCGCATCTTGGAGACGATCAGCGCCTTGCCCTGCTCCACCTTCCGGAACAGTCGGGTGACCGTGAACAACAACGCGACGACGATGATCAGGACAGCGGCGACGGACACGCCGATGCCCAGAGTGATGGCATCCATGTGAAGTCCTAGGGCTTGCGGGCGCGTTGGCGCCCCGGAGAATTGAGGATGGGCGAGAGCCCGAGTCAGTGATCGGCGTGCGGATCCGGGCCGAGCGCCGCCTCGTAGGGCGCGACCCAGAAGAATTCGCCGGTGTCGTCGTAGGCGTACAGCAAAGCACTGCTGCCCGCGCCCAACGCGGCCTCACCGGCCTGCGGATCCTGTCTGACCTGGACGACAGCGGTGGAGCCGTCCTGGGCTGCGACCTCGGCCTGACCGAATCGCGTGTCCACCCGCCCCGTGCGGATGACGCAGACCGATCCGATGAAGTCGAGGCGGGACGGCCCGGGTTCGTCGGGAAAGAGCTTGGCCAACAGCCGTACGACGTATCGCGTCACGCGCCAGGCGACCAGCAGGGCGACAAGGAGCAGAACGACAGTCACCGCGGCCTGCTCGAGCCCCGTCAGGCCGGCCCGCCCGAGCAGCACCGAACCGGTCAGGCTGGTCAGCCAGCCCGCCACCGTCATCAGTGACACCGCTACGGCGACCGGCACTCCACCGAGCCCCGCCACGTCGACATCCACGTCCGAGTCAAAGCTGTCCGCTTCGGCCCCGCCGAACATGACGAGCAGCCAGAAACCGAGGACGACCCCCAGGGCGGAGGTGAAGAGAACGGTCGGAAAACCCGTTGCAGCATCGAAGAACTCCCGCACCCGTCGCCCCCCTCACGCTTCTGCAGCTCCGGCCCCGATGCCGGATTCCGCTTCCGGAACCCGGCATCGGGGCCAGGCCCCCGTTTCTGCCGTGTCCATCCTGGCCGAGGACTCCTCTGCTGCGCACTGCCGGGTTCCGGCAGTCTTTACGCGCTATTGATGCCGAGTGCTCGATCATTTGCAGGCCGAAGGGTCGGCGAAGGACGGCGGCTCCCGTAACCAGTAGGAGCAGGATTACGCCCAATACCCGATATAGCCGTACATCCTTGGGTTTATCCGGTGAATCAGGCGTAGCGTGGCGGCCAGGTGTGCCGGGAAGCCTGGTCGGCGGTCCTGTTCTGCTGCCCTTTGGAGCCCGGATGCCCCGCTTCCGCCCTCGCCTTCCCGGACGGTCCCGGCCGAAGCAGGGGCGGCGACGCGAAGTAGTCCGGCGGAGGAGTGAGAAGCAGTGCCATAGCCATGCGTCTCAGTCCGCCCGTAGCGTCAAGCGAAGCGGATGCAGCACGCCAACTCCCGGGCCGAGGCAGGAGGCTCTCGCGGGCGGCACACGCCAAGGTCACCTCAGCGGCCGACATCATGCCGGGTTCCGGCAACATCCATGCCGCCCTCGTGCGCATCAAGAACCTGTTAGTGCCGCGTAAAGAACGTGTAGGGTTCCCCACGGTGTGCCGGGAAGCCTGGTCGGCGTCTTGAGACAAGTCTCTTCGCTGATCGGGGAATTCCGCCCATGGTGCTCATCGTCGTCTTCGGAGTCGCACTGCTGGTCGCGGTGCTGTTGTCCGGCCTCGCGGCCCGCACCGTACTCTCCACCTCCTTCCTCTTCCTCGTCGGCGGCGCGCTCGTCAGCGACGGATTCCTCGGTCTGATCCACATCACGCCGGACAGCGAGATCGTGTCCGTGACGGCCGACCTCGCTCTGTTCGCGGTGCTGTTCACCGACGGCATGCACGTCTCCTTCCCCAAGCTCCGCGCCAACTGGAAGAACCCGGCGCGCGCCCTGGGGCTCGGCATGCCACTCGCCTTCGTCGGCATGTCGCTGATCGCCCACTACCTGGTCGGCCTGGACTGGACGACGTCCTTCCTGGTCGGCGCGGTCCTCGCGCCCACCGACCCGGTGTTCGCCTCGGCCATCGTGGGCCGCAAGGAAGTCCCCTCCAAGCTGCGGCAGCTGCTGAACGTGGAGAGCGGCATCAACGACGGCCTCGCGCTGCCCGTCGTCCTCGTCCTCATCGCCGCGGCCGGCCCCACCTCCGGACACGCCGAGTCCTCCCTGGCGAAGATCGGTCTGGAGCTGCT
This sequence comes from Streptomyces sp. MZ04, assembly GCF_004684775.1. Taxonomy (GTDB): domain Bacteria; phylum Actinomycetota; class Actinomycetes; order Streptomycetales; family Streptomycetaceae; genus Streptomyces. The sequence goes on from NZ_SRIC01000010.1 coordinate 60,641, forward strand.
GCTCGGTCTGGTCTTCGGCGTGGTTCTGCCGATGGCCGTCATCGCACTCGTCCGCTTCCGCCACCTGGGCGCCGAGCCGAAACTGCAGCCGCTGCTCCCGCTGGCGATCGGTGTGATCCTCTACGCTCTGTGCCACCTCACCCACGCCAACCCCTACCTGGCGGCATTCTCGGCGGGCGCAGTTCTCACCGCCCGCTCGATCGAGGCCAAGGAGTCCTTCGAGCCGCTGGGCGAGGCACTGGCCGAACTGGCCAAGTTCGCCGCCCTGCTGGTGTTCGGCGCGCTGCTCACGCCGCGCCTCTTCGGTGATCTGTCCTTCGGCGGGTACGTGGCCGTGGTCCTGGCCATCGTGCTGATCCGGCCCGCCTCGCTGCTGCTCTCGTTGCTGGGGACCCGCTTCACCCGCCAGGAGAAGCTGGTCGCCGCCTGGTTCGGGCCCAAGGGCTTCGCCTCCGTCGTCTACGGGCTGCTCGTGCTCCAGGCCGGGCTCCCCCAGGGCGAGGAGGCTTACACCCTTATCGCCGTGTGCATCGCCTTCTCGATCGTGGCCCACAGCAGCACCGACGTACCCATCGCCAAGCTCTTCCACGTCGACGAGCTCACCGACACCGAAGTGCCCGCCGCCCGGACCGGCGTTGGCACGCGCACGGAGGAGCCCGGCCGTGTAGGAACGTGAGCCCGTCCGCCCGTATGCCGGCGTGACCGCCGACATACCCAGGCTGTTGGGTGTGACCAGGTGAAGCGCTGCAGGAACTCATCATCGGAGAATCGTGAACGACTGGCACAGCTTGGCAGCTATCGCCGTCTTTGTCGGCGCCTATGCGCTGATCATCAGCGAGAAGATCCACCGCGTGGCTGCCGCGCTCGGCGGCGCGGCCCTGATGCTGGCGATCGGCGCGACCGACGACAAGTCGGCCTTCTACTCCGAACATTCCGGAATCGACTGGAACGTCATCTTCCTGCTGATGGGCATGATGATGATCGTCGGCGTGCTGAAGAGGACCGGCATGTTCGAGTACCTGGCCATCTGGGCGGTCAAACGAGCCCGGGCCAAGCCCTTCCGGGTGATGGTGATGCTCATCGTCATCACCGCCATGGCCTCGGCCCTGCTCGACAACGTCACCACCGTCCTGCTGATCGCCCCCGTCACCTTCCTGGTCTGCGAGCGCCTGGCACTGCCCGTCGCGCCGTTCCTCATCGCCGAGGTCTTCGCGTCGAACATCGGCGGCACGGCGACCCTGGTCGGCGACCCGCCCAACATCATCATCGCCAGCCGCGCCGGGCTCACCTTCAACGACTTCCTGGTCCACCTCGCTCCGCTCTCCGCGATGCTGGTGGTCGTACTCATCGCGCTCTGCCGCTTCCTCTTCCGCAAGTCCTTCGTGTACGACGAAGACCGCGCCGAGGAAGTCATGGCGCTGGAGGAACGAGAGGCCATCAAGAATCCCCGGCTGCTCGTCCAGGGCCTGATCGTGCTCGGCCTGGTCGTCGTCGGCTTCGTGCTGCACCCGGTGCTGCACTACGCGCCCAGCGTCGTCGCCCTGCTCGGCGCCGGGCTGCTCATCGGCATCTCCACCGTCGAGACCGGCGAGGTCCTCGGCGAGGTCGAGTGGCCCACCCTCGCCTTCTTCGCCGGGCTCTTCATCATGATCGGCGGACTCATCGAGACCGGCGTCATCGGCGAGATCTCCAACGCCCTCGCGGACGCGATCGGCGACAGCGAACTGGGCGGCTCCATGCTGCTGTTGGGGGCGTCCGCCGTCCTGTCGGGCATCGTCGACAACATTCCCTACGTCGCCACCATGGCGCCCATCACCAGTGACCTGGTCGAGTCCATGGGCGGCTCCGGCACCCACGTGATGTGGTGGGCGCTGGCCATCGGCGCCGACCTGGGCGGCAACGCCACCGCGATCGGCGCAAGCGCCAACGTCGTCGTCCTCGGCATCGCCGAACGCAACCGACAGCCCATCAGCTTCTGGCAGTTCACCAAGTACGGACTCGTCGTCACCGCCGTCACCGTGACGATCTCGGCCGGGTACGTGTGGCTGCGCTACTTCGCCCTGGCTTAGCGGAAAGGCAATGCGATGAGCCACGGGAACCAGCGAGCACCCCACCGTGCTCCACGTGATGTGTCCTCCCTTCCCCAACAGATGCAACAGTCCCCGCCGGCCGGCCACATGATCGTGTGCGGCGACGACGCCCTGGCCGAACGGCTGGCCGCTGAGCTGCAGGCGGTCTACCGCGAGACCGTCACGGTCGTCGTCCCCTCCGCCCAGGCGGGGGACACGGCGCGGGGCGGTTCTGCGGGCCGGGCGGCCGCCGCCCTCCTGGGCCGGATGCAGGCCGTCATGGGCCGGTCGGCCCGCGCCTCCCCCGACGGGGACGCACAGGCGCCGCGGGTCCTGGAAGCCCCGGAGCCCGACGAGCCGACCCTCGTCGAGGCCGGTGTGCGCGAGGCAGCCGCGCTCGCGCTCGTCTACGACGACGATGAGACGAACATCCACGCCGCGCTGGCCGCCCGCCGTCTCAACCCCCGCCTGCGCCTGGTCATCCGGCTCTACAACCGCAAGCTCGGCCAGCACTTGGAGGAACTGCTCGACCAGGCCGCGGCGGTGACCGCGCCCGGACTCGACCGGACAGCGCTCGACACGTCCACCACCGTCCTGTCCGACGCCGACACCGCCGCCCCCGCACTGGCCGCCACCGCCGTCGCCGGGACCAGCAAGGTCGTCCAGGCCGACGGACTGCTCCTCCGCGCCGCGGAACGCACCCCGCCCGGCCGTGGCCAGGTCGCCGACCCCGGCCTGTGCACCCTGGCCCTGCTGTCGGCCACCACCAACGACCCGGCGGGAGCGGAAGGTTCGGACGCCAGCGGTCAAGGCGAGGGACCGCTCCTGCTGCCCGACGACCGCACAGTGGCCGCCGCCACCGGCCGGGGCACCATCGTCCTGGAAACCGTCACCCACGCCGGCCCCGCACTGCCGCCCGGCCGCCTCGCGGGCCGCGGCATCCCGTTCGGCTCCCTGTTCTCCGCCCGGCTGCGCTGGTCACTGGCCGGGCTCGCGGCCTGCGTCCTCGGCCTGGCGGTGGCGAACTGGCTGACGGTCCCCCACACACATCCCCTGCACGCCGGCTACCTCACGTTGCTCGACCTCTTCGCCATCGACGACCCCGCCCTCGGCCAGCCCACGTCCCGCCAGATCCTCCAACTCCTGTCCGGACTGGCCGGGTTGCTGCTCCTGCCCGTGCTCCTCGCCGCCGTCCTGGAAGCCCTCGGCACCTTCCGCAGCGCGGCCGCCCTGCGCCGCCCGCCGCGCGGGCTCTCGGGCCATGTCGTCCTGCTCGGACTGGGCAAGGTCGGCACCCGCGTCCTGGCCCGGCTGCGCGAACTCGGCATCCCCGTGGTGTGCGTCGAAGAGGACCCCGAAGCGCGCGGCATCCCGCTCGCCCGCCGCCTGCGCGTACCCACCGTCATCGGCGACGTCACCGACGAAGGCGTACTGGAAGCGGCCAAGATCCACCGCGCCCACGCCCTGCTCGCCCTGACCAGCAGCGACACCACCAACCTCGAAGCGGCCCTGTACGCCCGCTCCGTCAAACCCGACCTGCGCGTGGCCCTGCGCCTGTACGACGACGCGTTCGCCACCGCCGTCTACCGCACCCTGCGCGCCGCCCACCCCCAGGCCCTCACCCGCAGCCGCAGCGTCTCCACCCTCGCCGCTCCCGCGTTCGCCGGGGCGATGATGGGCCGCCAGGTGCTCGGCGCGATCCCCGTCGAGCGCCGGGTGCTGCTCTTCGCAGCCCTCGACGTCGCCGGCCACCCCCAGCTCGAAGGCCGTACCATCGCCGAATCCTTCCGGGCCGGGTCCTGGCGCGTCATCGCCCTGGACTCGGCCGCACCGGACGAGCGTCTGCCCGACCTGGCGGCCGCGCCCGCCGACGATGGCACCGAACACCCCGCGGGCCTGGTCTGGGACCTTCACCCCGGCTACGTACTGCGCCCCCAGGACCGCGTCGTCCTGGCTGCCACCCGCCAGGGCCTGGCCGAACTCCTCGGACGACGGCCCCGGACCCGGGCGCACACACCAGAGACGTAGGAACATCCCTCCACCACCCCCGTCCCGTTAAGATCGGCGCAGGTGAGCCGGGAAGTCTGGTCGGCAGATGCCCACCCCTGCCCCGCACCGGAGCCCGTAGATGTCGCCTGCCCACCCCTGCCTCGGCCAAGGCACACCTCTGCCATACCCGACCAAGGGACGTATCACGTCATGAACTGGGCCGTGCTGAGCGTCGGCGCTCTCGTTGTGTTCCTGCCGAGGTAGGTCTGCTGGCCGGATGGATCGTCTATGACCTCAAGCGTGGCCCTATGCCCGGTTCCCGGAAGTGAGGCTCAAGTGGGCACATCTCCACGGTCCGCGGCGGGCCGAGGCGTATGTTTCCCGTCAAGAGCCTCGCCCACGTCCTGAATGCGTACGACGCTGGGCACGAGGACGTATCGGGCAAGTGCACAGACGAGGAGCCGGTCATGCGCGCTCGCGACCTGGCAGGGGAGTACGAGTCGGTGAGCCTGGACAGTGACGCGACGGAGGCGGCCCGGCTGATGGCCGAGCACCGGCTTCCTGCCCTCCTGGTGCTCGACGAGCAGGGCGAGCCGAAGGCCATCCTGCCCGCCTCCCAGATGGTCAAGGTCCTCGTCCCTGCCTACGTGATCGAGGACCCGACGCTCGCCGCCGTCGTCGACGAGAAACACGCCGACAGGCTGTGCCAGGCCCTCGTCGGCCGCACCGTCGGAGACTGCCTCTCCAGCAAGGCCGTAAAGCCCCCGATCGCGGACCCCGACGACACGGCCCTGGAAGTCGCCGCGCTGATGGCACTGGTCCGCAGCCCCTTGGTCGCCGTCGTTGAGAAGGCCAAGGACGGCAGACATCTGCTCGGCGTCATCACGGCATCACATCTGCTCCACGAACTCCTCGGAGCGTCAGGGAAGTTGGATCCCCCATCCTGATCCTGAAGGCCAAGGAGAGGCCGACGGGGCCGGAGTGGAAGGTCGTGTCGAACTGAGCGCGCTCGGGCTGGTCGGTGGAGTCATAGCGTCCCTAGAACTCCTGGCCACCCTGAGTACCGGCGATTGAGCGGCGTACGCGCCCCCGTCAGATCGCATTTCACCTGCCTAAACGTGTTGCACAGGCATGGCGAACGGGCCCGTCCACACCAAGGCGTCAGGTGTGTACGGGCCCGCTCAGGAGCCGGGCCGCGGGGGCGGTCAGACGGTGGTCTTCACCGACTCCTGGTCTTCGTGGTCCTGGTCACCGACTTTGCGAGCGCGGACGAACTCCAGGAAGGAGTTCAGCTCGCGCTTGACGACCGGGGCCAGGAGGTACAGGCCGATGATGTTGATGACGGCGAGCATGAAGAGCACGGCGTCGGCCATGTCGATCAGGGTCTGCAGCGTCAGGAGCGATCCGGCGATCGCGAACAGGGTGTAGACGACCTTGTACGTCAGCTCGCTGGCCTTGCTGCGGCCGAAGAGGTGAGTCCACGCCTTGAGGCCGTAGTAGCCCCACGTCAGCACGGTGGAGACGGCGAACAGCATCACCGCGATGGTGAGGATGTACGGGAACCAGGGCATGACCGTGCCGAACGCGTCCGACGTGATGGTGACACCGCCGATGGAGTCCGGGTCCTTGCGGGCCGCGGCCCAGCTGGCGGGGTTGGCGATGACGATGGTCAGCGCGGTCATCGTGCAGATGACGACGGTGTCGATGAACGGCTCAAGGAGCGCGACCAGGCCCTCGCTGGCGGGGTGCTTGGTCTTGACCGCGGAGTGGGCGATCGGCGCGGAACCCAGGCCGGCCTCGTTGGAGAAGGCGGCCCGCTTGAACCCGATGATCAGCGCACCGAGGACACCACCGGCGACACCCTCGGGGTTGAAGGCGCCCTCGATGATCGTGGCGACCGCGGCCGGGAGTTCGGTGACGTGGACCAGGATGACGACCAGGCAGGCCGCGATGTAGATGCCGGCCATGGCGGGCACGAGCCTGCTGGTGACGCTGGCGATCGAGCGGATGCCGCCGAGGAGCACGATGCCGACGAGCGCGGCGATGAGGACGCCGAAGAAGAGGGCGCCTGCGGAGGAGCCCATCAGGCCGCCCTCGCCGCCGGTGACGGAGACCAGCTGAGCGTAGGACTGGTTGACCTGGAAGAGGTTGCCGCCGAAGAGGCCGAAGAACAGGATCATGAAGGAGGCGAGCACCCCGAGCACCTTGCCGAGGGTCTTGCCGTTCTTGCCGAAGCGGTCAGCCAGGCCCTTGGGCAGGTAGTGCATCGGGCCACCGGAGACGGTGCCATCGGCGTGCACCTCGCGGTACTTCACGCCCAGGGTGACCTCGACGAACTTGGTGGCCATGCCCAGCAGGCCGCACAAGATCATCCAGAAGGTGGCACCGGGGCCGCCGATGGAGACGGCGACGGCCACGCCGGCGATGTTGCCCAGACCGACGGTGCCCGAGACGGCGGCGGTCAGCGCCTGGAAGTGGTTGACCTCACCGGCCGACCCCTTCTCGTCGTACTTCCCACGCACCACGTCAACGGCGAGTTTGAACTTCCTGGCCTGCACAAGACCGAACCAGGCGGTAAAGACCAGACCAGCCACGACGAGCCAGGCAACGATGAGGGGCAGTTCCGTACCGGCGACGGGGACGGAGTAGAAGACGACTTCCCCGAGCCAGGTGGCTATGGGCTCGAAGAATCCGCTGACGGCCTCGTCAACGGAGTTGGTGATGGAGTCGAGTGACACGGTGACTACCTCGATGGCGCAGGACCGGCGCTGGAGTTGCGCCAGAAAGATGTGCGCGTCACATGACCATGCGTAATGTTCGAAAGTCCCAGCGCACGAAACCAGACCGTTATTCAGACCGCCTGATCCGTTCAGCGGACACCTATCCCCGGCGATGCCGCGTGGACCCACGCCAAGCCGTGACCCGCCCATCCGCCTCAAGACGCCCCCGGGGCGCTCGCCACCTACGGGCGGGGCCTACGCCACCATGGCGCGATGGCACCCGGGGCACGTCGGAAACCATGGACGGCACGGCACAGCGGAAGATCGACCGGATCGTCGAGGCGATGCGCCACGAGTACTACCGCTTCCATCCGGTTCGGCGCATCGTCCCCGCCATGGCTGCCGCGCTCTCTGCAGCGCCGCAAGGCGAAGCGCCTCCTCGGCCCTGGCCAACATCTATGTGCACGAGCTGGATGAGTTCGTCGAGCCATTCGCCGCTTCAGCTTCGGGATGTAGGCGTGGGTACGCCCCACCACGCGGGCGTCCTGGCCACCGTAAGTCGGCACAAGCCTGTGGGCAGGGATCAACCGTCGAGTGCCCACACCCGTACAGATGCATCGCGGCGCCCCACCGTGACGGCGACGGGCCGACCGTTCAGCTCGGTGAACTGAACGCCGAGCGCGCCGCCGCCCTCGTGCGCGGCGACCGGACTGCCCAGTGCGTGGCCTCGTTCCAGGTCCCACGCGCGTAGCGTGCTGGTGAAGCCGGGGGCGGGGTAGGGGTCGCAGGTGCAAGTGACGGCGATCGGAGGGCCATCCGCAGCGCCGACGGCCACCATGATGTCGCTTTCCTCTTCGAGTGGTTCGCTCCCGGCGAACGGCTCGCCCCACTCGCCGCGGTCGATGTCCACCGGGACAAGGCTGCCGAATGCACCGGCGGCGACCACGAGAGGGCGGCCACCCACGTGCGCCAGAGCGAACGACGTCAGCCTCTCCTCGCCGTCCTCAGTTTCCAGCTCGTCGTCGAACTTCACGAAGGGCAGACCTACGTCGAGATCCCACACTCCGTTGCAGCCATAGTCTCCGTCGTAGGCCACCAGCACCGGCCGGCCATCGAGCACCCCCGGCGCTGTGCCGCGGTCGTACCTGACGTTGTGTTCCTTGGCAGGATGCCCGGTGCCGCTGTCGGCGGCGTCCCACACGGCCACGGCCTCGTTCGCGGGGGAGGTGAGAAACAGTGACCGGCCGGGAAGTTCCAGCGTGCCGACCGTGTCCACACTGAAGTAGTGGTAGTCCGCGAAGCCGCGGACCGCACCGCTGTCGAGATCCCACTGCGCGAACCCCTGGTACTTCGAGCCTCCGCCGACCACGATCCGCCCGTCCACGACCAGGGCCCCCAGCGCGGACAGCGCGGCGGGACTCTCCGATCCGTACCCCGGCGGCCACGGAGGGCTGTCAAGGCGGTGCACCGCCCACCGGTCCCGCAGCGGGTCCCAGGTGCACACCCCATCCGGATGGGTGCCTACCAGGAGTGGGCCCGTGCTGGTGGTGACGAGGTCGAAGTCTTCAAGGCGGCCGAAGGGTATCTCGGCGGTCTGGACCAGGGAGAGTTCTGCCATGGTCGGCAAGCCTAGACGTGCCATGGGTTGAGGACATCCTCAAGCGGGTGGAACCGCACGCGTTCTTGTTCAAGTCGCACGTTCGGGCCGAACTCGCCGTCTACGAGGCCGACATAGACAACCGGCTGCGTGTGCGCGAAGGTCCGGCCGCATCGAATCGCGACAGCCCAATCGTGTTCGGCCAGGATTCACCGACGTCCTGACGCTGCGATCGGCGTAGAACGGGCAAGCCGCTTCCCTCTCTTCGGAATGCCCCGCACGCCTCGCCGCGTTCCCCTTGACCCGGCACCAAGGAGGACCGCCGTGTCCGAACCAGACCACCCCGATCCCACCGAAATCCAGGTCTACTGGCGGCCCGGTTGCCCCTTCTGCGCTCGGCTGCGCCGGGGTATGCGCCGAACCGGTCTGGGTTACAAAGAGATCGACATCTGGCAGGACAAGTCCGCTGCGGCGTTCGTCCGTTCCGTCAACCAGGGCGACGAGACGGTGCCCACGGTCTCCGTGGCCGGGCACACGCTGACCAACCCCAGCGTCCGCCAAGTCCTCGACCTCGTACGGCAGCATGCCCCACAGCTGCTGCCCGACCCCCATACGGTCCCCGCCCGGCGCCGGCTGTGGCCCTGGCAGCGGACCACCTGACCCCATCCCCATCCTCATCCTCGCGCGACATCAGGAGCTCTTGTGTCCGATCCCGACCGCCACTTCGATGACCTGCGGGCCCTGTTCATCAACGCGACCCTCAAACCGTCGCCCGAGCAGAGCCACACCCAGGGCCTGATCGACATCTCCCGGAAGGTCATGGAGCAGCAGGGCGTACGGGTCGACGAGATCCGCGCCGTCGACCACGACCTCGCCCCCGGCGTCTACCCGGACATGACCGAGCACGGGGCCGCGAGCGACGAGTGGCCGGTGCTCTACAGCCGGGTGATGGACGCGGACATCCTGGTCCTCGCCGGACCGATCTGGCTCGGCGACAACAGCTCGGTGATGAAGCAGGTCATCGAGCGGCTCTACTCCTGCTCCGGCCTCCTCAACGACCAGGGCCAGTACGCCTATTACGGACGGGTCGGCGGCTGTCTGATCACTGGCAACGAGGACGGCGCCAAACACTGCGCCATGAACGTCCTGTACTCGCTCCAGCATCTGGGGTACTCCATCCCGCCGCAGGCCGATGCCGCCTGGGTCGGCGAGGCCGGTCCCGGACCGTCCTATCTGGACCCCGGCTCGGGGGGTCCGGAGAACGACTTCACCAACCGCAATACGACGTTCATGACCTGGAACCTCCTGCACCTGGCCCGGCTGCTCAAGGACGCGGGCGGGTTCCCCGCGTACGGCAATCAGCGCTCCCAGTGGGACGCGGGCTGCCGCTTCGACTTCCCCAACCCTGACTACCGCTGATCGACCCTCCGGATCACGTCTGCGCTCATTGCCGACCCGCGCCGTCACCGCCGAGGTGCGGTCGTATCGGTTGCGCGTCGCAGGAGGACCGCGGTGAATTGCTGAGAGGTTCCCCCTGGCGTCAGGTGGTCCTCCCCTGTCGTGTCGACGAGCTCAAGCCAGGGAACTGGTCGGCGAGTTCGGCGTGGGTGTAGCGGACGATCGGCAGGCCGCTGCACATAGTGGGCCGTCCGGGCCGAACGTCGCCACCCAGCCCCTATGAGCGGGGTCCTGGCCGAGCTCGATCATCTGCCGAGTCCGGACCGCCACCGGCGCCGTTCCCCTGGTCCCTCCTACGACCGCGGCGAATGCATGCGGCAGGAGCCCGCCCAACTGCTGTTCCCGTCGATGCTATGCGGGCGCGGATCGGGGCTGCCTGGGCGCTGCTGACCGGTGTGACGGTGGGCGGGTGGCGGATCGGGCCGGGCCGGTCGTTCCGGTGTGGGCCGCGCGGCCGCCGCCGCGCAGAGCCGTGCTCGCGGATGTCGTGGTGCGGCGGGGTCCTCCGCCGCTGGGTGTGTAACCCGCGGATCTCATCAACCGACCCCCTGCCGGGGCGGCAGTGCGCCCGTGTCTCCGGGCGTGCGCCGTGCCGTGCTGCCTCACACCCGGAGACATCCATGTCCCGTATCACCCGTGCCCGCAGGCACACCCGCGCCCTTGCCGTCGCGGGGCGCCTCGGTCGGACACCCCCTGTCCGACCGAGGCTCAGTCGTGCGGCGCCTGCCCGCTCACCCGGTGGTCGGCATGGCTGAGCGCCTCCATGACCAGGCGCCTCAAGTGGCCGTCGGTCAGGCGGTAGTGGACGTGGCGGCCCTCGCGGCGGGTTTCGACGAGTCCGGCGAGGCGGAGTTTCGCCAGGTGCTGGCTGACCGCCGTGCGGGAGGCGGCGCAGCGCTCGGCCAACGAGCCGACGTCCGACTCGCCCTCGCCCGGCTCCCCCGGTTCTTCCAGCCCCTCCAGCGCGAGCAGCCACAGCAGATGCAGCCGCGTCGGGTCCGAGAGCAGCGCGAACACCCGGGTCGCCTCGGTGAGACGGGCGGTGTCGGGTTCGCGCAGATGCGCATCAGGTGCAGCTGGGACGGGCTCGCGTTCGGGCATGTGCCCAGCCTAGAGCCGGGCACCCGGCAGGATGGGGCGCCTCGAACTTTCATGTGCGCAGATGCGCACATGATGTGTACTCTGGCAAGGCAGTCGACACCCGAACGGGGGCCCGCCGCATGTTGTCCGTCCTGCGCGACCGCACGTACCGCCACCTGTTCACCGCCCAGGTCGTCGCCCTCACCGGCACCGGTCTGGCGACGGTGGCGCTCAGCCTGCTCGCGTACGACATCGCGGGCGACAGCGCCGGTGAGGTGCTCGGCACCGCGCTGGCGATCAAGATGGCGGCGTACGTGCTCATCGCCCCCGCGATCGGCGCGTTCGCCGACCGGCTGCCGCGCCGCACGCTGATGGTGGGCGCCGATCTGATCCGGGCGGGGGTCGCACTGTGTCTGCCGTTCGTCGGGCAGATCTGGCAGGTCTACGTCCTGATCTTCCTGCTCCAGTCCGCCTCGGCGGCGTTCACCCCGGCCTTCCAGGCGGTCATCCCCGACGTGCTGCCCGAGGAGCGCGACTACACGCGGGCGCTGTCGCTCTCGCGGCTCGCGTACGACCTGGAAAGCCTGTTCAGTCCCGCGCTCGCCGGTCTGCTGCTGACCGTGATGACGTACAACTGGCTGTTCACCGGCACGATGGTCGGCTTCCTCGGGTCGGCGGCGCTTGTCGTCTCCGTCGCGCTGCCGAAGCCTGTCGCCGCCACCGCCGGGCCACGCACCGGTTCCGTCTACGCCAAGGCCACCGCGGGCAGTCGGCTCTTCTTCCGACTGCCGCAGCTGCGTGCCCTGTTGGCGCTGAATCTCGCGGTCGCGGCGGCCAGCGCCATGGTGACCGTGAACTCCGTGGTGTACGTCCAGGGGGTCTTCGGCCTGTCCGCCGGGTCGGTGTCGCTCGCGCTGGGGATGTACGGGGGCGGATCCATGGCCGTCGCGCTGGTGCTGCCTCGCATGCTTGACCGCGTACGGGACCGGACCGTGATGCTCGGCGGAGCGATGCTGCTCGTCGTCGTGTTCGCCGGGCTCGGGATCGTCACGGCCGGGACGGACGGGAGTTGGCGCTGGCCCGCGCTGCTCTTGGTCTGGGCGGCGTTCGGTGCCACGTGCTCGATGGTGCTCACCCCGACGGGGCGGCTGCTCCGGCGTTCGGCGCCGGAGCGGGAGCGTGCTCCGGCGTTCGCGGCACAGTTCTCGCTGTCGCACTCGTGCTGGCTGCTGACGTACCCGCTGGCGGGACGGCTGGGCGGGGCGGCAGGGCTCGGGCTGGCTCTTATACACATCTGACGCTGCCGACGAA